>NZ_JAMWXW010000004.1:0-373126 GCF_031570135.1 Paraburkholderia sp. USG1 | reverse complement strand
AACAGGACCGTGAAACGACGCCACGCCGATGATAGTGCGGATTACCCGTGTGAAAGTAGGTCATCGTCAGGCTCCCCCGCAGCAGACAGAAACCCCACCCCAAAAAGGTGGGGTTTCTGCGTTTACCAACCCCTCCACACCGCCCTTACAGAACCGGATCAGCGCGAAAACCCGACACGAACAACCCCCTTCACTCCTTCCCCAGTCGCACCGCCTTCGCGTAGCCCGTCAGCTCAAGATACGCCCGCCCCACCTGCACGCCTTCGCGTTTCACCCGCACCGCACCTTCCCAATACACCGCGCCGGTCGATTGCCGCGAATCGAGTTCCTGATCGTCCATCAGCGGGTCGAGTTGCCATGTCAGCGTGCCGGTTTTGACAGTCATCGACACCGGATAGGACGTGTCCGTTCGCGGCGAGCGCCATATGCGCCGCGGCGTAAAGTCAACCTGATCGGCACCGAACGTCGTGACTTCGCCATCGGGTTGGCGAAATGCCGCGTGCGCCCACACGGCGCGTCCATCGCGACCGCGAACCTTGAATGCCATCAGCGCAGAACCGTCATTGAGATTGGCGCCCAACCAATCCCATCCCACGGCATCGGCGTCGAGCAACGTGCTCGACCACTCGTGATCGAGCCACGCCATACCCGTCACAGCAGTCTCGCCACGCGACGGACCGCCCGCCGCCGCCGGTCGAACCACGCTACCAGTCACGCGCAGTTGCGGCTCACTGTAGTAATAGCTCGCCTGCTCGGGGCGCGGACCTTTGCGTGAATAGCCGCGTTCGCCCTGAATTAAAGGTGCTTGAGTCGGCGTCAACATGAGATGCAAAGAAAAGCCGTCCGCGTCGACAGTGACGTCGTAGCGACCGTCGGCGTTCCGGACCATCTTCCATGCATCGAGTTTGACATCGGTATTCGCTGGCTTCGCATAGGCGAGTCCGAAACCCTGGCGAGCAATGCGCTGATCGTGCGCAAGATGGCCGAGTGCAGGATCGCTCAACGCGGCATGGGCAATGATCAATTGCGAAGGAGCGAAAGCGCTCGGGTCTGCGGCGTCATGGCCCGTTGCGGAGCGAAAGAAGGTGATCTGAAAACCGAGCGGCCGATTGTCAGGCGTAGTGAGCCAACCTGTCGCGTACCACCACTCGGTGCGAAACGCCGCGTGCGCGCCGCTGTCTTGCGGGAGGGCGATTGCATGGTCAGGTGTGACCGCGGCGAATTCGGAGGGGACGGCGAATGCGGTCGACGCAGTCAGCATTCCGATAGATAGCCAGCCGCGAACCCGACGACCTATGCGCGGACGGACCGTACACGCAGACTCAACAGGCGGCATTTCGCCAGACATCCGGCATGACATCTCGCGCGCAATCGACATGCCGATCGACGCGGTCTCACTCAAAACCACGAGCGCCGCTCGCAGCGCGCACGGCCGCAAGGCGAGCCGAAAACTATCGCCGGCGAGATCAACACGCGCTATCGCGACACGCACAATCCGTCGTGCCAACTCATGCGAGAGAGCCCGTATCACCAATCCTCCTTCACTGCGCGCACCGCATCCACCGACACGGCGCCGCGTCCGGCTATCACCGCCGTCGAACACGACGAAGCCAGCATCACCAACGCGACGCTGCCTAACGCCGTCCACGGCACGTGCAGCGACATGCTCCAGTGAAACGACTGCGGATTGACGACGAACACCAGGATCAGACTGATCGCGAACCCGAGCACGAAGCCCATTGCAATCCCGCACGCGGTGAGCATGCCGCCTTCGAGCGCCAGGATAGCGAGCACTTGCGAGCGCGTCACGCCGACGTGCCGCAGCATGCCGAACTCACGGGCTCGCGCGAGCGTTTGCGCGGAGAACGTCGCTGCCACGCCGAACAGGCCGATCACGATCGCGACCGCCTCGAGCAGATAGGTGACCGCAAAACTGCGATCGAAGATCACCAGCGTGCGCGCACGAATCTCGCCCGGCAGCGACAGATCCAGCGATGCTCCAAAGGGCAGCGCGCGCAGCCCCGCGACGACCCGCTCGACGCTCGTCCCCGGTTCAATGGTGACGGCCACATCCGTCGCGCTCGTGTCGCCGGTCAAGCGCCGGTAATCCGCGAGCCGTATCTGGATCGCGCCAGTCTGCCGCGCATAATCACGCCATACGCCGGCCACCACGAACACGTGACCGCGCTCGCCAAGCGGCAATTGCACACGTTGGCCCGGCCTGTATCCATACAGATCGACGATTGCTTCGGATACCCAAACAGGTGTTTCATCCGCGCGAAGTCCGGAAGGCGGCAGCGCCGGTCCGGTCATCTGCAGATTCGCGCCTGGGCCGGCAGCATCGATTTCACGCGCGAGCAAGGCGACGTCGGGCCGCGCAGGGTCGAGTGCGAGACGCGAGATGCGCGTAAATGCGGCTGTCCTGATGCCGGGCACGGCGGCCAGCCGGGATTGTTCGTCGGGCCGCAGACCGCCGGTATCGCCGTTTGGCGCGACGCGTACATAGAGATCGGCGGAGAGCAGATGCACCAGCCAGTCTTCGACGGAAACCCTGAAGCTGGCCACCATGATTGCCATCGCAACGATCAGCGCGAAGCTCGACAGCACGCCGCCCATTGCGATCGAAGCATGCCCCGGCGCGTTCGCAACACGCGCGAGCGCCAGCGTGCCGACCGCGCCGGTGCGCCGCCGCGTTGCAGCCGCACGGCTCGCCGCGCCGAAGATGAGCGCGGTCACGCGCGGCATCAGCGCGATCCCGCCGACCAGCAGCAACGCAACGGCCACGTAGCCGCCAATCGGCGCATCGAACAGCGGCGGCAACTGCGTGAGGATGGCGGCGGCCAGCAGGCACAGCAGCGCCGGCCACGGTGTGGCGAGCCGCGCCAACGCAGCTTCTTCGGCGCCTGCCTTGAGCGCCGCGGCGGGCCGGGCACGTACGGCTTCCAGCGCGGGAGCAAGACTGCCCAATATCGAAACGGCGAGTCCGAGTGTCAGGAACAACGCGCTCGCCAGCGGTTCGAAGCCCACTTGCGGCTGCACGCCGGGAAAGTAGCCGCCACCCAGGTCGCTGCCAAAAAAATGCAGCGCGCCGCTCGCCATCGCATAGCCGAGCGCGAGTCCCGCGAGTGAACCGAGCAGGCCCAACAGCGCGCCTTCCAGCAGAATCTGGCGCAGCAGCTGGCCACGCGTCAATCCGAGCACACGCAGCATGGCGAATTGCGCGCGGCGTCGCACGACGCTTAGCGCCTGCGTCGAAAACACGAGAAACGCACCGGTGAATAACGCCACCAGCGCGAGAACATTCATATTGATCCGGTACGCGCGGGAGAGGCGATCGGTGCGGCTTTCGGCATCGCGGGTTTCGGAAACGACCCACTGGTTGCCGAGCCGCGCTTGCAGATCGCGCCTGAAGCGTTCCCTGTCGACACCGCGTTCGAGTTGTACATCGACGCGCGACAGCTTGCCGATTCCGCCGAACTTCCACTGCGCGGCGGCGATATCCATGACTGCGAGCCGCTGACCGGGCCGCGTTCTGACAATGCCGCCGGCCACGCGCAAATGCACGATCGAGGTGCCGCTTCGCAACGCCACGTCGTCGCCGACTTTCACGTTGAGCCATTGCTGGGCTGCCGACGAGAGAAACACGGTATCCGCTGCGAGTGTATCGAGCGGCCGGTCCGGTGAGGGCACGCCTGTCAGGTCGGGTGCAATACGGCTTGCCTTGAACACGTCGATGCCGAGCACCGGCAGTGCCGTGCTCCGCTTGGGCACGGTCACATCGAGCGCGAGCACGGGGCTGGCCAGCGCAACACCGGGCGCGTTCGCGAGTTGCGGATAGATGGCCTCGTCGGCCAGAGGTTGGGCGCCGCGCACCTGCAGATCGGCCTCGCCCGACAGGCTGCGCGCCGCTGCGGAGAATTCGTTGAAGGCCGCGCTATTGATCAACTGCACGGCGTAACCGAGCGCGACGCCGAGCGCGATCGTTGCAATCGCAACTAGCGCACGTCCGCGGTGACTGCGCCACTCGGCGCCCAGCAGCCAGCGCGCGAGGAAGCGATGCCCTTGCACGCGTGGCCGCGAGCGTGAATCAGTGGACATCGTCGGCGGAAGCTGCGGGGGACCGTGAACCGAAAGGCGCGGAGGTCCGGGACGAGGCGTGCAGACCGCCGTCGCTCAGAATCAGGATGCGGTCGGCAACGGCCGCGGCGGCCTCCGAGTGCGTCACCATGATCGTGGCCGCGCCGGTCGCCTTGCTTTGCGCGCGGAACAGGGCGAGCACGTCGTGGGCGGTGTCGGGGTCGAGGTTGCCCGTGGGTTCGTCGGCGAGAATCAGTTTCGGGCGATGCACGAGGGCTCGCGCGATCGCGACCCGCTGCAGTTCGCCGCCCGAGAGTTGGCGCGGAAAGTCGTCGCCGCGTCCGCTCAGACCGACGGCCGCAAGCATATCGAGCGCGGCGACAGTGGGCAGATCGTTCAGCAACAAGGGCAGCGTCACGTTCTGCGCGAGCGTCAGGTGAGGCAGCACGTGAAACGCCTGAAAGACGAAGCCGAGTTTCTGCCGGCGCAAGCGGGTCGCCGCGTTGTCGTCCAGACGCGAAACGGCGCTGCCGTCGATGATCACGTCGCCGCTATCCGCACTGTCGAGGCCGGCCACCAGATTGAGCAGCGTCGATTTGCCGACGCCGGAATCACCCATGATCGCGACGAACTCGCCGGGCGCGAGTGTGAAATCGAGGTACGCCAGCACGATACGGCCCGCGCCGTATGTCTTGCTCAGTCCACGGCACTCGAGCGCGGGAACGACACTTTCCTCACGAAGCAGCATGCGGTTTCCGAAAAGTGTGGCGGATAAGCGGCGGGGCGTTCAGACGGGCGAATGATGCGACGCACGCATGCACGAACATTGGCTTGAATCGCCGAAGTATATGCGGCTTCTGTAAGGCTCGCAGAAGCTCGGAGCACGTATGCAACCGGCGTGAAATGACGCGGCCATTCGGTCGCCGGTCTTCTCTGGCGCCGTGTGCGGGATTGAAATCGGCGCGGCCGATCAAAAATTTTTTTGTCCGCGAACGGGTAAAAATTTTCGCTGAACCTTCGAAATTCATACCCTCGACGTTCCGCGCTTCGGCATTTTCTACCCCGGCTTGAAACGCGTCCTGAAGTGCTCACGCAAAATTCAATAACAGCATCTCAATTGCATGCTTTTTCGCGCAAATTCGCCTTCGGCCAGGCGCGTCAATGGCTTTGTGCATCTGCACATTTTTATTCATTTCGCAAGGCCGCGCGCGGCAATACTGCGTTGTCAACGGCGTTTCAGCAGTGTTGCGCTGCAAAAGTATTCTTATCTTGGTAATCTCCCACCCTCGGTCATTCGACTGCGGGTAAACGTGTAGCGGACACCACCGCTTCGACGTCCATTTCAGCGAAACCAAGCCTACATATCCATTTCAATGCCTTGCATTCTGAAGGCGTTGACGCGGCGTTTTGTACTTCAAGTTTTTGACAGAGCACATGCCATTGCCTCTTCTTAGCCTTCTTATCTGGATTCCCATTGTCGCCGGCTTGGTTGTTTTGCGCGCCGGATCCGACGCGGCACGTAGCCGCACCCGGTGGCTCGCGCTGGCCGGCGCGGTTGCGGGTTTCCTGCCGGTGATTCCGCTGGTGTCGAATTTCCGCAACGACGTCACGTCGATGCAGTTCGTCGAGAACGTCAGGTGGTCGCCCACGTTCGATATCGCCTGGCATGTGGGCGTGGATGGGATCTCACTGTGGCTCGTCGCGTTGACCGCGCTCACCACGATCATCATCGTGGTGGCCTCGTGGGAGTCGATCACGGAGCGGACCGCGCAGTACTTCGGCGCGTTCCTGATGCTGTCGGGCTTCATGCAGGGCGTTTTCGCGTCGCTCGACGGCATGCTGTTCTTCATCTCGTTCGAAGCGACGTTGATTCCGCTCTATCTGTTGATCGGGACCTGGGGGCAAACGAACCGCACGTATGCGGCGGTGAAGTTCTTCTTCGTGTCGTTCCTCGGCTCGCTGATGATGCTGATGTCCATGCTGTACCTGTACAGCCAGACGCACAGCTTCGACCTCGCGCTGTGGCGTGAGACGCACCTCGGCACCTGGCCGCAGGTTCTGATCTTCCTCGGTTTCCTCGCGGCCTTCGGCGTGAAGGTGCCGATGTGGCCGCTGCACACGTGGCTGCCCGACGTTCACCTCGACGGCCCGACCGGGGCTGCCGTGATGATCGGCATGCTGAAGCTGGGCGGCTACGGTCTGCTGCGTTTCGCGTTGCCGATCGCGCCGCAGGCAAGCCACTTCTTCGCGCCGATGATGATCACGCTCTCGCTGGTCGCGGTGATCTACGCGAGCCTGCTGGCACTCGTGCAGACCGACATGCGCCGCCTGCTCGCGTATTCGACGGTCGCGCACATGGGTCTCGTGACGCTCGGCCTGTTCGTCTTCAACCGTATCGGCCAGGCCGGCGCGATCGTGCAGATGCTGTCGTACGGCGTGGTGTCCGGCGCCATGCTGCTGTGCACGGGTATGCTCTACGACCGCACGAAGACTGCATCGATCGCCGAATACGGCGGCGTTGCCAACACCATGCCGCGTTTCGCCGCGTTCGTGATGCTGTTCTCCATGGCCAACATCGGCCTGCCTGGCACCTCGGGTTTTGTCGGTGAATTCATGGTGCTGATGGGCACGATCCGCTTCAATTTCTGGATCGGCGCAATCGCCGCTTCCACCTTGATTCTGAGCGCGGCCTACACGTTGTGGATGTACAAGCGCGTGATCTTCGGTGCGATTGCGAACGCGCGCGTGGCGAACCTCAAGGATCTCGGCAAGCGTGAGTTCGTGCTGCTCGGCGCGATGGCGTTGCTGGTGCTCGCCATCGGCATCGATCCGAAGCCGTTCACCGATGCGATCGATCCGTCGGTCGGCACGCTGCTGGCTCAATCGGAGCGCCCGGTTCATCCTTCTGACACTGCACCGGCCGAAGGCGGCGAACATCTGCAGGCCGCGGCGCCCGCGCTCGTGGCCGTGAGAACCCGCTCGCCGGGCTGATCGAACGGGATACTGCGCAGTTGCAGCATTCGCCTCGCGAATGCTGCTTCGCCAACACGTTTTTTCTTCCGCGTTCAAGTCTCTTTGCATGCACCCGATGCGGCGCGATCACTCAGGTCGCGCCGCATTTTAGTGCCTGTTTGAAGGGACGTTGTGATTTTCCGATTCCCCCGATGCTCCGCAATGGAGCATGGCAGGCGCGCATCTGCGCGCAGGCGTGCGGCAACGTGTCGCACTGTATTGCGGCGCAATAGATCGTTGCAGAAACGAGGGTTTATCGCGGCAAATCGTCCCACTATTATGCGAGCGCTTACTATTGGGAGACCGGTCGAATGACGTTTGTTGAAGTCGTAAATGAGAGGCAATGGTTATGAAAGGAAAGACTCTGCGAGGGTCGACAAGTTTCCTTTCCGCCAGCCTCGCGTTGCTGCTCTCGGGTTGCAGCAACCTCGATATTCTGAATCCGAAGGGGAGTGTGGGTCTGGCGGAACGTGAGCTGATTGCCACGTCCACCTGGGCCATGCTGATCGTGGTCGTTCCGGTGATCGCGCTCACGCTGCTGTTCGCGTGGCGTTACCGCGCGTCGAACAAAAGCGCGGAGTACCGTCCGGGCTGGGTGCATTCGACCGGTGTCGAAATCGCCATCTGGACGATTCCGACGCTGATCATTCTGTTCCTTGCCGTGCTGACGTGGAAAACCACGCACGAGCTCGATCCGTACAAGCCGCTCGAGTCGCAGGTGAAGCCGATCAACGTCGAAGTCGTCGCGCTCGACTGGAAATGGCTCTTCATCTATCCGGACCTCGGCATTGCGTCGGTGAACCAACTGGCGTTCCCGGTCGGCACGCCGGTGAACTTCGTGATCACGTCGGACACGGTGATGAACTCGTTCTTCATCCCGCAACTCGGCGGCCAGATCTACGCGATGGCAGGCATGCAGACGCGTCTGCACCTGATCGCGGACGAAGCCGGTGACTACGCGGGCACTGCGGCGAATTTCAGCGGCAAGGGTTTCTCGGACATGAAGTTCCGCGCGCTCGCCACTTCGCCGGAAGAGTTCAACGCGTGGGTTGCGAAAGTGCGCGCTTCGTCGGACAACCTCAGCATGGACCGTTACCACACGGTATCCGCGCCGACCGAGAAGGAGCCGGTGCGCTACTTCTCGACGGTCGATCCGAAGCTCTTTCACAACATCATTGCCCGATATAACAACGGTAACGTCCTCGACAACATGAAGGACGCTAACTGTGGGCCTAAGGGGTAACGCATGTTCGGAAAACTTACGCTCGATGCGATTCCGTATCACGAGCCAATCATCGTGGGCGCGGGCATCTTCATGGCGCTCGTCGGGCTGGCCGTGCTCGGCACGGTCACCTATCTCGGCAAATGGCGCTATCTGTGGACGGAGTGGCTGACTTCCGTCGACCACAAGCGGCTCGGCATCATGTACATCATCGTGGCGCTGATCATGCTGCTGCGCGGCTTCTCCGATGCGATCATGATGCGCCTGCAACTGGCGCTGGCCTATATCAACCCGGGCTATCTGCCGCCGCATCATTACGATCAGGTGTTTACGGCACACGGCGTCATCATGATTTTCTTCATGGCGATGACCTTCATGATCGGCCTGATGAACATCATCGTGCCGCTGCAGATCGGCGCACGTGACGTCGCGTTCCCGTTCATCAACTCGTTGAGCTTCTGGATGACCGCGGTCAGCGCGATCCTGATCAACGTTTCGCTGGTGATCGGTGAATTCGCGCAAACCGGCTGGCTGGCTTATCCGCCGCTCTCCGAACTGCAGTTCAGTCCGGGCGTCGGGGTCGACTATTACCTGTGGAGTCTGCAACTCTCCGGTATCGGCACCTTGCTGACGGGTGTGAACTTCTTCGTGACGATCGTGAAGATGCGCGCGCCGGGCATGACGTTCATGAAGATGCCGGTGTTCACGTGGACCACGCTGTGCACCAACGTGCTGATCATGGCGTCGTTCCCGATCCTGACCGTCACGCTTGCGCTGTTGGGTCTGGACCGCTATCTGGGCATGCACTTCTTCACGAACGACGCCGGCGGCAACGCCATGCTGTACTTGAACCTGATCTGGGCATGGGGTCACCCCGAGGTGTACATCCTGATCCTGCCGGCGTTCGGTATCTTCTCGGAAGTCGTGGCGACCTTCGCCAAAAAGCCGCTGTTCGGCTACAAGACGATGGTGTGGGCGACCTGCGCGATCATGGTGCTGTCGTTCCTCGTCTGGCTGCATCACTTCTTCACGATGGGTTCGGGCGCGGATGTGAATGCGTTCTTCGGCATCGCGACGATGGTGATTGCGATTCCGACCGGCGTGAAAGTGTTCAACTGGCTGTTTACGATCTACAAGGGCCGTCTGGAATTCACCACGCCGATCCTGTGGACGATCGGTTTCATGATCACGTTCACGATCGGCGGCATGACCGGCGTGATGATGGCGATTCCAGGCGCGGACTTCGTGCTGCACAACAGCCTGTTCCTGATCGCCCACTTCCACAACGTGATCATTGGTGGTGTGCTGTTCGGCTATCTGGCCGGCTTCAACTACTGGTTCCCGAAGGTGTTCGGTTTCAAGCTGAATGAAAAACTCGGCAAGGCGGCGTTCTGGTTCTGGCAGATCGGCTTCTATGTCGCGTTCGTGCCGCTGTATGTGCTCGGCTTCATGGGCATGACGCGCCGTCTGAATCACTACGACAATCCGGCATGGCATCCGTGGCTGGTCTTCGCCGCGGTCGGCGCAGTCCTGATCGCTATCGGTATCGCCTGCCAGCTGGCGCAGCTGTACGTGAGTATCCGTGACCGCAATCTGCCGCAGAATCGCGACCTCACGGGCGACCCGTGGAATGCTAATACGCTGGAATGGGCGACGAGTTCGCCGCCGCCGGTGTACAACTTCGCGATCATCCCGACGGTGCGCAAGCTGGATGCGTTCGGCGATATGAAGTCGCGCAAGGATAAGCCGGCACAACCGGTGTATCGCGACATTCACATGCCGTCGAACACGTCGGCGGGTCTGCTGGTGGGTCTGTTCTCGCTGGTGCTCGGCTTTGCCGGTGTCTGGCACATCTGGTGGCTGGCCATCGTCGGTCTCGTCGGTGCGATCGGCACGGTGATCGTTTATAGCTTCATGAAAAACGAGGGCTATTACATCCCGGCCGACACGGTCGCGCTGATTGAAGAGAAGCACAGCGGCACGGGTGCCCAGGTCGCGTTGGAGGTGGACTGATGTTACAGAAGACTATTGCGGTCCAGCCGCATCTCGCGCCGGATCACGTGCCGTCGCATTCGGTATTCGGTTTCTGGCTGTATCTGATGACCGATTGCGTCATCTTCGCAGCGCTGTTCGCCGTGTTCGCGGTGATGGGCCACCAGTTCGCCGGGGGCCCGAGCGGTAAGGATCTCTTCGAGATTCCCGGCGTCGCGCTCGAAACGACGATGCTGCTGCTGAGCAGCATTACGTACGGTTTCGCGATGCTGGGCGCGCACAAGAACAGGAAGGGCGTGCTGCTGTTCTGGCTCGCCGTGACGTTCCTGCTCGGCCTCGCGTTTCTGACGCTGGAAATGCGCGAGTTCTCGCACCTTATCGCCGAAGGTGCCGGCCCTGGCCGTAGCGCGTTCCTGTCGTCGTTCTTCACGCTGGTCGGCACGCACGGTTTGCACGTTACGTGCGGCCTGATCTGGATGGTGGTGCTCGCCGTCCAGGTGATGCGTCATCGCGATCTGACCGAACGCGACATGATTCGCCTGACGTGCCTGAGCCTTTTCTGGCATTTTCTGGACGTCGTGTGGATCGGCGTCTTCACCTTCGTCTATCTTGCGAGCGTAATCTAAATGGACCATAGCCATAACGCACACGCAGGCGAAAGTCACGGCAGTCTCGGCAGCTATACGGTGGGTTTCATTCTCTCCGTCGTTCTGACCGTGGCGGCTTTCGGCCTCGTCATGACAGGGAAGTTGACGGGCGAGCACGCGTTGTTCGCGATTGCGGGCCTCGCGCTCGTACAGATCGTCGTGCACCTGGTTTTCTTCCTGCACATGAATACGTCGTCCGAGCAGCGCTGGAATGTGATGGCGTTTGCCTTCACGCTGCTGACCGCGATCATCGTGATCGGCGGCACGTTGTGGGTCATGCACAACGTCAGCATGCACATGATGTCCCGCTAGACCGGCATCCTGAGCGGTCGTAACGAAGCCCCGCAAGGCGAAGTCTTGCGGGGCTTCCTGCTTTTTGCTGGTCGTGCCGGCGCATTACAGCGGCACCACGGTCGGCTCCGCGTGCGACGGCAGCTTGCCGAACGGGAAGTAGACCGGTCCGCAACCGGAATGAACCGGCGGACAAGGATTCCAGCCGCGCCGCACGAGCACGGGCTCCAGTCCGCCAGGGCAGGCGGAAGGCGTTTCGCGTGTCAGGCAGGCAATGCCGCCGCGAATGGATAGCGACGCCGCACGGTCGAGTTCGTCGATACGGGCCAGGTCTTTGAGGACGAGCGTTTTCATGGTGGATCTCCAACGGAGTGAGTGGATCGAGGAGAGCGGAGATTGCCGCACTCAAACCGATCGATTGCACACACCATGCCACCGGCCGTAAAGCTGCGTGGCGCATGCTTCTCCGCGGAATCGACCGACAAGTGTGATGGAGGCCGGCCAACTGGCCGCAGGCCGGTGTCGGCAAATCACCGACATTCTCTAGCCCGTCATGCAGGCGTGAAGCGCGCTGAAAATCACGGCACAATAGACCGCCACCATGAACCGTGCGCTCCGCGCGCACAGTTCGCCGATTCCCGTCTGCAAGGTAAGGAGAACCCATGTGCCAGCTCAAAGCCGTCGAGTATTCCGCGGCGTCGCCGGAAGTCAAAGCCGTATACGACGATATCAAGCAGACCCGTCAGGTCGACGACGTCAACAACTTCTGGAAGTACATTGCCCAGCATCCGCCCACACTTGCGCGCACGTGGGACAGTCTGAAAGATGTGATGGCGCCTGGCGCGCTCGATCCGCTCGTCAAGGAGTTGCTCTATGTTGCGGTAAGCGTGACGAACAACTGCGGGTACTGTGTGGCCAGCCATACGGCGGCGGCACGCCGCGCCGGCATGACCGACGAGATGTTCGGCGAATTGCTCGCGGTAGTGGGCATGGCCAACGAAACAAACCGGCTCGCGGTCGGCTACCGCGTGCCGATCGATCCGGCTTTCGAGTAGCCGCACGCAGTCAGCTCGCGCGGTCAGGTCGACACACCGCGCCATTCCGCGAGCAGGGCGGGTAGCTCGGCCATGTCCCTGAACACATGCACGACACCCGCGCCGTGCAACGCGGTCGTGCTGCTGTGGCCGAGCTCGACCGGGCAATAGCCGAACACCGTGGCGCCCGCGGCAACGCCCGCCGTTGCGCCGGTGACGGTATCCTCGACCACGGCACAGCGTGCCGGGTCCACACCAAGACCTGCGGCCGCGGCGAGGTAGACATCGGGATAGGGTTTGCTGCGGGGCATTTCGTGGCCGCTGAAGATACGTCCTTCGAAGCAGTCGAAAATCCCGGCTTTCACGAGCTGCAATTCGACCTTGATGCGGTCGGCGCCGGATGCGACCGCGATGCGTCCGTTGAGCAACGCATGCAACTCGCGCACTGCCGACGGCGCGCCGGAAATCGCACTCAGCTCGACATCCAGCGCCGCATTCCGGCGCGCGCGAAACTGCATGAGCCAATCTGTCGTGATGGCGAAACCGGTGCGTGCTTCGATCAGCGCGGCTTCGTCCCTGACGGCCTTGCCGACGAAAATACGCATCGTCTCCGCCACGTTCAACTGCCAGCCGAGCTCGCCGAGCATTTCAGTGAGCACGCGGTTGGTGATGGGTTCGGAGTCGACGAGCACGCCGTCGCAGTCGAAGAGTACGGCGTCGAAGGGGAAATCGGCCATCGGGGCAGGTGCGGATAGAGGTCGGGAAACCGGCAAGGATACCTCACCGGCTAGTGCGCCGTAGCGCAAGGACAGTGTTGGTGACCCTCGCGCCAATGCCGCAATCTCAGCTCTCGTACCCGTCATTCTGCTGACGCCGCATGGCAACGCGCGAACGGCTGCGACCCTGCGTCTCGCGTCTCAGCGCGGTTTTTCGCGCATCCTTCTTCCCTTTCGAATTTTTCAACAACGCGTAGCGACGGATTTTTCCCGCCGCTGCGTTCAAGAAGAAACGAAGCCGCTTCTGGCTTCGGCTTTTGATGGGAGAAACCAGCATGACATTCACCAAACCAGTTCGCCTTCTCACTTCCACGCTGGCCGTCGCGCTGACGTGCGCCGCCGCCACGCTCACGGCTGCGCCGGCTTTCGCGCAGACGGTGATCGTCGCGCCGATGGCGCCGCCGCCGCCGCGCGTCGAAGTCGTGCCGGCCCCGCGCGTCGGCTATGTGTGGGACCAAGGCCGCTGGCATTGGGATCAAGGCCATTATGTCTGGGTGGGCGGCCACTGGATGCCGATGCGCGCCGGGTATCACTGGGTGCCTGGACACTGGATGCAGATCGGGCCCAACTGGCGTTGGATCGACGGCCATTGGGCATGACCTGAACGCTGCTGTGCCCAACGTTCTTCGACGCGTTGCGCTTCACACTGAGGCGGATCGCTAAACGCCTGTGATAATGCTGCCGGCGATGAACGGCCATTGCGCATCGGGTATCGGGCAGATGCCGTGGATGAACCCGCTTCGCACGGGATGAAATGAAGCGGCGAGTTTCAAATGCCAGGACGACAGGCAGCACCTCACGCTCTCATTGAGCGACGAGCGGCGCCGCCTGTCGTCACCCGGTCAGTCGCCGGTGAAAGCGCAGGCGCCTAACCTCCGCCGCCTTGCGTCCCAATCGTCAGTTTGTTATTCACCGACTTCACGCCGGTCACGTTCTTCGCCACTTCCTCCGCCTGCGGAATCTGCGCGCCGTCGGGCACCGATCCACTCAGCGTTACCACGCCGCCGCGAGCCCGGACAAACACGTTCGACACGTCAAAACCCTGCGCTTTCGACAGAGCCTTGCGCACTTGCAAACCCAGCGAGCGGTCCGCTTTTTTTACTGTTTTGGCACTGGGCGCCGACGTGCCGCCGGACGTCGTCGCGTCGCTCGACTGCGCATAGACGCTGGACGCGGTTGCTACATACAATGCGATGCCGAGCGCCTTTAAAAGATTGACTGTTTTCACGTTTTCTCCATCCTCGAAAAGTTGATGTCGCTTCGTTGCATGCAAAAAGACCCACGCGCTTGCGAGCACTTTCCGCCCACGAGGAGCACCCCTGTCTTGTAGAAGAGTCATGCTGCGACGCTCCCGGCGCGCTTAAACAATACTCCAGCGCACGGGCTCATGTTGGAAAAACTGGCTGGAGCGCCGCGTTAGCAGCGGATCCGATAACCGTTGCGGCTCTGCCGTCAATCACGTGCATCAAGGATGTTCCGCGTTTCGCGCTGCAGATCCGCGCACGATAGCTTTTGCCGCGACCGCATTCACGCAATCACGATATCGAGCGCAATGCGTCGAATCGCTCGATGCTTAGGGGAAAAACACGACTCAACGCATCAGCACGACGTGGCTGAAAAGCGTGGCATCCGGGTAATTCCCCATGCTTCGCCTGACGACGATACGTGCCAGTTTATAACGAAAACGAATGATCGTGCTTTTATTTACAGGCTGAATTCCGGCACGTATGATGGGTGCACAAGGTGGTCTACAAATCTGCACAGCAGAACAATCTGGAGGAGCGAGACAATGTCTGTGAAGGATCTGTTTCAACTGGACGGCAAGGTTGCACTTATCACCGGAGGCTCGCGCGGACTCGGTCTGCAAATGGCCGAGGCTCTCGGCGAAATGGGCTGTCGCGTCGCCATTACCGCGCGCAAGGTCGACGAACTCGCTGAAGCGAAAACGCATCTGCAACAACGCGGCATTGAAGTGCAAACGGTGGTCAACGACCTGCAGCGCTTCGAGGGCATTCCCGGCCTCGTGGATGAAGTGCTGGGTGCCCATGAGCACATCGATATTCTGGTCAACAACGCGGGCGCGACGTGGGGCGCACCCGCCGAAGACTATCCCGACGAAGCGTGGCACAAGGTCATGAACCTGAACGTCAACGCACCGTTCTTTCTCGCTCGCGAAGTCGGCAAGCGCAGCATGATCCCGCGGCGCGCGGGCAAGATCGTGAATATCGCTTCGGTGGCGGGGTTGAAGGGATCGCCGCCCGGCATGAACACGATTGCGTACAACACGTCGAAGGCCGCCGCGATCAATTTCACGCGCGCGCTGGCCGCGGAATGGGGCAAGTACAACATCAACGTCAATGCAATCTGCCCGGGCTTTTTCCCTTCGAAGATGTCGGCCGGTCTGCTCGGCAAACTCGAAGATGCGATCGTCTCGCGCACGCCGTTGCAGCGTCTCGGTGGTGACGAAGATCTCAAAGGCCCGATCGTGTTTCTTGCGAGCGAGGCGTCGCGCCACGTCACCGGTCAGGATTTCGCCGTGGATGGCGGCGCAATCATCGCCTGAATTCGTCGCGTCCCCGCGCAAGACGTTCAGGATTGCCGGCGTTACGCCGTGGCAGGATGTGATCGGGCGGCGCCCGCGCCTGGGCCGTTACATCCGGCCCCGGCGATCTGGGACATATCGACGAAGACGGTTATTTTTTCATGACCGATCGCCTGAAACGCATGATCAACGCGTCCGGCTACAAGGTGTGGCTGGCCGAAGTCGAAGCGCTGATGTACCGGCATCCGGCTATCCATGAAGTGTGCGTGATCGGCGTGAAGGACGGGAAGCGCGGCGAGACCGTGAAGGCGCTGGTGGTGCCCGCTGCGGCGCACGCAGGCACGATTACTGCGAAGGAGATCGTCGACGGGGCGCATGAGCAGATGGCGTCGTACAAGGCGCCGCGCATCGTCGAGTTTGTCGAGTCGCTGCCGAAGTCGGGCAGCGGCAAGATTTTGTGGCGGAAATTGCAGGAAGAGTACGCGGCGCGCACGGCCGGTTCGTGACGTTCGTCTGCTCGACAACGTAACACACCCGTTCGGGGCGCTGAAAATACTCTTTTAATCGTTTGCATGTAAGCTCTACCCGCGAGTCCGCACTGAATACTGTGCGGCTCGCTGTCGTGAACAAAGGCTTGCAGACAGGCTTCGAGGCTATTGCCAACTTTCGAGAGGGGATTTTGAAAATGAAGAGCTTTGCCATTAAACAGATCATGCTCGGACTCGCCGTCACCGCCCTGGTGGCAGGCAGCATTCCGCTTGCCGCGGCCCAGGACGCCAGCGGCGCCGCGGCTACGGCGGCGCCCGCCGCGGCGAGCGGCGCAAAACCCACCAAAGCCGAGCGCAAAGCGGCACGCAAGCAAGCGCGCGCCAAAAAGAATGCCGAACTGAAGAAGCTCGAAGACGCAGGTTATCAGCCGGGCCAGAACGACCCGAACTATCCGGACAAGTTGCAGAAAGCGGAGAAGAAGGCCGGCGTTGGAGCAGGTGCGAGCCAGTAATCGTGAGGAATGCCGCTCGGCGTGACTGAGCTTCGCGCGGCTACCGGTACGCATCGCCGGGCCGCGCGCACTCGCGTCCGTGAACGTTGCAGCGCGACTCAGCCAAACCCATTCAACGCCCGCCAAGCGTCTCGATCAGCATATCGACGAACGCCTTGACGCGCGCGGTCATCTGTAACTGCTGCGGGTACACTGCGTAGATATCCGCACCCGGCGTGCGGTAGTCGGGCATGACGTGGACGAGCCGGCCATCGGCGAGATACTCCGCGATATCCCATTCGGCGCGCATCAGAATGCCGTGGCCGTCCAGAGCCCATTTCACCGCGATTTCGCCGTCATTGGTGGTCAGGTTGCCCCGCACGCGCACGGTCTCGGTCTTTTCCGCCGCGCCGCGTCCGCTCGTCAGACGCCAGAGGCCGTAACCGTCGCCGCCCTGGCGAATGCCGATGCAGTTGTGTTGCGCCAATTCCGCCGGGCTGCGCGGCGCGCGCCGCTGCGCGAGATACCGCGGCGAGGCGCACAGCAGGCGCCGGTTCGACGCGACCCGGCGCGCGATCACGCGGGCATCCGGCGGCTCGCCGAAACGCACGCACACGTCGAAGGCGTCGTCGCTGAGCGGCGGCGGGTCGACTGACAGTTGCAATTGCACGTCGACTTCGGGAAAGCGCCGCACGAATGTCGAGATCAGCGGCGCCACGTGGCTGCGCCCGAAACCGAGTGTCGCGTTGACGCGCAGCAGGCCTTTGGGTGCCGCCTGCGAGCCGCCGAGCAACTGGGCGAGGTCGTCCATGTCGTTCAGGATGCGCCGCGCGCGCGTCAGATACAGATCGCCTTCGGGCGTGAGGCTCATGCGCCGCGTCGTGCGGTTGACGAGCGAGACGCCCGCGCGCGATTCCATCTGCGCCAGATGTTTGCTTACGGCCGCCGTGCTCAGGCCGAGTTCGCGCGCGGCCGCTGTCAGGCTGCCGCTCGCGGCAAGCGTGGAGAAAAAGGCGAAGTCGTCCGGCTGTATCGACGCGGTCATGAAGCGGCTTATTGTTAACCTTGAGTTAAGGATGCTTTGAGTCTAGCAGCGTATTGACGGGCCGTGGCCGTTCTACGATGCGATCCATGCTTTCACAACATCATGGAGACGCTCAATGAAGACCTATCGCATCGCAACCATTCCCGGCGACGGCATCGGCAAGGAAGTCGTGCCCGCAGGCCGGCGCGTGCTGGAAGCCATCGCCGCGCGCAGCGACGCCTTCGGCTTCGAGTTCGAGAATTTCGATTGGGGCGGCGACTATTACCGCGAGCACGGCGTGATGATGCCGGCCGACGGACTGGACGCGATTCGCCATCAGGACGCAATCCTGTTCGGCTCGGCGGGCGACCCGCATATTCCCGATCACGTCACGCTGTGGGGATTGCGCCTGAAAATCTGCCAGGGCTTCGATCAGTATGCGAACGTGCGGCCCACGCGCATCCTGCCGGGCATCGACGCGCCGTTGAAGCGCTGCGGACCGCAGGATCTCGACTGGGTGATCGTGCGCGAAAACTCGGAGGGCGAATATGCCGGGGTGGGCGGCCGCGTTCACCAGGGCCATCCGATCGAAGTCGCCACCGACGTCTCGATGATGACGCGCGCCGGTGTCGAGCGCATTCTGCGTTTTGCGTTCCGGCTTGCGCAGTCGCGGCCGCGCAAACTGCTGACCGTGATCACCAAGAGCAACGCGCAGCGCCACGCCATGGTCATGTGGGACGAGATCGCGGTGCAGGTCTCGAAGGAGTTTCCGGACGTTCGTTGGGACAAGGAACTGGTCGACGCCGCCACCGCACGCATGGTCAACCGGCCCGCCACGCTCGACACGATCGTCGCGACCAACCTGCACGCCGACATCCTCAGCGATCTGGCCGCGGCGCTGGCCGGCAGTCTCGGCATTGCGCCGACCGCCAATCTCGACCCCGAGCGCCGCTATCCGTCCATGTTCGAGCCGATTCACGGCTCCGCCTTCGACATCATGGGCAAAGGCCTCGCGAATCCGGTCGGCACCTTCTGGTCGGTGGTGATGATGCTGGACCACCTCGGCGAGCCCGCCGCCGCGCGGCAACTGATGGCGGCCATCGAGCGCGTTACCGCGGACCCGTCGCTGCATACGGGCGACCTGGGCGGCACGGCCACGACCGCGCAGGTGACTGACGCCGTTTGCGCGCTCCTCGCGGCCGGCTCGCCGGCCGTACCGGTAGCCAGCGTCAAGGCTGCCTGAGGCGGCTCGCCTCCATCGCACAGAAACATAAACATAACGCCCGGACCGATACGTCACGGGCGATGTCACTGCATCTTGCAGAGATCGAGTGGAGACAGGTATGAACGATGAATTGCAGGCCCGTGTGGTTCGCAAGCTGACCTGGCGCATTTTGCCTTTTGTGATGCTGCTTTACTTCGTCAGCTTTCTCGACCGCGTGAACGTCGGCTTTGCGGCCATCACCATGAACAAGGATCTCGGCCTCACGCCGACCATGTTCGGGCTCGGCGGCGGCATTTTCTTCCTCGGCTATTTTCTGTTCGAGGTGCCGTCGAATCTCATCCTCAACAAGGTCGGCGCGCGCATCTGGATTGCGCGCGTGATGGTGACATGGGGCCTGGTATCGGCGGCCTCGGCATTCGTTTCCGGGCCGACCTCGTTCTATACGCTGCGCTTTCTGCTGGGCGTAGCCGAAGCCGGGTTCTTCCCCGGCATCATCCTTTACCTGAGCCAGTGGTTTCCCGCCCGCCAGCGCGCCGTCGCGGCCGCCGCGTTCATGGCGGCCGCGCCTTTGTCGACGGCGATCGGCTCGCCCATTTCCGGCGCGATCATGCAGATGCCCGCCTTGTTCGGCTTGAAGGACTGGCAGTGGCTTTTCATCGTCGAGGCGATTCCCGCCGTCCTGCTCGGCTTTGCGGTATTGAAGGCGCTCACCGATTCCCCGGACAAAGCCACCTGGCTTGCCGCCGATGAAAAGGCCTGGCTCATCGCCACCTTGCGCGAAGAACGGATGGGGCGCGAAGCGCACGCGGGCCATGCCGCCGGCGCGCTCGCCGCGTTGCGCGACCCGCGTATCTGGATCATGTCGATGATCTATTTCGGCACATCCGCGGGACTCTACACGCTTGGCTTGTGGGCGCCGCTCATCATTCGCCAGTACGGTTTCAGCGCGCTCGGCACCGGTGCGTTGAACGCCATTCCGAGCGTGCTGGCGGTCATCGGCATGGTGGTGTGGGCGCGTCATTCGGACCGTCGCGGCGAGCGCACCTGGCATGTGGTGATTCCGTGCGTGGCGGCGGCACTCGGGCTCGGCTGGGCTGGTGTCGCGGACACGGCGGTTGGCGTCGTGCTGGCGCTGGTCGTGGTGAACGTGGGCATCAGCGCGGCCAAGGCGCCGTTGTGGGCGATGCCGAGCACCTTTCTGTCGGGCGCGGGGGCCGCTGCCGGCATTGCCATGATCAACTCGCTCGGCAATCTGGGCGGCTTCGTCGGCCCGTTCGCGATCGGCTGGCTGAAGAGCGTGACGGGCGGATATGCCGCCGGGCTCTATGTGGTGGCGGCGAGCCTCGCGGTTTCGGCTGTGCTGGCGTTGGCAGTGGGGCGGCGAGGGTATCGGACCGCGCCCGCGGCGCAATGATCCGGCATGCTCGAACGTTGATGATCGAATGTTGATGAGAAGCGTTGCGGTTCTCGCTCAAGACAGGCTTTAGGGCTTTGATGTTTTTCGTGCCTGAATCGATTACGCTTTCGCCAGCGACTCGAAACCCAGGCACACGATCATGGCATCCCGACAGGAAATAAAACGATATAAAACCAATCTCTCCGATGAACTGCACAGCGCCGCGTTATACGAAACACTCGCCGAGGCCGAGAAAGACGACACGCGCAAGCAGGTGTACGGCGACCTCGCAAGGTCCGAGCGCGATCATGCGCAGGTCTGGGCCGACAAACTGCGGGCCAATGGGCTTGAGCCGAAGGGCGCCGGTCACGCCGTAAAAACGCGCCTCATGAAAGCCCTGGTCCGCCTGTTCGGCGCGAGTTTCGTGCTGCCCACGCTCGCTGCGGCGGAATACGCCGATCGCAACAAATACGAGGGGCAGCCGGACGCGGGCCGCATGTCGGCCGACGAGCAGCATCACGCCGCCATTGTCCGCACGCTGGCGCATGGCGGCGACGCGAACCTGTCGCAAGGCGCGCGCATCGCCGCCGCCGAGCAGTGGCACAAGGGCGTGGGGGCGGGCAACGATCTGCGCGCCGCCGTGCTCGGCGCCAACGACGGCCTCGTCTCGAACTTCTGTCTGATCATGGGCGTGGCCGGCGCGGGAACCGGCAACAAGGCGATTCTGCTGACGGGCCTTGCGGGGCTCATTGCCGGCGCGTGCTCGATGGCGCTGGGCGAATGGCTCTCGGTGACCAACGCCCGCGAACTCGCCCGCACGCAGATCGCAAAAGAGGCCCAGGAGATCGAAGAGACGCCGGAGGCCGAAGAGCACGAACTCGCGCTGATCTATCGCGCCAAGGGTCTCGACGCGAACGAGGCCAAGCGGGTCGCCTCGCAAATGATGCGCGACCCGAATAAAGCGCTCGACACCCTGACGCGCGAAGAACTCGGACTCGATCCCGCGGAACTGGGCGGCAATCCCTGGTCCGCTGCGGGCGTGTCGTTCTGCCTCTTTTCGCTGGGCGCGATTTTCCCGGTGATGCCGTTTCTGTGGACTCGCGACTACAACGCGATCGTGCAATGCGTGGTGCTCAGCATGCTGGCGCTTGCGTCGATCGGCGTGTTCACGTCGCTCTTTAACGGACGCAGCGCCGCATTTTCAGCGTTGCGGCAAGTCGTGATCGGATTGATCGCGGCTGCGTTTACGTTCGGCGTGGGGCGTCTGTTGGGGGTGTCGGTTTCGTGACGGCCGAACGCTGCTTCGCGCGTGCGGCACGGCCGTTTCGAGGTCTTTCCTGAACCCTTCTACAAAGGTAACACCCAGGGTAACAGTCAGCTTTTTTCCGGCGAGCCTGCATCGGGCGTTCTAACCGGAAGCCTCTATCCGTTCGCCACGTTCGCGCATCGGAAGTTTCCTCCCGCATAAATAGACCAATCCCAATCCCTTCCGTTGGCCGTGCGAATAGCATACGTCCAAGAGTGCTCTCAGCGTCTCGAACACGCTGATCTTGCGACCTAGCCGACCGAGTTCTCCCGGTCCATCGGAGATACACACGATGTTTTCCAGAATGCGCGCGGATTTCTCCGCGTCCGCCGCCATCGCAGGGGGCATCGCGCTCGTAGCAACATACAGCGGGCCGGTGTTGATCGTCGTGCAAGCGGCGCAGGCCGGGCATCTCTCGCACAGTCTGCTGTCAACCTGGATCTGGGCGGTTTCCATCGGTGCCGGCTTATTAGGTCTCTGGCTTAGCCTGCGGCACAGAATGCCGGTCATCGGCGCGTGGTCCACACCCGGCGTGGCACTGCTGATTACCGGACTTGCTCACTATCCATTCAGCGAGGTGATCGGCTGTTATCTGGTAGTGACAGTCATCATCGCAATTCTTGGCTTGTCGGGTCTGTTCGGCAGACTGATCCAGCATCTGCCCGCACATCTTCTGTCTGCCATGATTGCTGGCGTGCTCTTCGAGTTTTGCGCGGGGATCTTCCGCTCGCTCCAATCCACGCCCGCCGTTGTGCTGCCTGTGGTAGTCGCGTACGTCGCCTGTCGGCGCTTCATCCCGCGTTACGCCGTCGCGCTTGCGCTGCTGACAGGCGTCATCCTGGCTCTGCCGGGCACGAACTTCACCGCCCAAGGGCTCGACCTGACCATCGTCAAGCCCGAATTCACCCTCCCAAGCTTTTCTGTCGAGGCACTCGTCGGACTCGGCCTGCCGTTGCTTCTGCTCGCCCTGACCCAATACGCAACCTCGATCCATATTCTTCGTAACGCGGGTTATGACATATCGCCCAAATCGGTCGTCGGCGCCAGCGGACTGATGTCCATTCCTCTTGCCTTGTTCGGCAACTCCGGCATCAACCCTGCGGCAATCGTCGGGGCCATGTGCGCGAGCCCGGAATGCCACGAGAATCCCCAGCGCAGATATATCTCCGGTGTGGTCTGTGGCGTCGGTTACCTCTGCGTCGGCACGTTTGGGGCTTCCGTCATCGCGCTCTTCGCGCGGCTGCCCGAGGGGCTCACCAGTACCCTGGCGGGTCTGGCGCTGCTCGGAACGCTCGTCACAAGTCTCTCATCGTCGGTCGCTGCCGAGGCCGATCGCGAATCCTCTGTCATTACGTTCGTGGTCACGGTTTCCGGCATGTCGTTCTTCGGCTTGGGGTCGGCCTTGTGGGGACTCGTCGCCGGTGTCGTTTTTTCGCTCGTCTTGTCGAAGAAGCCACTCTGGAGGCCTGCGAAGCGGGCCGATGGCAACGAGCCGAGAACCAGTTGAGCCGGTTTCGGGACATCTGCTGAACGCGTCTTCCAGACTATCAACGCGAGGCGAATCCGCCGAATTGATCAATGCATCACGGAACGGGTACATCACACGAACATTGTGTTGGAACTTTACGAAAGGAGCTGTAGACATGGTGACAAAAACTCGCCTTGTGGGTCGCATCCAGTTCGACAATGCTTTGCTCAAGAAGGATCTGAAAGTACTGTCCGAGTTGCCGGTCATCAAGGAGCAGTACGATGAATTCAGTTCGGGCACATGGATCAACCATTCGCTTTGGAACAGAACTGGCGAGTGGACCGACACCCAATATTCCGATTATGACCATCCGGCCATTCGAACCCAGGTGGGAACCGCGACCTCGTACATCAGCCAGATCATCGAAAACTATTTCGATGTGGAACACATGCGAATGGCGCGCGTACGCAATCTCGTCAATGGTCTTGTCATTCCGCACACCGATTTTCTGGAGCTGTCAGAAGAGAAAGACCGCTATGTCCGCATTCTGATTCCCCTTGAAACCTGTATCGATTCCTACCATACCGAGGAAAAGTTTGGGGTCTTCCGGATGCGAAGAGGTGACATCTGGATTCTGGAATCGACGGTTCCTCATGCGGCGTTAAATCTGACCTCAAACAATCGCCGGATTCTAAGCCTCGATTTTCAGTACGCGGACATTCCAAATCCACATTATTCGTTGATCTTCAAGGATCTCTCGATCCACGACGTAACAGTTGCGCCGGCACTGGTTGCACGTACCAGGCTGGACCCTGAGGACTTGCATGACCATCTCGAACTGCTGGCGGAGCGTTTCAATCACAAAGACGACGCAGAGCAGATTCTGGTCAATCTGTCGAAGGTTCAACTGCGCTTCGAGTCGCCGGTCAGTGATATCTATAAAAATCTGACCAAGGTCGCCCGACTAACTCGACGGCAGGAACTCGTCGAGCATTGTGAAGAGATGCAAAGGTTCTATATTGGCTCGCGCGTGATGAACGAGCGTTTTCCGCTTCGCAAGGAACTGTTCTAAGTATTTGCGTCTGTGCAACCGGCGCTCGATCTTCATTGAGTTGTCCATGTTCAATCTCTCCAGTCAAGGCAGCGTAGGGCGCATTGTCCCGACCAACGCGGATATGCTTGAAGGTCTTCACATGGCCTGCGGCCGCCATATGGACGTGTCATTTCAGCCCGGAGTATTTTCCGAGTTGCTACGTCGTGAACTCATTCAATGTGAGCGCCGGCAATATACTGTCCGCAAACCGGCTGTTCAATGCGCCGGGGGCGCCTGGCTAACCCTCTCCGTTACGGAACGCGGCTATGCGGCGCTTGACTGGTTACTCAGCATCGCGAGATCGTCGCGGTGGGAACAGCGCCGGTCGGTTCCCTACGGCGACTAGCGCTGCACAGGCGGTTACACCCTGGTTCTCCAAGGAAGGGCGGCGTACTATCCTTCCGACCATCGTGCGGATTCGGGGTTTACGCTAACCGGTTGAGGTGCCAGCGTCTGGTGCGCCGCCGCAACTCCCGTCGCCGGCCTCGCTGAACACTTTTTTCGCCCCGCGCCGCTTCTACTTGCTCTGGCGCGACACGCGTCAATCCACTCCCGAACACCCTCCAAACCCTTTCCCAGCAAGGCTCCGACCGCAGCCGCCCGGTGCCCGCCCGAGACGGGTGTCGTATTTCCTCATGTGCTTGTCGCAAATAGTCGGCTAGGCGTACTTTTTTCTGGCAACTATGTATGCACAGCGCGGACGGAGGTCCGCCACCGCAGCAACTATCTTGCATGGGACTGGAGTAAGTGCTTTGCATGGGATCGGAGTAGCGAGTTTTGCATTGACAGCTAAAGCGCGAACTCCGGCCGACAACTAAAGCGTCAACTCCGGTCGACATAGGAGAGCATTCAATGAATTCCCCCAAGGTCGTGGTCGAAGGGCTGTGCAAAGTGTTCGGCACCAACCCGAAGCAGGCGATCGGCATGCTAGCTGGTGGCGCAACGAAAGAGGAAGTGTTTGCGCGCACCGGTCAGATTGTCGGCGTTCACAACGTATCGTTCGAAGTCAAGGAAGGCGAGATCTTCGTCTTGATGGGCCTGTCGGGTTCCGGCAAGTCGACGCTGATCCGTCTGATCAACCGGCTGGTCGAACCGACGGCCGGCAAGGTGCTGATCGACGGCCGCGACGTGGCCAGCGTACCGCGCTCCGAACTGACGGCGTTGCGCCGTAAGGACATGAGCATGGTGTTCCAGTCCTTCGCGCTGATGCCGCAGCGAACCGTGCTGTCCAACGCGGCATTCGGCCTCGAAGTGGCAGGCGTAGGCCGCAAGGAACGCGAAAAACGCGCAATGACGGTGCTCGAACAGGTCGGTCTCGCGCCGTTCGCGGAGAAACTGCCCGCGCAGCTCTCCGGCGGCATGCAGCAGCGCGTGGGTCTTGCACGGGCGCTGGCGGTCAACCCGTCGCTGATGATCATGGACGAGGCGTTCTCCGCACTCGATCCGCTCAAGCGCAAGGAAATGCAGAACGTTCTGCTCGATCTGCAACGCGAGCAGCAGCGCACCATCCTGTTCGTGTCGCACGATCTGGAGGAGGCGATGCGCATCGGCACCCGTATCGCGATCATGGAAGGCGGCCGGGTCGTGCAGGTCGGCACGCCGCAGCAGATCATCACCAATCCCGCCGACGATTATGTGCGCGCGTTCTTCGAAGGCATCGACACGAGCCGCTATCTGACCGCCGGCGATCTGATGCAGACCGACGCCGTGCCGCTCATGCAGCACTCGCCGCAGATCGACGCGTCGAGCGTGGCCGCCACGCTCAACGGCAGTGCCGACTACGCATTCGTGCTCGACAGCGAACGCAAGATTCGCGGTTTCGTGTGCCGCGACGCAATGGGCAGCGCTTCGCCGCAGCTCAATCAGATCGAATGCATTCGCCGCACCACACCGCTCGACGATGTCGTCGAACGCGTGGTGGCGAGCCGCGCGCCGCTGCCGGTTGTCGAGGCCGACGGCTCCTACTGTGGTTCGGTCAACAAGACGAACGTGCTGAACGTTCTTACGCGCCATCGGAGTTCCCATGTCTGAAGTCATTCCACTTGGCGCCTGGGTCGATCACGGCGTTCATTACCTGCTCGACCACGACGCAAAAACTTTCGATTCCATCGGTAAGGTCATCGAGAGCTTTGCCGCGGTGATCGAACACGGTTTGCAGGCCGTGCCGATGTGGGCGCTCATGGCGTTTTTTGTCGGCATCGGGCTGTGGCGGGTGGGCTGGCGTTTCGCGCTGTTCACGCTGCTCGCCATGCTGCTGATTTACGGCACCGGGTTCTGGGATCAGATGGTGATCACGCTCGGCCTGACCTTGTCTTCCACGTTGATCAGCCTGCTGCTCGGCGTGCCGCTCGGCATCTGGACCGCGAAGAGCCGCACCGTCGAGATGATCGTGCGCCCCGTGCTCGACCTGATGCAGACCATGCCGGCGTTTGTCTATCTGATCCCGGCCGCCATGCTGTTCGGGCTGGGCCGCGTGCCGGGGATTCTTTCCACCGTGATTTTCGCCATGCCGCCGGCGGTGCGTCTCACGTCGCTCGGTATCAAGCACGTGAACCGGGAAATCGTCGAAGCAGGGCAGGCATTTGGCTGCACGCCGTGGCAATTGCTCTACAAGGTGCAGTTTCCGAACGCGCTGCCTTCCATCATGACCGGCGTGAACCAGACCATCATGATGGCGCTTTCCATGGTGATCATCGCTTCGATGGTGGGCGCGGGCGGTCTCGGCAACGACGTGCTGGCGAGTATTCAGCGGCTCGATATCGGGCTCGGCTTCGAGAGCGGTCTTTCGGTCGTGATGCTCGCGATCATTCTGGACCGCATCACGGAGAGCTTCGGCCGGTCGCCGGGCATGGCGCGCGCGCCGTTGCTGTCCGGCTTGCGCAGCATCATGAAAGTGCGCCGCGAGCCGGCGGCGCAACACGGCTGAGCCGCCTATGAAGCGCGACGCGATCACGCCGGTCGAGCCCCAAGCCGATTCGCCGCTGTCCGGGCTCGCGCACTTCGGCTTCCTCACGCTGCCGAACTTTTCGATGATCGCGTTCACCAGCGCGGTCGAGGTTCTGCGCATGGCCAACTACGTGGGCCGCGCGCAGCACTACAGGTGGTCGGTGATCACGCCGGACGGCGAGCCGGCGCGAGCGAGCAACGGTATCACGGTGAAACCCACCACGACGCTGGCCGAAGCCGGCACGCCGGACGTGCTGATCGTCTGCGCCGGCTGGCATGTGCGCGATTACGTGGACGACACGGTGATTGCGTTGCTGCGCGACATCGCTGCAAAAGGCATTCCGCTCGGTGGTATCTGCACGGGGCCGTACGCGTTGCTGGCGGCTGGATTGCTCGACGGTTATCGCTGCACCGTGCACTGGGAAGACATGTCGCCGTTGCACAAGACCTACCCGCATGTGCGTTTTGCCGACGAACTATTCGTGATCGACCGCGATCGCATGACCTGCACGGGAGGCACCGCGCCGCTCGATCTGATGCTCAACCTGGTCGCCCTGCGGCTGGGCCATGCGGTTGCAGCGCAGGTGTCCGAGCAGTTTATCGTCGAGCGGATCCGTAGTTCGACTGACTATCAGCACATTCCCGTCGACGCACGGGTCGGTTTCTCGCGCGCGGAGTTGATCGAAGTAGTGCGGCTGATGGAAGCGAATATCGAGGAGCCTTTGTCGCTCGATGAACTCGCGCGGCTCGTGCATCTGTCGCAGCGTCATTTACAGCGCATGTTCAAGATGTTCCTGAACGTGTCGCCGACGCATTATTACCTGACGCTGCGTTTGCGGCGCGCGCGCGAACTGCTGCGCAACACGGATGCGTCAATTGCGCGCGTGACGGCGGTGTGCGGTTTTCATTCGCCGTGTCATTTCAGCAAGGCTTATCGTGCGCAATTCGGTCATGCGCCGAGCGTCGAGCGGCGTTTGTCCGCGTAATGCGCTGTGTCATGCAATGCATAAAAAGCCGCCCGAACCGGGCGGCGTAAAACAAATCGCTTCATCAACACCAGTCAAGCATCAATCACCCTGAGGGAACGCCATGAAACGTTTGTGGGCTGCGTCGTTGTGCGCGCTGTCTGTGTCGTCTGTCTTCGCTGCGGAACCTGCTGCCTGCCGCGACGTCCGCTTCGCCGATGTGGGCTGGACCGATATCGCGGCGACCACCGGGCTCGCGTCGACCGTGCTCGAAGGGCTCGGCTACAAGCCGACCAAGACGATCGCTTCGGTGCCGATTACCTTCGCGGGCGTGAAGAGCAAGCAGATCGACGTGTTCCTCGGCTACTGGTCGCCGACCATGGACCCGATGATCGATCCGTTCAGGAAGTCCGGCCAGCTCACGGTACTGCCCACGCCGAATCTGACCGGCGCGAAATACACGCTGGCGGTGCCGGATTACGCGTATCAGTCCGGCATCAAGACGTTCTCCGACATCGCTAAAAACTACGACAAGCTCGACGGCAAGATCTATGGAATCGAGCCGGGCAACGACGGCAATGCGTTGATCAAGAAGATGATCGACACCAATCAGTACGGGCTCGGCAAATTCAAGCTGGTGGAGTCGAGCGAGGCGGGCATGCTGGTTGAGGTGAACCGCGCGATTCGCGCGAAGAAACCGATTGTGTTTCTCGGCTGGGAGCCGCATCCGATGAACGTGCAGATGAAGCTCGATTATCTGTCCGGCGGTGACGACGTGTTCGGGCCGAATTATGGCGAAGCCAAAGTGCTGACGGTCACGCCGAGCGACTATTCGGCGCGCTGTCCGAATGTTGCGAAGCTGGTGTCGAACCTGCAGTTCACGACCGATATCGAGAATCACGTGATGCTGCCTATCATGAACAAGACCGACCCGAATAAGGCCGCGCGCGAATGGTTGAAGGCGAATCCGGCAGTGCTCGACAAGTGGCTGGCGGGGGTGAAGACTTATGACGGGAAGGATGGGTTGCCGGCTGTTAAGGCTTATGTAGCGGGGAAGTGAGGTTGGGTTGAGGATGGGGCGACGGATGGGCATTCGTTGGGATGCTTTTTACGTCGCCCTTTTTTCTCCGCTGTCTATTCAGGCCTTGACCGGCGGTTTCGTGGGTTGCTGGCGGATCAGTCATTTCCGCGTTGCGGTTCCTTGTCGTCTGACGGTTGCGGTTCAGTGTTCCTACGGGGTTTGTCGATGTTTGTCGACTCGCGTTGGATTCGGGGAATGGATGCCGTATTTTTAGGAGTTGTCGGATTTTTCGTTTGTTGCAGTCCTTATAGGGTGCTTGGGCTAGATCCAAGTACAACCAATAGGGACGACGATGATAAGAAACAGAATTAAAGAGAGTCCGGGCGGAGTGGCCGGCCGCCTGTTGGCCGCGCGCTTACACCGGGGGAGTGCCTGGCAAAGTCGTGTCCCTAAGCAACCTCAAATCGCCCGCGCCCGCCCCGGAAACGTCTCATCATAATCCCCGCTATCTTCCGCCTCCGCCGCGGTGCCGCGCTGCTCGCGATACATCATCGGCGGCAAACCGAATTGCTTGCGGAATTCACGGCCCAAATGCGAAGCATCCGAAAACCCGCAGCTCGACGCAATGTCGGCCACCGTCTTATCCGAACTCGTAAGCAACCACGCGGCGGTGCGCAAACGCACCTGCTTCGCGTAAGCCTGCGGCGCCTTCCCCGTCTGCGCTTTGAAAAGCCGCTCCAACTGACGCGGCGAAAGATCCAGCTTGCGCGCGAGTTCATCGAGCGATAAAGAACGACCCACGTGCTGTTCCATCAGCAGAATCGCGCGCTTCACCTTCGGATGCGCGGCCGGCGCGAGTCCCGGTGGATGCGGCTGCGGCGCATTGCCTTTCTGCATGTCGTCGACAAGCAGAATACGCAACGCCTTCTGCACCGTGGCGGTTTCGAAATGGCGCAACAATATCGCAGCAGCCACATCGATCGACGCGCGTCCGCCTGAACACGTAATACGCCGGCGGTCGATCACGAACAGCCTGTCGGCGACCAGCGCCTCCTCGTTGACCGACGGAAAGCGTTCGATGAAATCCCAGTAGTGAAACCAGCTCACGCAGATACGGTGGCCGTCCAGCACGCCCGCGCGCATCAGCGAGAACACCCCCGTGCACATGCCGACGAGCGTCGCATCGGCAGCGGCGGCGCGGCGGATGAAGGCAAGCGTCGCGTCATTCGCGGCGGGCCCGGAATGCAGCAGGCCGCCTACCACCACCACGTAATCGAACGGTTCGGCGGTGTCGAACGTTTCCCACGGCGTGATCTGAATGCCGCAGCTCGCTCGCACCGGAGCGAGGGTTTCCCCTATCACGCTCCACGAACAGCGCACCGGCTTGCTGAAGTCGCCTTCGTCCGCGGACAGGCGCAGCAGGTCGACGAAACCCGAGAACGCCGTCAGCGTGAAATTCGGCAACAGGATGATGCCGAAGCGGATGCGCTGCTTCGAAGTGCCGTCTATCGATTGAAGGGGAAGCGGTTCAGCGGAATTCATGCACGCAGCCAGCAAGGGAAAGGGTTGGATCAAGCATAGCACCGGGAATGACGGGCGCCGCGCGCGTGCCGGGCGGCGCCGTGCCGCCAGCATCGCCAGCCGCAAGCCCGGCGCCTGTCGCAAATGCGTCAGAAGTCTTCGTAAATGCGCCGCGGCGCTTTGCCGGCGGCCCGCTTGACGCCACTATCCCACGGTCATGCCGTTTTTATTCTATCGATTCAAATTGACGTGCGGTGCAATAGGGGCAAATCCACCCACGGCATCGCAACGCACAAGGCACGCCATGAACGTCAGCGTCTTCGATCTGTTCAAGATCGGCATCGGTCCTTCCAGCTCGCACACGGTCGGGCCGATGATCGCTGCATGCCGCTTCGCCTCGCATATCGAAGACGCCAATCTGCTCGGCTTCGTGCGCAGCGTGAAGGTCGATCTGTTCGGCTCGCTCGGCGCAACCGGCAAAGGGCACGGCACGGACAAGGCGGTGCTGCTGGGACTCGAAGGCAATCTGCCCGATTCTATCGACCCGGACCTGATCGAGCCACGCCTGCAGACCATCCGCGCGACCAGACAACTGGTTCTGCTCGGCAAGCATGCCGTGAAATTCGACGAACGCGAGCATCTCGGCTTCTTCCGCAAGCTGATGCCGGGCGCGCCGGGTTCGGCCATCGTGCATCCGAACGGCATGCGCTTTCAGGCCTTCGACGAAAACGGTCAACTGCTGGTGGAGAAGGAGTATTACTCGATCGGCGGCGGCTTCGTGGTGAATCGCGAAGGCGATCGCGTGAACGGCGTGCGCGCCGGCGCCCAGGTGCCGTATCCGTTCCGTACCGGCGACGATCTGATGCGCGTCTGCCGCGAAACGGGCCTGTCGATCGCGCAGATCACGCTGCGCAACGAGTGCGCGGCGCGTCCCGAGCAGGAAGTACGCGAAGGGCTGCTGGCCATCTGGCGCGCCATGTCCGCTTGCGTCGAACGCGGCTGCAAGGTGCGCGGCGAATTGCCCGGCCCGATGCACGTGAAGCGCCGGGCCGCCGATCTGTGCGCGCAACTGCGCTCGCGGTCGGAAGAGTCGTTGCGCGATCCGCTCTCCATGCTCGACTGGGTCAACCTGTACGCAATGGCCGTCAACGAAGAAAACGCGGCGGGCGGGCGCGTCGTCACGGCGCCGACCAACGGCGCGGCCGGCGTGATTCCCGCCGTGCTGCACTACTACGTGAAGTTCATGCACGCGTCGAACGACGAAGGCATCGTCAACTTCCTGCTGACGGCCGCGGCGATCGGCATCATCTACAAGGAAACGGCGTCGATCTCCGGCGCCGAAGTGGGCTGCCAGGGCGAAGTGGGCGTGGCGTGCTCGATGGCCGCCGCGGCGCTCGCCGCCGTGATGGGCGGCACGCCGACGCAAGTGGAAAACGCTGCCGAAATCGGCATGGAACACAACCTCGGCATGACCTGTGACCCGGTCGGCGGGCTCGTGCAGATTCCGTGCATCGAACGCAACGCAATGGGCGCGATCAAGGCGCTGAACGCCGCGCGCATGGCGATGAAGGGCGACGGCCAGCATTACGTATCGCTCGACAATGTGATCAAGACGATGCGCGAAACCGGCGCCGACATGAAGACGAAATACAAGGAGACGTCGCGCGGCGGGTTGGCCGTGAACGTCATCGAGTGTTGAACAGTAACGAAGCATTAAGCACGAGTATCCACAAGGACCGACGATGAGCCGCTATTCGATATTCAGCCTGTTGCGCAACGGGATGTCGTATCACGAGAACTGGGAGCGACAGTGGAAGAGCCCCGAGCCCAAACGTGAATACGACGTCGTGATCGTCGGCGGCGGCGGGCATGGTCTCGCCACCGCGTATTACCTGGCGAAAGAGCACGGCGTGCGCAATGTCGCCGTGCTGGAGAAGGGCTGGATCGGCGGCGGCAATACGGCGCGCAATACGACCATCGTGCGCTCGAATTACCTGTGGGACGAGTCGGCCGCGCTTTACGAGAAAGCCATGCAGTTGTGGGAAGGGTTGTCGCAAGACTTGAACTACAACGTCATGTTCAGCCAGCGCGGCGTGATGAATCTCGCGCATACGTTGCAGGACGTGCGCGACACCGAGCGCCGCGTGAATGCGAACCGGCTGAACGGCGTGGACGCCGAATTCCTCACGCCCGCGCAGATCAAGGAAATCGAGCCGACCATCAATCTGAACAGCCGCTACCCGGTGCTCGGCGCGTCGATCCAGCGCCGCGGCGGCGTGGCGCGTCACGATGCGGTGGCCTGGGGTTTCGCGCGCGGCGCGGATCAGGCCGGTGTCGATATCGTGCAGAACTGCCAGGTCACGGGTATTCGCCGCAACGGCAGCCAGGTGGTCGGCGTGGACACCACGAAGGGTTTCATCAAGGCGAAGAAAGTCGCGGTGGTGGCGGCGGGCAATACGTCGACACTCGCCGACATGGCCGGCGTGCGGCTGCCGCTGGAGAGCCACCCGTTGCAGGCGCTGGTGTCGGAGCCGATCAAGCCGGTGGTCAATACGGTGGTGATGTCGAATGCGGTGCATGCGTATATCAGCCAGTCCGACAAGGGCGATCTGGTGATCGGCGCGGGCGTGGACCAGTACACGGGTTTTGGTCAGCGCGGCAGTTTCCAGATTATCGAAGGCACGCTCGAAGCGATCGTCGAAATGTTCCCGGTGTTCTCGCGGGTGCGGATGAACCGGCAGTGGGGCGGCATTGTGGATGTGTCGCCGGACGCCTGCCCGATCATCAGCAAGACCGATGTGAAGGGCCTGTATTTCAATTGCGGCTGGGGCACGGGCGGCTTCAAGGCAACGCCGGGTTCGGGATGGGCCTACGCACACACCATCGCGAAGGACGAGCCGCATCCGCTGAACGCGCCGTTCTCGCTGGACCGTTTCTATACCGGCCACCTGATCGACGAGCACGGCGCCGCCGCCGTCGCCCATTAACGCCACGCACTGGAGAACCCAATGCTGTTGATCGAATGCCCCTGGTGCGGGCCACGCGCCGAAACCGAATTTTCCTGCGGCGGCGAAGCGGACATTGCCCGTCCGCTCGACACCGACAAACTCAGCGACAAGGAATGGGGTGACTACCTGTTCATGCGCAAAAACCCGCGCGGCGTGCATCGCGAGCAATGGCTGCACACGCAAGGCTGCCGCCGCTGGTTCAAAGCGCAGCGCGACACCGTGAGCTACGAGATCCAGGGCTACGAGACGTTCGAGCGACCGCTGCTCGCGATGGACAGCAACGAGCCTAACGAACAAAACAAGGCACAAAACAAGGCACCGAACCAGGCACCGAACCAGGCACCGAACCAGGCACAAGAGGGCAAGGCACCATGAGCCAGAAAGACCGACTCCCCAACGGCGGGCGCATCAATCGCGCGATGCCACTGACCTTCACGTTCAACGGCCGCCAGTACCAGGGTTATCAGGGCGACACGCTGGCCTCCGCGCTGCTCGCGAACGGCGAGCATTTCGTGGCGCGTAGCTGGAAGTATCACCGGCCGCGCGGCATCGTCACGGCGGGTGTGGAAGAGCCGAATGCCGTGGTGCAACTCGAAACCGGCGCATACACGGTGCCGAATGCGCGCGCCACCGAAGTCGAGCTGTACCAGGGACTCGTCGCCACCAGTGTGAACGCGAAGCCGAGCATCGAGAAAGACCGCATGGCGGTCAACCAGAAGATCGCGCGCTTCATTCCGGCGGGCTTCTATTACAAGACCTTCATGTGGCCGCGCAAATTCTGGCCGAAGTACGAAGAAGTGATCCGCGACGCGGCCGGTCTCGGCAAGGCGCCGGAACACACCGACGCGGACCGCTACGACAAGTGCTTTGCGCATTGCGACGTACTGGTGGTGGGCGGCGGCCCGACCGGCCTCGCGGCCGCGCACGCAGCCGCGTTGTCCGGCGCGCGCGTGACGCTGGTCGACGATCAGCCGGAACTCGGCGGCTCGCTGCTGTCGTGCCGCGCGGAGATCGACGGCAAGCCCGCGCTGAACTGGGTGCACAAGATCGAAGACGAACTGCGGCAAATGCCCGACGTGAAAATCCTGTGCCGCAGCACGGCGTTCGGCTATCAGGACCACAACCTCGTGACGGTCACGCAGCGGCTCACCGAGCATCTGCCGGTATCGCAGCGCAAGGGCACGCGCGAACTGATGTGGAAGATCCGCGCGAAACGGGTGATTCTCGCGACCGGCGCGCATGAACGGCCCATCGTGTTCGGCAACAACGATCTGCCGGGCGTGATGCTGGCGTCGGCCGTGTCGACCTATCTGCATCGCTATGCGGTGCTGCCGGGCCGCAACGCGGTGGTCTTCACGAACAACGACGACGGCTACCAGTGCGCGCTCGATCTGAAAGCGGCCGGCGCCCAGGTGACGGTGGTCGATCCGCGCGCGGGCGAATCGAAGGGCACGCTGCCGGCGCTCGCAAGGCGCTATGGCGTCAAGGTGATGAGCGGCACGGTGATCACTGCGGCACACGGCAAACTGCGCGTGGCTTCGGTCGAACTGGCGTCGTATCCGAACGGACAGGTCGGTGCGAAGCAAGGCGAGTTGTCGTGCGACCTGCTCGCCATGTCCGGCGGCTGGAGCCCGGTGCTGCATCTGTTCGCGCAATCGGGCGGCAAGGCGCACTGGCATGACGGGAAGGCCTGCTTCGTGCCGGGCAAGGCGATGCAGGCGGAAACGAGCATCGGTGCCTGTGCCGGCGACTTCACGCTCGGCCAGGGCATCCGCTTCGCGGTGGATGCGGGCGTCGAGGCGGCGCGCGCGGCGGGCTTCATCGTTGCACGCCCGAATCCGGTGCAGGTGGCCGAGATCACGGAAGCGAAGATGCAGCCGCTGTGGCTGGTCGGCGGACGCGAACTGGCTACGCGTGGGCCGAAGCAGTTCATCGACTTCCAGAACGACGTCTCCGCTGCGGATATTTTCCTTGCGGCGCGTGAAGGCTTCGAATCGGTCGAACACGTCAAACGCTATACGGCGATGGGTTTCGGCACCGACCAGGGCAAGCTCGGCAATATCAACGGCATGGCGATTCTCGCGCAGGCGCTCGGCAAGACGATTCCCGAGACCGGCACGACCACGTTCCGGCCGAACTACACGCCGGTCACCTTCGGCACGTTTGCCGGCCGCGAGCTGGGCGAGTTTCTCGATCCGGTGCGCAAGACGGCGGTGCACGAGTGGCACGTGGAAAACGGCGCTGCCTTCGAGGACGTGGGCAACTGGAAGCGTCCGTGGTACTACCCGAAAGCCGGCGAGGATCTGCCCGCGGCAGTGGCGCGCGAGTCGCTCGCGGTACGCACGAGCGTTGGCATTCTCGACGCCTCGACGCTCGGCAAGATCGACATTCAGGGCCCCGATTCGGCGAAGCTGCTGAACTGGGTCTATACGAATCCGTGGAGCAAGCTGGAAGTCGGCAAGTGCCGCTATGGCCTGATGCTCGACGAAAACGGCATGGTCTTCGACGACGGCGTGACCGTGCGCCTCGCCGACCAGCACTACATGATGACGACCACCACCGGCGGCGCGGCACGCGTGCTCACGTGGCTCGAACGCTGGCTGCAGACGGAGTGGCCGGACATGCGCGTGCGGCTCGCGTCGGTCACGGACCATTGGGCCACCTTCGCCGTGGTCGGTCCGAACAGCCGCAAGGTGCTGCAGAAGGTCTGCCAGGACATCGACTTCGCCAACGCGGCGTTCCCGTTCATGAGCTATCGCGAAGGCACCGTGGCGGGCGCCGCGTCGCGCGTGATGCGCATCAGCTTCTCGGGCGAACTCGCTTATGAAGTGAACGTGCCGGCCAACGTCGGACGCGCGGTATGGGAAGCGCTGATGGCCGCGGGCGCGGAATTCGACATCACGCCGTATGGCACCGAAACGATGCACGTGCTGCGTGCGGAGAAGGGCTACATCATCGTCGGCCAGGATACGGACGGTTCGATGACGCCGTACGACCTCGGCATGGGCGGGCTCGTCGCCAAGTCGAAGGACTTTCTCGGCAAGCGTTCGCTGACCCGTTCGGACACGGCGAAGGCCGGGCGCAAGCAACTGGTCGGCTTGCTTTCGGACGACCCGTCGTTCGTGATACCCGAAGGGTCGCAGATCGTCGCCGGACCGTTCCAGGGCGACACGGCGCCGATGCTCGGCCACGTCACGTCGAGCTACTACAGTCCGATCCTGAAGCGCTCGATCGCGATGGCGGTCGTGAAGGGCGGTCTCGACAAGATCGGCGAGACGGTCACGATTCCGCTTGCGAGCGGCAAACAGATTGCAGCGAAGGTTACCAGTTCGGTGTTCTACGACAGCGAAGGAGCACGTCAACATGTGGAATGAAACAAGAGGGACGGCGTCGGTCGTGGATCGCGCGGTCGGCAAACAGACTGGCGTGTGGCAGGAGTCGCCGCTGGTGGGCGCGGACGCGCTGCTGAAAAAACATCAGGCGACGGCATCCGCGGCGTTCAGGCTGGGCGAGCGGCCGTTTCTGGAACTGGTGAACGTGCGCGGCGATACACGTGATGCCGCATTCGTGCGCGCAGTAGAGAGCGTGATCGGCTGCCGTCCGCCTGAGAAGGCGAACACGGTGGCGCGCGGCAACGGCTACGACGTGCTGTGGCTCGGCCCGGACGAGTGGCTGGCGCGCTCGGCCGTCGCACACGACGCGACGCGTACCGCTCCGTTGCAGGCGAAACTCGGCGCCGCGTTCGCGGGTGTGTTCGCGTCGGCGGTGGATATCGGCAGCGGCTATACGGTGCTCGAAATCAGCGGCACGCGCACGCGCGAAGTGCTGTCGCGCGGTTGCCCGCTCGATCTGCATCCCAAACTGTTCGGCGAAGGGCTGTGTGCGCAGAGCCACTATTTCAAGGCATCGATCACGTTGCTGCCAACCGGCGCGAACAGTTTCGACATTGTCGTGCGCCGCAGCTTTGCGGACTACTTCGTAAAGATCATGCTCGACGCGGCCGAGCCGCTGATGTCGTAAGGCGCGGCGAGCGGCGGTTGCCAAACCGGACCGCTCGCGCCTTTCGCGCTGAATGACCGACATGACGTCGACACGTCTAGCCACCGCGCGTCTCACCGAGCGCGCGTGCCACGAGGGCGATGCCCATGCCGCGCTGGCGTTGCTCGACCAGAGCATCGTGCTGCGGCACCGGCGCATCGCGCTGATCCGTTATCTGCTCGCGCAACAACTCGGTGCGCCGCTGCAGGCGCGTCACCATGAATACGTCGAAAAAATCGCCGCACGGCTGAGTGCGGATACGCTCGCGCGCATTGCCGGCGCCGCGCGCGCACGTCTGCGAACGTAACTCACGAAACGCGCGTGTGCGGAACGACGCCCCCGTTCCATCCCGATGACGTATTTCTTCTATGTGGCCGATTTATGTCGGCGTCTACTGAAAACTCGCCGGAGTACCCACGCGGCAGCCGCCGCACCAACCAGGGGATGACATGTCTACTGCTTATCAGCCTCGCGCGAGCGCAGCCGCCCGACTCGAACGACTGCCGTTCTCCGGTTACCACCGGACCATTTTCATCATCATCGCGATCGCGTTCTTTTTCGATTCCGTCGATCTCGGCACGATGACCTTCGTGCTCGGCTCGATCAGGACGGAATTCGGCTTATCCACCGCGACGGCGGGTCTGGTGGCCAGCGCGAGCTTCTTCGGCATGGTGATCGGCGCGGCGATTGCTGGATTGCTGGCGGATCGCTTCGGACGCCGGCCGGTGTTTCAGTGGAGCATGGTGTTGTGGGGGCTCGCGTCGTATTTGTGTTCGACGGCGCAGAGCGTCGAAGCGTTGATCTTTTATCGCGTGCTGCTCGGTTTCGGCATGGGCATGGAATTTCCGATTGCGCAGACATTGCTGTCGGAGTTCGTGCCGGCAGCGTCGCGCGGCCGTCTGATTGCGCTGATGGACGGATTCTGGCCGCTCGGTTTCATTGCTTCGGGCGTGGTGTCGTACTTCGTGCTGCCGACGTTCGGCTGGCGCACGGAGTTCGCGCTGCTCGCGATTCCCGCGGTGTTCGTGCTGATCGTGCGCCGCGTGGTGCCGGAGTCCCCACGTTGGCTCGAACATCGCGGACGTTTCGGCGAAGCCGACAAGATTCTCGCGGAAGTTGAAGTGAAAGTGATGAAAGCGGCCGGGCTGAGTCAGTTGCGCGCGCCAGCGATGCTCGCCGAGCCGCCGGCCGCTCAGGGCACGGGCGCGTTCCGCGAGATCTGGAGCATAGCGTACCGGCGTCGGACGATCATGGTGTGGACCCTGTGGTTCTTCGCGCTGCTCGGTTTCTATGGGCTCACGTCGTGGCTCGGCGCGTTGATGCAGCAGGCCGGCTTCGCCGTGACGAAGTCGGTGCTGTACACGGTGCTGATTTCGCTCGGCGGTATTCCGGGGTTTATCTGTGCGGCCTGGCTGGTCGAACGCTGGGGACGTAAGCCGACTTGCATTGCGTCGCTTGCGGGCAGTGCGGTGATGGCTTACGTGTATGGACAAACCGCGCTGCACGCGCAGACGCCGACCTTGCTGATCTGCGCCGGGCTCGCGATGCAGTTCTTCCTGTTTGCGATGTGGGCGGTGTTGTACACCTACACGCCGGAGTTGTACGGGACTGGCGCGCGGGCGACGGGTTCGGGTTTCGCGTCGGCGATTGGCCGCGTGGGTTCGTTGATCGGACCTTATGTGGTGGGCGTGGTGCTACCGGTGTTCGGTCAGGGCGGTGTGTTCTCGCTCGGCGCGATGTGTTTTGTGATCGCTGCGGCGGCGGTGTGGATTCTTGGTATCGAGACGCGTGGGTTGGCGCTGGAGACGCTGGTGTCGGAGGCGGTTGAGACCGATGCGCGTGGGGTGTTGAGTCCGGTGCGGGATTGAAGGTTCACGGCTTGTGGATAGCGCGCACCATCACGCCGTTCCACGCGAACGCGACGCGGTTGTCGGCCATGCGGAAAACGGCCGTACAGTTCGCGCTGTCGAGCAACGTGGTGCGGGCGGGCAAGCCGACATCCGGTGGATAGACGTTGTAAAGCTCTTTCAGCTTGATGGCGCTGTCCACCTCGCTGACCACGAAGCCGTCATGCGGCGTGCAGGCCTGGTGATTGAATTCGATACGTGTCGGTGAGATGGCCAGAACCTTGCCGAGGATCTGTTTTGCCCCAGGAATGCCCGTTGAGATGGGGGCGTACGACACGACATCAGTCACCACCCATTTGCCGGCGAATCCAGCCGCCGATGGTACTGGCGCGGAGGCAGCCTGCTGCGCGTTAGCGAGTCCGGTCGCGAAGATGAATGCAACGGTCGCGCTCAACCGACGGATGCTCATTGGTCGGGTTGCCGGAAAGGAGCGGACTCGCGCATGCGGCGATTTACAGTCCTCGGCCGCGCTGCGCGGGTCCGGCTGGACTGCGACTCGATCTGAGCGGGGTGATCAATACGTTATTCATCGTCCGGGAAACGAGGGTCTTCATGAGTTGTACGCGAACGGCACATCTGAACTGCGGGCTCATGCCCCATCCTATTCAACGCGCGGCGTCGGCAAGCGCCGTCAGAATCTTATAAGCCACGCTCACCCGATCATCATTCGGAAAGTTCTTGTTGGCGAGCATGACGATGCCCAATTGCTTCTCCGGGACGAACGCCACATACGCGCCGAACCCATTGGTCGAACCGGTCTTGTTGATCCAGACATCCTGCCGAGGCGCGAGCGGTGGCTTGATCTCGACTGCGGGCGTTGCCTTTAAAGCCATCGTGGACGAATTGCCCGCCAGCAACGTCTTCAACGCTACCGGATACGCGTATTGCTCCCAGATCAGATCCTGGGTCAACACGCCTGCCTTGAAGTAACCGGTGTGCGTCTGCGTGATCGCGCGCTGCAACTTCGCGTCGAGCGGGAGCAGATTCATGTTGGCCTGCATGAAGCGCGTCATATCTGCGGCGGTGGACTTGACGCCGTAGGCTTCGTCGGATAGCACGCCGGGCGCCATTCGGATCGGCGCGCCATCCTTTTTATAGCCTTGCGCGTAATCCGGCATCCGCGCTTCTGGGACGTCGATGTAGCTGTTCTTTAATCCCAGCGCGGGAAACATGCGCTGTTCCATCAGCGGCGTGAAATCCTGGCCCATGCTTTTCGCCGTGATCAGACCGAGCGTGCCGATGCCGGGATTGGCATAAGTCCGGCACGTGCCCGGCGCGCAACTGGGCCGCCATGCCTTGAAATACTGCATGAGTTCGTCGTTGTCGTGGATCTCGTCGGGCACTTGTAACGGAAGCCCGCCCGGCGTGTGCGTGCCCAGATTGATCAGCTTCACGTTGCCGAACTGGCTGCCCTGAAGCACAGGCAGATACTTGCCTGTCGTATCCGACAGCGAGAGATTGCCGCTGACTTGCGCATACGAAGCCAGCGTTGCCGTGAAAGTCTTGCTGATCGAGCCGAGCTCGAAAAGCGTGTCGCCGGTCACGGGCTTGCCGGTTTCCGTCGACGCCACGCCGTAGTTGTACACATAAGCCTTGCCCCCCGCGACGATGCCGACCGCCATGCCGTGAATACCGTCTTTCGCCATGAGCGGGCGGATCGCCGCATCGACCGTGCGTTGGATGCTGTCTTGCGTGACGTCGGCTGCGCGGCTCATCGAAGCGGTGGCGCACAATGCAAAGACGACGGTCGCCGTAAGGCTGAGGGCTTTGAACTTCATTGCTCGCGGTTCCTTGATTGTGTGTCTACGAATGAGCCCGCACTATCCGGCTTTTGCGCAGCGCTGACAATCGAGGATAAGTTGCGCGAGGGTAAAGAAAATCTTGTGCACAAGGACCAGCGTCACACCGTCGCGCTCTCCCGTTTGCGCGATGCCATGCCATTCGCCACGAAATAGGGCGTATCCACCCGCGCCAGCGCCTCGCGTCCGCGAATGCGGTCGGCTATCTTCTCCGCCAGCATGATGGTCGGCGCGTTCAGATTGCCGGTGGTGATGCGCGGCATGATCGAAGCATCCACCACACGCAGTCCTTGCATGCCGTGCACGCGGCCTTCGTTGTCGACCACGGCCATGTCGTCGTAGCCCATCTTGCAGGAACAGGACGGATGAAACGCTGTCTCCGCCCGCATGCGCACGAAGCTGTCGAGTTGTTCGTCGGTAGTCAGATCGGCGCCGGGATTCAGTTCGCGGCCGCGATAACGGTCGAGCGCCGGTTGCCGCATGATTTCGCGCGTGATGCGAATGCCGTCGCGGAACTCGCGCCAGTCGAGCGGATCAGCCATATAGTTGAACAGGATGCCCGGATGCGCGTTCGGATCGCGTGAGGTGAGCTTCACGCGGCCACGGCTCGGCGAGCGCATCGAACCGACGTGCGCCTGGAAGCCGTGCATCCTGATCGCGTTCGAACCGTTGTAATTGATCGCGACCGGCAGGAAGTGATACTGGATGTTCGGCCACAGATCCTCGTCGCGCGTGCGGATAAAGCCGCCTGCTTCAAACTGGTTGCTCGCGCCGATGCCGGTTCCGTTCAGCATCCATTCGAGTCCAATGGCCGGCTGATTCCACCACTGTAAAGCCGGATAAAGCGAAACCGGCTCCTTGCACTCGTACTGGATATACATCTCCAGATGGTCTTGCAGGTTCTCGCCCACACCCGGCAGATCGTGAACGAGCGGAACGTCCAGTTCGCGCAGCCACGTGGAACGGCCCACGCCCGAGCGCTGCAGCAATTGCGGCGAAGCAATCGCGCCGCTGCACACCATCACCTCGCGGCGTGCCTGCGCATTCAGCGCATTGCCATGATGCAGATACGCAACGCCGACCGCGCGCTTGCCGGAGAACAGCACGCGATCCGTCACGGCATGCGTGACGATGGTCAGATTGGGCCGCGCCTTCGCGCGATCCAGATAGCCGCGCGCCGTGCTGGCGCGCCGGCCGTTCGCCGTGACCGTGCGATCCATCGGGCCGAAGCCTTCCTGCTGATAGCCGTTCAGATCGTCGGTGCGCGGAAAGCCCGCCTGCGCACCGGCTTCGACCATCGCGGCAAAGAGCGGGTTGTTGCCGGGCTTGCTCGTGGTGACGTGCACCGGACCGTCGCCGCCGTGGTACGCGTTCGCGCCCACGTCGCGCGTCTCGGCCTTGCGGAAATACGGCAGGCAATCCAGATAGGTCCAGTTTTCCAGGCCCGCGTGCGCGGCCCAGCCGTCGTAATCGAGCGCATTGCCGCGGATATAGCACATGCCGTTGATCAGCGACGAGCCACCGAGCCCCTTGCCGCGCCCGCACTCCATGCGCCGGTTGTTCATATGCGGCTCGGGGTCCGTTTCGTACGCCCAGTTGTAGCGGCGTCCTTGCAGCGGATAGGCGAGCGCGGCCGGCATCTGCGTGCGGAAGTCGAAACGGTAGTCGGGGCCGCCCGCTTCGAGCAGCAGCACGGTCACGTCCGCGTCTTCGGTGAGGCGCGAGGCGAGCACATTGCCCGCCGAACCTGCGCCCACGATGATGTAGTCGTATTCGTTCGCAGCCATCGCCCTGCCTCCTTAGAACACCGGTTGATACGGGCCGAGTTCGACCTGCACGGACTTGATGCGGGTGTAATGCTCGAGCGTGGTGAGGCCGTTTTCACGGCCCACGCCCGATTGCTTGTAGCCGCCCACCGGCATTTCCGCGGGCGACTCGCCCCACGTGTTGATCCAGCAGATGCCCGCTTCCAGACGATGAATCACACGATGCGCGCGCGCCAGGTTCTCGGTCACGACGCCCGCGGCGAGCCCATAAGCGGTGCGGTTCGCGCGCGCGATGGTTTCGTCTTCGTCGTCGAACACGAGAATGCTCATGAGCGGGCCGAAGATCTCCTCGCGCACGATGCGCATGTCGTCATGGCAGCCGGTGAATACGGTCGGCTCGACGTACTGGCCGTTGCCGAAGTGACCTTCGGTGAGGCGCTTGCCGCCCGCTATGAGTCGCGCGCCTTCCTGCTTGCCGCTTTCGATGTATCCCAGCACTTTCTGCAATTGCGCGGCACTCACCAGTGGACCGAAGTTGGTATCGGCATGGGTAGGCGCGCCCACGCGAATGCGCTTGACGCGTTCCAGCACCAGCGTCTCGAAGCGTTCCAGCACGCTACGTTGCACGAACACGCGCGTGCCGTTGGTGCAAACCTGGCCGGAACTGAAGAAGTTGGCGCTCATCGCAATGTCGGCGGCGCGTTCGAGGTTGGCGTCGTCGAATACGAGGAGGGGGGACTTGCCGCCGAGCTCCATCGTCACTTCTTTCAGCGACGAGGCGCCCGCCAGCGACATCACCTTCTTGCCCGTTTCCACGCCGCCGGTAAACGAAATTTTCTCGATGTCCGGATGCGCGGCCAGCATCGCGCCGACACGTCCGTCGCCTTGCACGACATTGAACACGCCTGCGGGAACGCCGGCTTCGGTATAGATTTCGGCGAGCTTCAACGCCGACAACGGTGTGATTTCGCTCGGCTTGAAGATCATCGCGTTGCCGGCCGCGAGCGCGGGAGCCGACTTCCAGCAGGCGATCTGGATCGGATAGTTCCATGCGCCGATGCCCGCGCACACGCCAAGCGGCTCACGCCGCGTATAAACGAACGACGTGGGCCGCAATGGAATCTGTTGCCCTTCAATGGCAGTGGCGAGTCCCGCGTAATACTCGATCACGTCCGCGCCGGTGACGATATCCACCGCGAGCGTTTCCGCAATCGGCTTGCCGGTGTCGCGAGTTTCGAGCGCGGCGAGTTCGTCGTTGCGCTCGCGCAGAATCTCGACCGCGCGGCGCAGAACGCGCGAACGCTGCATGGCCGTGAGCGCGGCCCATTCGTATTGGCCTTCCCGCGCAGATTGCACTGCGCGATCGACGTCCGCCGCCGAAGCCTGCTGCACGCTCCCGAGCGTCTCGCCGGTGGCGGGGTCGAGCGTATCGAAGGTTTCGCCGCTGGTTGCGTCGACGTACGCGCCGCCGATGTAGAGGCGTTGTGTTGCGAATACCGCCATGATCTGCTCCTTTCTGAAGATGCCGGCGTTCTGCCTGTGTCGTGCCTGATCGTGCCTGGGGCCTTACTCGCGCGATGCGAGGACCAGATCGATATAGTCGTTGGCCGTGCGCAGCGCCGCTTTGGCGTTGAACGGTTCGCCCGACAGCGCACCGCGCAACCACAGTCCGTCGATCAGCGCCGCGAGGCCGCTTGCCGCGCGGCGCGCTGCCGCACGCGGCATGGCTTTGGAAAAATCCGCGCACAGGTTCGAATACAGCCGGCGCGTGTTGACATGTTGCAGCCGCCGCAATTGCGGCTTGTGCATGCTCTCGGACCAGAACGCGAGCCAGGTTTTCATGGCCGGGCCGCTGATCTGCCCGGCGTCGAAATTCGCGGCGACCACCGCGCGCAATTTCGAACGCGGGTCCGCTCTGGCCGCCCGGCGCCGGCGCGAGGTGGCCTGCCACAGATCGCGCAGCATGTGACGCATGGTGGCTTCGAGCAAACCGTCCTTGTCGCCGAAATAGTGGCTGACGATGCCGGTGGAAATGCTCGCGCGCTGCGCGACCGAAGCCAGCGTGGTCCCCGCGAGACCGGTCTGGTCGATCGTGAGAAGCGTGGCGTCGATCAGTTGCGCGCGGCGGATTTCGCGCATTCCGAGTTTTGGCATGGTGCTGGCGCGGTTGCTGGCATGAGAGTCGGGCGGCCTGCGCAAGACGAAAACAATCCGCCCGGGTGGATTCGAGTGGCCATAGTAGGTTTTTTATATTGAACGGTCAATCAATAAAAACCGGATTGCCGCGCCTCGAACACACGTTGCACCTCACGTGTCGGTTCCGGCCAAACTCATGTCGCGTTCGGACCATGCGCTTCATTCAGCGGGCGCTACGCTCGTTGAACGGCGTGCTGCAGGCAACTCGGCGAGTTGGGCGCGCCGCTCACAAGACATGGAGACAGACAAATGAGCAGCAATCGCGGCGTCGTGTATCTAGGGCAGGGCAAGGTGGAAGTGCAGTCGATCGACTATCCGAAGATGGTCGATCCGCGTGGCCGTTCGATCGGTCATGGCGTGATCCTGAAAGTGGTGAGCACCAATATTTGCGGCTCCGATCAGCACATGGTGCGTGGCCGCACGACCGCCGAGGTCGGGCTCGTGCTCGGCCATGAAATTACCGGCGAGGTGATCGAGATAGGTCGCGACGTCGAAACGCTGAAGATCGGCGATCTCGTCTCGGTGCCGTTCAACGTGGCCTGCGGGCGCTGCCCGACCTGCAAGGCGCAGCATACCGGCGTGTGCCTGAACGTGAATCCGTCGCGTGCCGGCGGCGCTTATGGCTACGTGGACATGGGCGGCTGGATCGGCGGTCAGGCTGAGTACGTGATGGTGCCGTACGCCGACTTCAATCTGCTGAAGTTCCCCGACCGCGCGCAGGCGCTGTCGAAAATCCGCGATCTCACGTGCCTCTCGGACATTCTGCCGACCGGCTATCACGGCGCGGTAATGGCCGGCGTGAAGCCGGGCGCGACCGTATATATCGCGGGCGCGGGGCCAGTGGGCATGGCGGCCGCCGCGTCGGCGCGCCTGCTGGGCGCGGCTTGCACGATCGTCGGCGATATGAACGAGGAGCGTCTCGCGCACGCGCGCAAGATGGGTTTCCAGACCGTGGATCTGTCGAAGGACGCTACGCTCGGCGAGCAGATCGAACAGATTCTCGGCAAGCCGGAAGTGGATTGCGCGGTGGACTGTGTCGGCTTCGAAGCACATGGCCACGGCAGCAGCGGTTCGCACGAGGAGGCGCCGGCCACCGTGCTCAATTCGCTGATGGAGATCACGCGTGCCGCGGGCGCGATCGGCATTCCGGGCCTTTACGTGACGGACGACCCCGGCGCCGCCGATGCCGCCGCGCGCAAAGGCAGCCTGAGCATCCGTTTCGGTCTGGGTTGGGCCAAGTCGCACTCGTTCCATACCGGACAGACGCCGGTGATGAAGTACAACCAGAACCTGATGCAGGCAATCTTGTGGGACCGCTTGCCGATCGCGGATATCGTCAACGTGACGGTGGTGTCGCTCGATCAGGCGCCTGATGGTTACCGCCAGTTCGATGGCGGTGCGCCGAAGAAGTTCGTGATCGACCCGCACGGGCTGCTGAAAGCGGCTTGATGGCGATATGAGACGTACGCGGGACTGCATGCGCGGTCTCGCACCGCGCTGTCATGCGGAATATGGATAGCCGGAAACGGTAAGGTGTGGTCCGGCAAAAAGCGTTGAGCAGGTTGCGTTCAGTGCGTTTCTGCAACTGGACAGCAAAGGCGAGCGGGGATGTCGGTCAACCGGCAATCAAGCCGCCAGCACCGGCACCGCAGCCAGCGACGGCGCCTGCTTGCGTCGTTCGCGCGTCGGCGCCGTGCCGAATGCGTCGCGATAGCTCTTGGAGAAGTGGCAGGCCGACTGGAAGCCGCACGCCATCGTGATGTGCATGATCGACATGTCGGTTTGCAACAGCAGTTCGCGCGCGCGCCGCAACCGCAGCGTCAGATAGTAATGCGTGGGCGTCATACCCAGATGTTCGCGGAACAGGCGCTGCAATTGCCGTTGCGACATGCCGGCGAGCCGCGCGAGTTCTTCGCGTGAGAGCGGCTCCTCGATGTTGTTCTCCATCAGCGCGATCACTTCGAAGAGCGACTTGTTGGCCGAGCCGAGCCGCGCCACGAGCGGCATTTTCTGTTGCGCGCTGGTGTCGCGCACATGTTCGACGATGAACTGCTCGGCAATCTGCGTGACGCGTGCGGTGCCGACGCGCGGTGTGATCAGGTTCAGCATCATGTCGAGCGGCGCCACGCCGCCGGTGCACGTAACACGATCGCGATCGATCACGAACAGTTCTTTCAGAAAGCGCGTGTCGGGAAACTCTTCCTTGAGCGCCGACATGTTCTCCCAGTGAATCGCGCACGCATAACCGGCCAGCAAACCGGCGCGCGCCAGTGCATAGGTGCCGGTGCACAGGCTGCCGAGCACGCTGCCCATGCGGGCGAAGCGGCGCAGTGCGGAAAGGTGCGCGGGGGTGGTCGCGCGCTGCACGTCGATGCCGCCGACCACGAACACGATATCCGGCCGACCGACGCATTCCACCGGCCCCGTATCCACCGACAAGCCGTTGCTGGCCATGACCGGCCCGCCCTCGGGACTCACGATCGACCAGCGGTAAAGCGTCTGGCCCGTCAGATAGTTCGCCATGCGCAGGACTTCGATCGCGTTGGTGAACGCAATCATGGTGAAGTTGGGAACCGGCATGAATGCGAAATGCGACAGCGACGCCGTGCGATCGGTGGACATGGGAGGAATGATTCCTTCGAATCTGTAATTTCGCGTCGCCGTGGGGAGCAGCGACTTCTCTAATTCTGAGGACTATGGCAACTACCGTGCCATCAGGCTAAACCCCTGGTTGGGTGTTGTTCCAGTCGGATAGCTAAACAAACAGCACCAGAACGGAGCTACCGGCATTTGTCCACGCACCTGAACTGCGCACGACGTTCAGGTGCAGTGCAACATGCGAGCCGGCGCAGCACGCTGGTTCTGCAATCCGTGGTGAGCCGCGAGCGTCGACTTGTGGAAAAAGGACGCTCATGGCGGAAAAGGCAAAGAACGCGTCTGAATTCATAAATTGACGCGCGGGTCGAGCGTCAAGAATAGACGCAATGCAGACCGGCGGCAGCGGGGGCGAAGCGAGGCCCAGGCGCGGCTTCCGGCCTTCCGTCAACGACTCCACGGACCTTCCATGTCGAACCCGAATCCTTTCTTCGAAGAATCGCTGGCCACGCGCGATGCGGCGGTGCGCGGCGCTATTTTGAAAGAGCTCGAGCGCCAGCAGTCGCAAGTCGAACTGATCGCGTCGGAAAACATCGTGTCGCGCGCGGTGCTCGAAGCGCAGGGCTCGGTGTTGACCAACAAGTATGCGGAAGGTTATCCGGGCAAGCGTTACTACGGCGGTTGCGAATACGCGGACGTGATCGAAACGCTGGCGCTCGATCGCATCAAGCAGCTCTTCAACGCGAAGTTCGCCAACGTGCAGCCGCATTCCGGCGCGCAGGCGAATGGCGCCGTGATGCTCGCGCTGGTCAAGCCGGGCGACACGGTGCTCGGCATGTCGCTCGACGCGGGCGGCCACCTCACGCACGGCGCGAAGCCGGCCATGTCGGGCAAATGGTTCAACGCGGTGCAATACGGCGTCAATCGCGACACGATGCTGATCGACTACGAGGAGATCGAGGAACTCGCGCAACAGCATAAGCCCGCGCTGCTGATCGCCGGCTTTTCGGCTTATCCGCGTGCGCTGGATTTCCCAAGGCTGCGGGCGATTGCCGACAGCGTCGGCGCCAAACTGATGGTGGATATGGCGCATATTGCTGGCGTGATCGCGGCGGGGCGCCATCAGAATCCGGTCGAGCATGCGCATGTGGTTACGTCGACCACGCACAAGACATTGCGCGGCCCGCGCGGCGGCTTTGTGCTGACGAATGACGAAGACATCGCGAAGAAGATCAATTCGGCGGTATTTCCCGGCTTGCAGGGCGGCCCGCTGATGCATGTGATCGCCGGCAAGGCGGTCGCGTTCGGCGAGGCGCTGCAACCCGGTTTCAAGACTTATATCGACAGCGTGCTCGCCAATGCGCAAGCGCTCGGCGAGGTGCTGAAGGCCGGCGGCGTGGATCTGGTGACAGGTGGCACGGACAACCATCTGCTGCTGGTCGATCTGCGGCCCAAGAGCCTCAAGGGCAATCAGGTCGAGCAGGCGCTGGAACGCGCGGGCATTACCTGCAACAAGAATGGCATTCCGTTCGACACCGAAAAGCCCACGATCACCTCCGGCATTCGCCTCGGCACACCTGCGGGCACGACGCGCGGCTTCGGCGTGAGCGAATTCCGCGAAGTCGGCCGGCTGATCGTCGAGGTGCTCGATGCATTGCGCGACCACCCGGAAGGCCACGCCGCCACAGAACAACGCGTGCGCCGCGAGATTTTCGCGCTGTGCGAACGCTTTCCCATCTACTAAGCACGCCTGGAGCAAACGATGAGCACTTTGCACGACAACAGCATCATCATCGACGGTCTGAACATTTCGAAGTTCGAGCGCTCGGTGTTCGAGGACATGCGCAAGGGCGGCGTCACCGCCGTGAACTGCACGGTCTCGGTCTGGGAGAGTTTCCAGAAGACCGTCGACAACATTGCCGAGATGAAGCAGCAGATCCGCGAGTACGGCGAGATCCTCACGCTGGTGCGCACCACGGACGATATCTTGCGCGCGAAGAAAGAGAACAAGACGGGCATTATTTTCGGCTTCCAGAATGCGCATGCTTTCGAAGACAACCTCGGCTATATCGAGGCGTTCAAGGATCTCGGCGTGAACGTGGTGCAGCTTTGCTACAACACGCAGAACCTGGTGGGCACCGGCTGCTATGAACGCGACGGCGGCCTGTCGGGCTATGGCCGCGAAGTGATCCAGGAGATGAACCGTGTCGGCATCATGGTCGATCTCTCGCACGTGGGCGGCAAGACTTCTTCCGAAGCGATTGCGGCTTCGAACAAGCCCGTGTGCTACTCGCATTGCTGCCCGTCGGGCCTCAAGGAGCACCCGCGCAACAAGAGCGACGAGCAACTGAAGGAGATCGCGGACGCGGGCGGATTCGTTGGTGTGACGATGTTCGCGCCGTTCCTCAAGCGCGGTCCCGACGCGACCGTCGAAGACTATATCGAAGCGATCGAGTACGTGGTGAATCTGATCGGTGAAGACCAGGTCGGTATCGGCACGGACTTCACGCAAGGCTACAGCACGGAGTTCTTCGACTGGATCACGCATGACAAGGGCCGCTATCGCCAGTTGACGAACTTCGGCAAGGTCGTGAATCCGGAAGGCATCCGCACGATCGGCGAGTTTCCGAATCTGACGGCCGCGATGGAACGTGCCGGCTGGAGCGAGACGCGCATCAAGAAGATCATGGGCGAAAACTGGGTACGGGTGTTCGGCGAAGTCTGGAAGGTTTGACGTCTTCCTGAAACGAAAAAACCATCCCACAGATAAAAACGGAGCCTCCACATGCAACCCCAACTGCCTATCGACGTCGATGCGAACACCGGCGTCTGGATCACCGACGCGCTGCCGATGCTGTACGTGCCGCGTCACTTCTTCACGAACAACCACACCGCCGTGGAAGAAGCACTCGGCCTCGATACATATGCCGAGATTCTTTACAAGGCCGGCTACAAGTCCGCGTATTTCTGGTGCGACAAGGAAGCGAAGCAGCACGGTATTGCCGGCATGGCCGTATTCGAGCACTACCTGAAGCGTCTGTCGCAACGCGGCTGGGGCATCTTCACGATCACCGAAGCCGATCCGTCGAGCTCGCACGCGCGCATCGAGCTGCATCACTCGTCGTTCGTGCTGGCGCAACCGGGCAAGGTGGGCAAGCTTTGCTACATGTTCGCCGGCTGGTTCGCGGGCGCGATGGACTGGGTCAACGATACCGTGCCGGACGCTTCGCGCAAGGGACCGCCGTCCCATTCGAGAGAAGCGCAATGCGCGGCTGAAGGCCACGACCACTGCGTATTCGAAGTGTCACCGCTCGCGTCGTAAGCGTACCTGTCAACGGCTTCCATCACGGCGCACGGCACAGCGCAACAAGCAATCCATTCCGAGGTCGATCGCGATGCGTTACCCGAACCTTTTCAAGCCTCTCACGCTGAACAAGCTGACCTTGCGTAACCGCATTGTCAGCACCGCGCACGCGGAGGTCTATGCGGAACCGGGCGGGCTGCCCGGCGACCGCTATATCCGTTACTACGAAGAGAAGGCCAAGGGTGGCGTAGGCCTCGCCGTGTGCGGCGGTTCGAGCCCGGTGTCGATCGACAGCCCGCAAGGCTGGTGGAAGTCGGTGAACCTCGCGACCGATAAGATCATCGATCCGCTCGCACGCCTTGCCGAAGCAATGCACACGCATGGCGCGAAGATCATGATTCAGGCCACGCATATGGGACGCCGCTCGGCGTTTCATGGCGAGCATTGGCCACATCTGATGTCGCCTTCCGGCGTGCGGGAGCCCGTGCATCGCGGCAATGCGAAGATCATCGAGGTCGAGGAAATTCGCCGCATCATCAGCGACTTCGCGGCCGCGGCAAAGCGGGTGAAAGATGCGGGCATGGACGGTGTCGAAATCTCGGCGGCGCACCAGCATCTGATCGACCAGTTCTGGAGCCCGCGCACCAACTTCCGCACCGACGAATGGGGCGGCTCGCTGGAAAACCGTCTGCGTTTCGGCACGGAAGTATTGAAGGCCGTGCGTGAAGCGGTGGGCGCGGACTTCTGCGTCGGCTTGCGCATGTGCGGCGACGAGTTCCATGAAGACGGGCTCGATCACGAACAACTGAAAGAGATCGCTCAGGCCATGAGCGAAACCGGCCTGATCGATTACCTTGGTGTGATCGGTTCGGGTGCGGACACACATAACACGCTGGCCAACTGCATGCCGCCGATGGCGCTGCCGCCCGAGCCGTTCGTGCATCTCGCGGCCGGTATCAAGTCGGTGGTGAAGTTGCCGGTCATGCACGCGCAAAGCATTCGCGACGCGGGCCAGGCCGAGCGTCTGCTTGCCAGCGGCATGGTCGATCTGGTCGGCATGACGCGCGCGCAGATTGCCGATCCGCATATGGTCATCAAGATCCGCGACGGCCGCGAGGACGAAATCAAGCAGTGCGTAGGCGCGAATTACTGCATCGACCGCCAGTACAACGGGCTCGACGTGCTGTGCGTGCAGAACGCCGCGACCTCGCGCGAAGCGACCATGCCGCATGTGATCGCCAGAACGCGCGGGCCGAAGCGCAAGGTGGTCGTGGTCGGCGCAGGCCCGGCGGGGCTAGAAGCGGCGCGTGTGGCGAAGTCGCGCGGTCACGACGTGGTGCTGTTCGAGAAGAACGACTACGTGGGCGGCCAGATCATGCTGGCCGCGAAAGCGCCGCAGCGTGAACAGATGGCGGGCATCGTGCGCTGGTTCGACATGGAGACGAAGCGCCTCGGCGTGGAGCGGCGCCTTGGTGTCGCCGCCGACGAGAAAACCATCATGGCCGAGAAGCCGGACATCGTCGTGCTCGCCACGGGCGGATCGTCGTTCACGTCGCAAGTCGCGGCATGGGGTGTCGAGGAAGGCCTCGCCGTGAGTTCGTGGGACGTCCTGTCGGGCAAGGTCGAGCCGGGCAAGAACGTGCTGGTGTACGACGGCGTCAGCACGCATGCCGGCGCGGGCGTGGCCGATTTCATGTCGAGCCGCGGCTCGAATGTCGAGATCGTGACGCCGGATGTGAAAGTGGCCGACGACGTAGGCGGCACCACGTTCCCGATTTTCTACCGCCGGCTCTATGCGCAAGGCGCGATCCATACGCCGAACTACTGGCTCGACAAGGTCTACGAAGAAGACGGCAAGAAAATCGCCGTGCTCCGCAACGAGTACACCGAAGAGCAGGAAGAGCGCGCGGTCGATCAGGTGGTGATCGAAAACGGCAGCACGCCGAACGACGAGTTGTACTGGAAGCTCAAGCCGGAGTCGGTCAATCGCGGTCAGGTCGACGTGCATAAGCTGTTCGCGTCCGAGCCGCAGCCGTCTTTGAGCGAAGAACTCGGCAATGGCCGCTTCCTGCTGTTTCGCGTCGGCGACTGCATTTCCATGCACAACATTCACGGCGCGATCTACGACGCGCTGCGCCTTTGCAAGGATTTCTGACGATGAGCCCCGTGTTTGTCATCACCGTCCTGCTGTGGTTGTCGGTGGCGGGTCTGGCGTTCGCGCTCGTCAAGCGCGCGGCATACTGGCGCGAAGGCCGCGCCACGGCGGCGGGCGCCTACGGCTGGACCAATCTGCTGGCGATTCCCAAGCGTTACTTCGTCGATCTGCATCATGTGGTGGCGCGCGATCCGTACATCGCCAAAACGCACGTGGCGACCGCGGGCGGTGCGATTCTCGCGATGGCGCTGGTGTTCGTCAACTACGGTCTGGCGATCTACTCGCCGTGGCTCGACAAGCTGATCTTTCTCGCCGCACTCGTGATGCTGGTCGGCGCGGTGTTCGTCTGGCGCCGCCGCCACGGCGCGAAAGCCGTGCCGGCGCGGCTCTCGCGCGGGCCGTGGGATCATCTGCCGCTATTGCTCGGGTCGTTCGCGCTCGGTCTCGTGCTCTTCGTCGCGCTGCCGGCTTCCGCGATGTCCGGTGCGCTCGCCGTCATCGTTGCGCTGCTGATCGCGGCGGGCGCGTTTGCGATGACATTCGGCGCGGCGCGCGGCGGTCCGATGAAGCATGCGCTGGCGGGTTTGCTGCACCTCGCATTTCATCCGCGCCAGGAGCGCTTTGCCGAACGCCACGACAACGACGTAGTACCGCCTACCGCATTGAAAGCGCCGTTGCTCGACGCGAAGGAATACGGCGTCGGCAAGCCGGTCGAATTCCGCTGGAACCAGTTGCTCAGTTTCGATGCATGCGTGCAGTGCGGCAAGTGTGAAGCGGCCTGTCCCGCGTTCGCAGCCGGCCAGCCGCTCAATCCGAAGAAGCTGATTCAGGATCTGGTCACCGGCATGGTGGGCGGCACCGACGCCGAATATGCGGGCAGTCCCACACCGGGCATTCCGGTCGGCAAGCATGGCGGTGCGCCGCGTAAGCCGTTGATTTCCAACCTGATCGAAGCGGACACGTTGTGGTCCTGCACGACCTGCCGCGCCTGCGTGCAGGAGTGTCCGATGCTGATCGAGCATGTGGACGCGATTGTCGATATGCGTCGCAACCAGACGCTGGTTGAGGGCAGCGTGCCGGGCAAGGGGCCGATCACGCTCGCGAATCTGCGCGAGACGGGCAGCTCGAACGGTTACGACATCGGCGCGCGGTACGACTGGGCGGTGGATCTGCAAGTACAGGTCGCGCAGCCGGGGCGTCCCGTGGACGTGTTGCTGATCGCCGGCGAAGGCGCGTTCGACATGCGCTATCAGCGCACACTGCGCGCGCTTGTGAAGGTGCTGAATCGCGCGGGTATCGACTATGCGGTGTTGGGCGGCGTGGAAACCGATACCGGCGACACGGCGCGGCGTCTCGGCGACGAAGCAACTTTCCAGCAGCTCGCGCACAAACTGATCGGCACGCTTTCGCAGTACTCGTTCCGCAAGATCGTCACTGCGGACCCGCACGTGCTGCATAGCCTGCGCAACGAATATCGCGCGCTGGGCGGTTTCTACGAGGTGCAGCATCACACGGCGCTGATCGAGCAACTGGTCGCAAGCGGCAAGCTGACGCCGCGCGCGGTGGCGGCCTTCGCGGATCGCAAGATCACGTATCACGACCCGTGCTATCTGGGCCGCTATAACGGTGAGACGGAGGCACCGCGCCGCTTGCTGAAGACGATAGGCATCAAGGTCGTGGAGATGGAGCGCAACGGTATGCGCGGACGCTGCTGCGGCGGTGGCGGCGGTGCGCCCTTGACCGATATTCCGGGCAAGCGGCGAATCCCCGATATTCGTATCGACGACGCGAAAACAATCGGCGCGGAGATCGTCGCGGTGGGCTGCCCGAATTGCACCGCGATGCTCGAAGGCGTGGTCGGGCCGCGTCCGGAAGTCCTGGACGTTGCCGAACTGGTTGCAGCGGCGCTGGAGTAACGCGATGAACACTCTCAAACGAATCGATCCGCGCCGTCCGTTCACGATCACGGCGGAAGGACTCAGGCGTATCACACTCGGCGTGACGGGTGTGGCGGCTGCACCAGAATTTGCCACGCACGGCGGCGCGTCGCATCGTGAGCAGGCCAAACCGCGCCGCACCACGGCAACGCCTCAGCGCGTGATGCTGGTCGCCGCGCATGCGGACCGCGGCGCGCTGGACGATCACGCACGCCAAACGTTGGCCGGCGCCGCCCTGATTGCGGACGCAACGACCGAAGTAGTGCTGTTGGTATTCGGCGAATTCAGCGGCGACGCTGCCGCGCTCGGCGCCGACAAACTGATCGAATTGCCGATGTTCGGCCGCCGCACCTTCGCCCCAACCGACGAGTTGCACGCGCTGGCCGCGTGCGTTGCGGCCTACGCGCCGGTGCATGTTTTCCTGCCCGATAACGCAACCGGCGACGGCGATCTTGGCCGCCGTTACGCAGCCGCCGCCAATGCAAGCGTCGCGACGCACGTTGTCGAGATCGACGCCGCGCATGTGGCGGCCTATGTTCAGGCGAATACAGCGTTCGCCGTGCGTGCGTTGCCTGAGGTCGTTCTGCTCGCACCCAACGCGGTCGATCCGAAGCTGCCGTTCGTCGGGGCGGGCGAACGGGTCATGTGGCGCTTCGACGGCGCAGCGGTTTCGGCGGGCGGCGCGGTGCGCGATCTCGGCATCGAGGAAATCGACGCCGCGCAACTGGCGCTAGAAGAAGCCGATTTCATCGTCTCGGCGGGCAATGGCGTGAGCGACGTGCCGGCGTTCGAGTGTCTGGCGGCCACCTTGGGCGCCGCAATCGGCGCGAGCCGCGTGGCCGTGGACGACGGCAAGTTCACCCGCGACAAACAGATCGGCGCGACCGGCAAGACCGTCGAAGCGAGCGTTTATATCGCTTTCGGCATTTCCGGCGCGGTGCAGCATCTGCAAGGGATCAAGGATTGCCGCCATGTGATCGCGGTGAACCTCGATGCCAGCGCGCCGATCGCCAGGCGCGCGAATCTGACGGTAATCGCGGACGCACAGGAAACCATCGCGGCGCTCAACGAAGCGGCGGCCGCAGCGCGCACGGCACGCGGAACCGGTGCGGCGCTGCTGAATTCAACGGCTGTGGCAGAAGGAGCGCTCGCATGAAGATCGCCGTACTCGTTTCCGTCGGCCGTCATCCGGTGAGCGGCATCGCGCGCTACAGTCGCAACGATGCCGCCGCGCTGACAATGGCGCTAGCGCTCGCCAGAACGCACAACGCGACGCTCGATGTATTGCATGCGGGCAATCCGTCCAATCCTGCGCTGAAGGAGTACCTGGCGCTCGGCGCGCGCTCGGTCGAAGTGCTTGAGATAGCCGCAACGTCTGAATTGCAGGCCGACGCAGCCGCTCCGCTGGCGGCCCGCCTGCGCGGCTACGACCTCGTTCTGACCGGCACGCGCGCTGAAGGCGCATTCGACACCGGCATGCTGCCGTATCGCGTCGCCAACGCACTGGAGCTTCCGCTCGTCGTCGCCGCTGTAGACATCAAGTTGCGCGACGGCTGCGCGGAAGTCCGTCAGTTCATGCCGAAGGGTTTGCGCCGCCGCGTGGAAGTGCAACTGCCCGCGCTGATCGCCGTGCATCCGCTGGCCAATGCCGCTCCCAGATACGCCTACGCGCGGTTGCGTGAAGGCACGATCCGCCCGGTCGCCACGCGCGCCGCCGCCAACCCCGGCGACCTCGCCTGGACTGTCCGCCCGGCAACCGCGAAACCGGTGCGTCTTGCCGCCGCCGAGAAGCGTTCCGGCCACGCCCGCATGCTGTCGGCCACGACGACCGAGAGCCGCGGCGGCAGCGTCGTAATTGAAGGGAGTTCCGTCGAAAAAGCACAAGTGATTCTCGCGTATTTGCGCGAGCATCAACTCGTGGATTACTGATTTCCGGTTCGGGCGAGCATGCGACCAGGAGGGCCTGGCGCGGCGCCAGACGTGACATGCAACGGAGCACACAATGAAAGTTTCGGCAGACGTTCGCGCAATGATCGAACGCCGTAAGAAAAATTACTCGCTGGAAGCGCCTTTCTATACGAGCGAGGAGATTTTCGCGCTCGACATGGAGGCGATCTTCCGGCAACACTGGATTCAGGTTGCGGTGGAACCGGACGTGCCGGAACCGGGTGACTACATCACCGTGGATATCGGCAACGATTCGATCCTGATCGTGCGCGACGACGACATGCAGGTGAGAGCGTTTCACAACGTGTGCCGGCATCGCGGCGCGCGCCTGTGCAATACCGACAAAGGCTCGCTCGGCAATATCGTCTGTCCGTATCACAGCTGGACGTATAACCTGAACGGCGATCTGATGTTCGCCGAACACATGGGCGAACAGTTCGACCGCTGCAAACATAGCCTGAAGGCCGTGCATGTCGAGAATCTCGCGGGCCTTATTTTCATTTGCCTCGCGGACAATCCGCCTGCCGACTTCGCCGTGGTGCGCGCGGCAATGGAGCCGTACATGCTGCCGCACGATCTGGCTAGCTGCAAGATCGCCGCCTCGATCGACATTATCGAAGAGGGCAACTGGAAGCTCACGATGGAAAACAATCGCGAATGCTATCACTGCGTCGCGAACCATCCCGAACTGACCATTTCGCTGTACGAATACGGCTTTGGCTATCAGCGCACGCCGGCCAACGAAGAAGGCATGGCCGCCTTCGAAGAGACGGTGGCTCGCCGCACCGCGCAATGGGAAGCCATGCAGTTGCCGTCCGCGGAAATCGAACGGCTTGCCGATCTGGTCACGGGTTTTCGCACGCAACGCCTGCCGCTCGATCGCGACGGCGAATCGCAGACGCTCGACGCGAAAGTGGCCTCGAAGAAACTGCTCGGCGGTTTCGCGCGGGCCGATCTCGGCGGACTCTCGTTCTGGACGCAACCCAACTCGTGGCACCACTTCATGAGCGACCACATTGTCAGCTTCTCGGTGATTCCGCTCTCCGCAGGCAAGACGCTGGTGCGCACCAAGTGGCTCGTTCACAAGGACGCGCGTGAAGGCATCGACTACGACGTGGACAACCTCACGGCCGTGTGGCGCGCAACGAACGACCAGGATCGCGCGCTCGTCGAATACTCGCAACGCGGCGCGACGAGCAGCGCGTACGAGCCGGGTCCGTATTCGCCGTTCACGGAAGGCCTTGTCGAGAAGTTCTGCGGGTGGTACATCGGCCGCATGGCGGATTACAGCAATGCGCCCCAAACCCACGACGCCGGCGATACCGCGCCGGCTTTGCACGGCGAGAAAGTCGTGTCCTTCATGCGCTAAGCGCGGCGCCGCAACAGGAGTCGGAGAAAACAATGATGCGCGATCAGGCGACGCTTCAGCTCAGCCCCGAGCCGGCTCCAGACCACGCTGCCAGCCGCGTCACGCAGCCGCGTTTCTGGGAGACGTTGCCGGCGCGCTGGAACAGCGATACCGACGACACGCTGGTGTGCTGCCAGGTTCGCCAGGAAACGCACGACGTAAAGAGTTTTTTCTTTCGCGCACCGTCCGGACGAGCATTCGTGTTCGAGCCGGGGCAGTTCATCACGCTGGAACTGGAGATAGACGGCGAGTCGATCAATCGCTGCTATACGATTTCTTCGCCGCCCACGCGTCCGCATACGATCTCGATTACGGTCAAGCGCGTGCCGGGCGGCAAGGTTTCGAACTGGCTGCACGACAATTTGCACGCGGGCGCCGAGGTTCGTGTGCTTGGACCGGCGGGCGAGTTCACCTGCGCGCGCCACCCGGCGCGCAAGTTTCTATTCCTGTCGGCGGGCTCGGGTATCACGCCGCTGATGTCGATGAGCCGCGCGCATCATGAACTCGGTGAAGATAGTGACATCGTATTCGTGCATAGCGCCCGCACACCGGACGACATCATCTTCGCACGCGAGCTCGATCTGATCGCGTCGAATCAGGCGCATTTCCGCACTGCGTTTGTTTGCGAACGGCTCGGTGCGCGCACGAACTGGCCTGGTGTGACCGGTTTTCTGACGTTGCCGCTGCTCAAGCTCATTGCGCCGGACTTTCTGGAGCGCGAGATTTTCACCTGCGGGCCCGCGCCGTACATGCAGGCGGTGCGCAAATTGCTGGACGAGGGTGGTTTCGATCGCAGCCACTATCACGAGGAAAGTTTTTCGTTCGAGACGGTCAGCGAAGTGGCCGCGCAATTGACTACCGCGCATGTCGCGGACGCATTGCAGAGCGCGAGCGCACAGGTGACTGCCGAGAGCTTTATCGAGGCGCGCGAAGAAGCGCCGGGCTTCACGCCCGCATCCGCACCGGCGCCCGCTGCCGGCGAAACGGAAACCCGCTTCAAGGTGAGTTTCGCGAAAAGCAATCGCGAGATCGAATGCGGCTCCGGCCAGAACGTGCTCGAGGCGGCGAAGAAAGCGGGCGTACGGCTACCCGCGTCGTGTACCCAGGGTATGTGCGGCACCTGCAAGGTCAAGCTGGTGTCGGGTGAAGTCGCGATGAAACACGCCGGCGGCATTCGCCAGCGTGAGATCGATCAGGGCATGGTGCTGCTATGCTGCAGCAAGCCGTTGACCGATCTGGTCGTGGATAAGTAAGACGAGACGCACGGCCTCCAGTGGCCGAAGTCGCCTGCGGACAACTGGATGTCGGAAAACAACGCTACCCGGCAATTCTGGCTGGCGATTCTAAATGCTCATTAGGTTGTTTTGACGGCAAACGGGAGAACGGCGATGAGACTGATCAGAAAGATATTCGTGTTGAGCGCTTTGAGCGCGGCGCTGGCGGCAAGCAGCGTGAGCGTGTCGGCTGATACCAAGCCGACCATCAAGATCGGTTACGTGGAAGGCTGGGACGATAGCGTCGCGACCTCGAATGTGGCCGCGCGCGTGATCGAAAAACGCCTTGGCTACCAGGTGCAACTCGTGCCGGTCGCGGCCGGCGTGATGTGGCAGGGCGTGGCGCGCGGCGACCTCGACGCGACGCTGTCCGCGTGGCTGCCGGTCACGCACGGCGCGTACTGGAACAACTTCAAGGACAAGGTGGTCGACCTCGGTCCGAACTTCAACGATGCAAAGATCGGCCTGATCGTGCCGGATAACGCCGACGTGAAGGGCGTGGGCGATCTGGAGGCGAAGAAGGCCGAGTTCGGCGGCCGTATTGTCGGTATCGACGCTGGTGCCGGCGTGATGCAGAAAACCAGCGAGGCAATCAAGGCTTATGGACTCGACTACACGCTGATGCCGAGCTCGGGCAGCGCGATGACCGCTGAACTGGCGCGTTCGGAAGCGGCGAGCAAGCCGATTATCGTAACCGGCTGGAAGCCGCACTGGATGTTCGCGAAGTACAAGCTCAAATTCCTCGACGATCCGAAGAAGGTGTTCGGCGATGCAGAGCATGTGGATAGCGTCGTGAACCCCGAACTCGAGAAGAAGGCGCCGCCGGTCGTCGCGTTCCTCAAGAAATTCCAATGGAAGCCGGGCGAAATCGACAGCGTGATGCTGGCGACGCAAAACGGTGAGAAGCCGACTGCCGCCGCTGATGCGTGGATCAGCGCGCATGGTGATCGCGTGGATAGCTGGGTGAAGTGATTCTGTTGTTACTGTGAATGGGTTGCCGCTTCGATAAAGCGGCAACGCTCCGAAGAAAACGCCGCTAAAAAGCGGCGTTTTCGTTTATTGCAGCACAACGGTCCGATCGCCATTGATGAACACCCGCCGCTCGATAAACGCTTTGACCGCGCGCGCGAGGGTGATGCATTCGACGTCGCGCCCGGTGGCAAGCAGACGCTCCGGGCTATACGAATGATCGACACGCTCTACCACCTGCTCGATGATCGGACCTTCGTCGAGATCGTCGGTCACGAAGTGCGCGGTCGCGCCGATCAGTTTGACGCCGCGCGCGTGCGCCTGGTGGTACGGTTTCGCGCCCTTGAAGCCGGGTAGAAACGAATGGTGGATATTGATCGCGCTAGCCGCGAGTGCACGGCTCGTTTCACCCGACAGAATCTGCATATAGCGCGCGAGAATCATCAACTCCGCACCCGACGTCTCGAACAGATCGAGCAGGCGCGCTTCCTGTTGCGGCTTCGTATCGGCCGTGATCGGCAGATGGTGGAAGGGCAGGCCGTGCTGCTGCGCCAGCGGTTCGAGATCGCGATGATTCGAGCCGATACCGACGATATCCATTTTCAGCTCGCCCATGCGCCAGCGGAACAAGAGATCGGCCAGACAGTGCTCGAGTTTCGACACCATGATCAGAACCTTCGGCCGCGTGTCGACGTCATGCATCGCCCACGTCATGCGGAAACGCTCGGCAATCGGCTCGAATTCGCGCTTGAGGGCCGCGGCGTGCAGCGTCTCGTTACTGTTGACGCCGTGGAACACGCAACGCACGAAGAAGCGCTCACTGAGGTCGTCGTCGAAAACAGTCAGCTCGTCGATATAGCAATGATGCCGGTCGAGAAAGCCGACGACGGCGGCAACCTGGCCCGCCGCGCTCGGACACGCGACGGTGAGAACCAGTTGATCGGGACGGGAATCGGCGGACATGCACTCTCCACTTGGACGATAGGGCGATGCCGCAGGGCGCGGCATGCATCATCGCAGTAGAGCAAATCAGGCGAGTGCGCGGATAGAAGCTAAACGCCGTCGCGCTGGAACGGGAACGCCAGATGCGCCGAGCGGTGCTCATTCGGCGTCGAGCCCGCATTCATCGAGCAACCATTGACGAAAGGCGCTGACCGCGGGTGTTGCCGCCCGCTGTGTGACGAGCATATAGCCGCGTTCCGTGACGACCGGCGGATCGAACAGTTCGACGAGCTGCCCCGTGGCAAGCAGTTCGTCGACGAGCGGCGCCCAGCCGAGCGCGACGCCCTGGCCCATGATCGCCGCATGGGCGACGAGCGTAAAGCTGTTGAACGTGATGCCGCGATGCGCGGCGGGAGCGTCCAGTGCGTGCGCGGCGAACCAGTCGGCCCACGAGAGCCAGCGCGCCGGCTGGGTTGGTTCGAGATGCAGCAGCGGCAGGTGCAACAGGTCGGACGGTGTGCGCAATGACGGATGCGCAGCGATAAAAGCGGGGCTGCACACCGGCGTGACGCGTTCGGGAAACAGCTTGACCGCGCCGCGCGCGCTCCAGTCCGCGTGTTCGTCGCCGAATGCAATGGCGATGTCCGTTTGATCGTGCGACGGATCGAATACGTTTTGCGACGTGATGATCTTCACGTCGACGTCCGGCATCAGCGCCTTGAACTGCGACAGGCGCGGCATCAGCCAATAGGTCGCAAAGCCGAAATCCGTGGAGAGCGTGAGGGTTTGCGGCGTGCGTCGCGCGCGGATTTCGGTGGTGGCGAGGCGAATCGTGTCGAGCGCATGGCGGACCGCTTCGAACAGACGCAGGCCGTCTTCCGTGAGCGTGACGCCGCGATGGCCGCGCTCGAAAAGCGGAGTGCCCAGCGCTTCTTCAAGCTGCACGACGCGCTGACTGACAGCAGGCTGCGTCGAGCCCAATTCGCGCGCGGCTGCTGTGAAGCTGGCCAGACGCGCCGCGGATTCGAACATGGTCAGCGCCTGCATCGGCGGCAAGCGATCCTGCCTCGACATAACACCCCCTTATAGGCACATAACGAATTGCCGTCTTCACAGTGGCGAATTGAACGGCAATAGTGGTGCGCATGACGGGCCCGGCATGCCGGTCGCCCGTTCGCCGCTGCAACTCATAACACCATCTGCACCGACACTTGCGATTCTATTCGAGGCACGCACTCATGCTTGAGACCAAAAAGAATATTCTTATTCTGATGGCAGACCAGATGACGCCGTCCGCACTAGCCGCATACGGACACCGTCTGACGAAAACCCCCAATCTCGATCGCCTCGCAAAGCAAGGCGTGGTATTCGAATCGGCCTATTGCGCGAGCCCGCTGTGTGCGCCTTCGCGGTTTTCTTTTCTGTCGGGCAAGTTGCCTTCGGCAATCGGTGCCTATGACAATGCAGCGGAGTTTCCGTCGCAAACGCTGACTTTCGCACATTATCTTCGCGCCGAAGGGTATCGCACCATTCTCTCGGGCAAGATGCATTTCTGCGGTGCCGATCAGTTGCATGGTTTCGAAGAGCGGCTCACCACGGACATCTATCCGGCCGACTTCGGCTGGACACCTGACTGGGAGCATTTCGAAATGCGCCCCACGTGGTATCACAACATGAGTTCCGTGATCGACGCCGGCCCGTGCGTGCGCACCAACCAACTCGACTTCGACGACGAAGTCACGTTCACGACTCGCCAGAAACTCTTCGATATCGCACGCGAACGTCATGCCGGCAAAGATGCGCGGCCGTTCTGCCTGGTCGCCTCGCTGACGCATCCGCACGATCCCTACGCGATTCCGCAAAAGTACTGGGACATGTATTGCGACGAAGAAATCGACATGCCCGCCTTTCGCGATTCGTTCGAAGACGCCGACCCGCACTCGAAGCGCCTGCGCCGTGTCTGCGAAACCGACCGCACACCGCCCACCGACCAGCAGATCCGCAATGCGCGCCGCGCCTATTACGGCGCGATCTCTTACGTCGACGATCAGTTCGGCGCGATCCTCGAAACGCTGGAACAATCGGGACTCGCGAAAGACACGGTGATCGTGGTGACTTCCGATCACGGCGAGATGCTGGGCGAGCGTGGGCTCTGGTACAAGATGACCTTCTTCGAAGGCGGTTGCCGCGTTCCGCTGATCGTGCACGCACCGCAGCAATTCGACGCGCATCGCGTAGAGGCGAGCGTCTCGCATCTCGATCTGCTGCCCACACTGGTCGAGCTGGCGCGCGGCGAACAACCAGCCGCGTGGCCCGATTCGCTCGATGGACAAAGCCTCGTTCCGCATCTGCTGGGCAGGCAAGGCGGCCATGACGAAGCGATCGGCGAATATCTGGCCGAGGGAGCCGTTGCACCGATCGTGATGTTGCGGCGCGGCCGCTTCAAGTTCATTCACACGCCCGTCGATCCGGATCAACTCTACGACGTCGCCGCAGACCCGCTGGAGCGCGAGAACCTTGCCACGCGCAGCGAATACGCGTCACGGGTCGCGGCTTTTCGTGAGGAGATCGCGCAACGCTGGGATCTCGCCGCGCTGCACAACGAAGTGCTGCAAAGTCAGCGGCGCCGTCTTTTTCATTTCGCCTCCACGACGCAGGGCGTGGTCGCGTCATGGGACTGGCAGCCGCACGTGGATGCGAGCCAGCGTTATATGCGCAATCACATCGATCTGGATTCGCTCGAAGCGATGGCGCGCTTTCCCGCCGTCGTGCGTTGACCATCGCACTGCTAACCATGCAACCCACCTCACGAACAGGAAGCCGACATAATGAAAAAGCTCTTCAAACAGGCGGTAATTGGCGCTGTGCTGCTTTGCGCGTCGGGCACTTTCGCATACGCCGCCGAGCCGCAGTCGTGTGCGCAGGTCAACATGGCGGGGCCGGGATGGACCGACATCGACGCCACCAATGCGATGACCGGCGTACTGTTGAAAGCGCTCGGCTATAAGCAGAACGTGGCGAACCTGTCGGTGCCGATCACCTACCAGGGCTTGAAGAAAGGTCAGATCGACGTGTTTCTCGGCAACTGGATGCCGGCGCAGGCACCAGTCGTCAAGCCGTTCGAGGAAGAAAAGTCGATCGAGGTCGTGCATCCGAATCTGACCAACGCCAAGTTCACACTGGCTGTGCCCGACTATGTGGCCGCCGCCGGCATTCATTCTTTCGCGGATCTGGCAAAGAACGCGGACAAATTCGACAGCAAGATCTATGGCATCGAGCCTGGCGCGCCGGCCAATCAGAACATCAAGAAGATGGTCGACGACAAGGCGTTCGGCCTCGGCAACTGGAAGCTCGTCGAGTCGAGCGAGACCGGCATGCTCACGCAGGTAGAGCGCGCCGTGCGCGAGAAGAAGTGGATAGTCTTTCTCGCGTGGGAACCGCATCTGATGAACACGAAGTTCAAGCTCACCTATCTCGACGGCGGCGACAAGTACTTCGGGCCCAATTACGGCGGTGCCACGGTCAATACGGTGGCGCGCAGCGGCTATGCCGAGCAGTGTCCGAATGTCGGGCGGCTCTTCAGGCAACTTACCTTCAATGTCGATCTGGAAAACGGCGTGATCACCGAAGTACTCGAAAAGAAGTCCACCGTGGATGCAGCCGCGACGCAAGCGCTCAAGCGTCACCCCGAATTGCTGAAGTCGTGGCTCGACGGCGTGAACACGGCCGGCGGCGCCAATGGCTTGCAAGCCGTGCAGACCGCACTCGGCGTGAAATAACAGCGTATTCCTAACAATGAGGTCGCCGGGCGACAGATTTATGTCGCATCCGGTCGAATCCCTGTGAATCTGGACTCGTATTCTTGATCCGGCGATGTAGGGCGACTGGTCATTGCATGCATCGCGAATAGCTTCAATCCGTTTTACTCGGCCTCAGCCGGTTTCGAACTGCCCGTCATGCGAGAAGCGCCGCGCGTTGGTCAACAGCGCGCAGCAGGGATCGCTTTATCCAACGAAATACGCAGGCAAAGAGCAGGGGAGAATTAGATGAAGAAGAGCAATGCCGTCAGCCTTTCGGGACTCGCTATCGCGGCAAGCGCCGTATTCGCGCCGACAGCGGCCCATGCGCAAAGCAGCGTCACACTGTACGGCATTCTGGATGCCGGTATCACCTACGTGAACAATGCCGGTGGTGCCCACCAGTTCAAATTCGACGACGGTATTTCATACGGCAACCGGATCGGCTTCAAGGGCGTGGAAGATCTCGGCGGCGGCTTGCAGGCCGTGTTCGTACTCGAGTCGGGTTTTCACGTGGGTAACGGGCAATATGCATTCGGCGGCGCCGAGTTCGGCCGCCAGGCTTATGTCGGCCTGAAGAACAACTGGGGTACGCTCTCGCTAGGTAACCAGCTCGATATGACCGAAGAATTTGTCTACCTGTATAACATCTCGGCATGGGCGAGCGGCTACGCGATCCATCAGGGCGACTTCGACCGGATGAATGGCGACCGGCTGCCGAATTCGGTCAAGTTTCTCTCCAACGACTATGCCGGCTTTTCGTTCGGCGGCATGTATTCGTTCGGCAATACGGCCGGCGACTTTCATAACAAGAGCGCCTGGAGCGTGGGCGCACGTTACGAGCACAGCGCGTTCAACATGGGCGCCGCCTATACGCAGTTGAACAATCCGTACGGCATCTACGCATTCGACCCGTACGCGATGATCGGCACGCGCACGTTCCTCGGCAAACCGACCGTTTCTGTCGATCCGGCAACCGGCGCGGTGACGGATCTGTATAGCTCGTCGTCGTTCCCGGTCGACGAGCAAGGGGCGTTTGCAGTGGGCGCGGCCTACACGATCGGCAAAGTCATGTTGAGCGGTGACTTCACCTACACGACGATCAAGGGCCTCGGCGAGACCTCGCATATGCAAGTCTATGAAGCGGGCGCTTCTTATACCTTCACTCCGGCGTTGATGCTGTACGGCGGTTATCAGCACACGCGATTCGAAGGGAACCACTGGAATCAGGGTTCGCTCGGGCTGCATTACCTGCTGTCCAAGCGCACGGACGTCTATATTTCCGGCGACTATCTGCGAGCTTCAGATGGCGTGAACGCGGTGATCGGCTATAGCTTCACACCGTCCACCTCGAACACGCAGACCGATGTGCGGATCGGCATGCGGCATTCGTTCTGACGGGTATTTCTAACGCGCAACAACAGGGCGGTGTTCCATGTGACGGGGACCGCCCGCGCCATCACGATGTGCGTTCGAGCTGCTTCCTGAACGTCTCGATCAGCGCACGCACCTTTGCCGGCGGACGGCGTATCGGGAGGACGTATCGACATGGACGCATTGAAACGCGTCCTGCCTTTCGCCGACTACGACTGTTATCTGTGCGGACCCGGACAGTTCATGCGTGACCTGTACGAAGGGTTGCGCGGACTGAATGTGGCGGATGAGCGTATCCGTTTCGAGGCCTTCGGTCCGGCGAGTGTGAAGCGCACGACTGTCGTCGAAGTGCAGATCGAACCCGGTGCGGCGCTAATTTGCATGGCGCATCCGGTTGCCGGGGATCCCGGCGCGGGTGCGGGCGTAACGCTGGATCTCCGGGGGAGGCGAACGATAGCGTGGCCGACGTCGCGCGCGGCGTCAGTGAGCCGACTCGCGGACCTCGGCGCCCGAAGCGCTCGACAGGCAGCGCAACGCGCGATCGCCATCGCTACGGGCCGCCGCCTCGACCGGGAAGGTTTCCTTGCTGAATGCAACCACCTTGAATCCGGATCCCGCCGCGCGCGGCGTGGTGATACCCCAATGCCAGCCGCCATCCTGCTCGAATACATGCAGAACAGCCGTGTTCGGCACGTGTAAAGCCTCATAAGTCGTCATGGCACATTCCTCCGTCACAGCACGACCGTGAGTGCAAATTGCAGACTCCTGATTCGAGTTTAGTCGCATTTTGCTGCACCGCAATATTTAGTTTGTTGTAGAAACGTTGAATTAGTCTGCGGAGCCCTAGCCGGCGGGGATGGGCGCGCACCAAACCCGTGGGAAAAGCACAAACGGCACGGGCCGGCTCCGCTGTAAAGCGAATGCCGGCCCGTGTTGCCTGCGTTAACCGCCTGGTGTCTGGCGGGAGAGGAGGGTTGTCAGAAATCGAGTCCCGGGCCTCCTGCGCCAGGGCCGCCCGGCTGACCCGCGGCCGGTGTATCTTTCGGTGCCTCGTGGACGGTGGCGTCGGTGGTCAGCAGCAAGCCGGCTACCGAAGACGCGTTCTGCAGCGCGGCGCGCGTGACCTTGGTCGGATCGAGTACGCCCGACTCGACCAGATCGCCATATTCGCCGGTCTGAGCGTTGTAGCCGAAATTACCCGTGCCTTGCGCCACCTTCGCGACCACCACGCTCGCTTCCTCGCCGGCATTCGTGACAATCTGGCGCAACGGTTCTTCGAGCGCCCGCAGCACGATCTTGATGCCGGCGTCCTGATCGGCATTCGCGCCCTTGAGCCCGCTGATCGCCTGCTTCACGCGAATCAGCGCGACACCGCCGCCAGGCACGATGCCTTCTTCTACCGCGGCGCGCGTTGCGTGCAGTGCATCGTCGACACGGTCTTTCTTTTCCTTGACTTCGATTTCGGTTGCGCCGCCCACCTTGATCACCGCCACGCCGCCTGCGAGCTTCGCGACGCGTTCCTGCAGCTTTTCGCGGTCGTAGTCGGAGGTCGCTTCCTCGATCTGCGTGCGGATCTGCTTCACGCGCGCTTCGATGTTTTTACTGTCGCCCGCGCCGTCGATCACGGTGGTGTTTTCCTTGCCGACTTCGATGCGCTTGGCCTGACCCAGTTCGGCGAGCGTCGCTTTTTCGAGCGACAGGCCGGTTTCCTCGGCGATCACCTGGCCGCCGGTCAGGATAGCGATGTCTTCGAGCAGCGCCTTGCGACGATCGCCGAAACCGGGCGCCTTCACCGCAACGGTCTTCAGAATGCCGCGAATGTTGTTCACGACCAGCGTGGCGAGCGCTTCGCCTTCCACGTCTTCCGCAATGATCAGAAGCGGACGACCGGCTTTCGCGACCTGTTCCAGGATCGGCAGCAGATCGCGAATGTTCGACACCTTCTTGTCGTGCAGCAGCACAAACGGGTTATCGAGTACGGCGACCTGTTTATCCTGATCGTTGATGAAATACGGCGACAGGTAGCCACGGTCGAACTGCAGACCTTCCACCACGTCGAGTTCGTCGTCGAGCGACTTGCCGTCTTCCACGGTAATGACGCCTTCCTTGCCGACGCGGTCGATCGCTTCCGCGATACGCTGGCCGATCGACTCTTCGCCGTTGGCCGAAATCGTCGCGACCTGGGCGATTTCCTTGCTGGTGGTGGTCGGCTTGCTGATCTTCTTCAGCTCGTCGATCGCGGCGATCACCGCCTTGTCGATGCCGCGCTTCAGATCCAGCGGGTTGAGGCCCGCCGCTACGTATTTCTGACCTTCGCGCACGATGGCCTGAGCGAGCACGGTCGCCGTCGTGGTGCCGTCGCCCGCGGCGTCGCTGGTGCGCGAAGCGACTTCCTTGACGAGTTGCGCGCCGATGTTCTGCACGCGGTCCGACAGTTCGATTTCCTTGGCCACCGAAACACCGTCCTTGGTCACGACGGGCGAGCCGAAGCTGCGTTCCAGCACCACGTTGCGGCCTTTCGGACCCAGCGTGACCTTCACCGCATTGGCCAGAATGTTGACGCCTTCGACCAGCCGCGAGCGGGCGACATCGCTGAAAATAATTTCTTTTGCTGCCATGATTTGACGCTCCGTTCGTTATTGAGTGACGACTGCGACCACATCTTCTTCGCGCAGCACGAGCAGTTCGTTGCCGTCGACTTTGACCGACTGCCCGGCGTATTTGCCGAACAGCACGCGTTCACCGACTTTCAGATCGGGCTCGATGCGTTTGCCGTCGCTATCGCGCTTGCCCGGACCAATGGCGATCACTTCGCCCTGGTCGGGCTTTTCCGCGGCGCTTTCGGGAATGACGATGCCTGAAGCGGTTTTGGTCTCCTGGTCGAGACGCTTGACGATCAGGCGGTCATGCAAGGGACGTAGGCTCATGATTCGATTTCCACGGTTAATTTCTGGCACTCGTCGTTGGTGAGTGCTGACCGGGATCGAGTATAGAAATGAGTCGCGCGTTGCTCCAATAACGGATTCATCGATCCTTATCCGCAATTCGCATTTCACAATCGCGAATATTCATAGCTCGATTCGCTGGTTTTGCGCGGGGAGCCACGTCCCTATACTGGTCCGTTGCATCGGCATGTCCTATTGGGGCGCCGGATCACTCTCCCAACTCAACAGTCGGATCGCACGCGATCCGTGGGCTTTTACAAGGAATCAAGGCATGCAGGTCTCACAGGACACCACGGCGCGCGCCAGGCTTGAAGCGGCACTCGCCGGGTTGCCGGCACTGGCTCAGGCGATCGGCGAAGACGCCGCGCAACGTGAATTGCGGCGCGAGTTGCCATTCGACCGCTTCGCGTTGTTTCGTGAATCCGGTCTCGGCGTACTCCGCTTTCCGGCCGAGTGGGGCGGTCTGGGCGGATCGCTGGAAGATCTCTTTCATGTAATCGCCACGCTGGCCGCGCATGAGTCGAATGTCGCGCATGCACTGCGGATTCATTTCGACCAGACCGAGCAATTGCTGCTGTCGCCGCGTTCCGCCTTCAACGACACGCAGATCGAGCGCATACGGGAAGGGGCGATCTTCGGCGGTGCGTCTACCGAGTTGGGCACGGCGCGGCCCGGCGAAATCGTCACGAAGCTGGTGCGCGACGGCGAGCATTTTCGCGTGACGGGCAGAAAGTATTACTCGACCGGCACCGCGTTTGCCGACTACGCGCGGATCAACGTGCAGGACGAAAACGACGAGAAGGTGTCGATTGTGATTCCCGTGTCGCGCGAAGGGTTGCAGGTACTCGACGACTGGGACGGCATGGGGCAACGCATGACGGCAAGCGGCAGCCTCGTGCTAGACAACGTGCAGGTCTTTTCTCACGAGGTCGCGACGCGCGGCTATACGACGCTCGCCGGCCGGCACGGTAGCGCATTGCGGCAGTTGCACCTGGTGTCGGTCGCGGCAGGCATTGTGCGGAACATTGTTGCTGACGCCCGGCGCTACGTGACGCAATACGGCCGGCCTGTGCTGCACAGCCCGGCACCGTCGGCACGCGAGGACGGTTTCGTGCAGCAGGTGGTGGGCGATCTCGCGGCGCACAGCCTTTCCATCGATGCACTGATCGCGGCAAACGCACGCACGCTCGACCGCTCGGCGAATGCGATCCACAGCGGCGCGGCGAACGCGGAAGAGCTGGTGCTGGAAGGGGCGCTAGCCACCGCCAAGACGCAACTCGTGGTCAGCAAGCTGGCGCTGTATGCGGGCGAGCGTCTGTTCGAGATTGGCGGTGCATCGGCCACCGGCCGCGCGCACAATTTCGACCGCCATTGGCGCAATCTGCGCACGATCTTCAGTCATAACCCTTTGCTGCACAAGGCGCGCGTGATCGGCGATTACGAGCTGAACGGCGTGACCACGCATCTGACCGAAGGACGTGTGTTCTAACGCACGGCCATCCATTCACACCTTTTCGAGCATTGCACATCATGAGCCGAGATCTGCTGTTACTGCTGGAACCGGGCTTCACCGATCCGAACCATCCGGGCGAGCGCTTTATCTGCCCGGACGGAGCGCCCATTGAAGGTTTGCTGGCGGGCGATCCCGAGCGCAACGCCCGCCTCGACATTCGCCGGCTGCCGTTCCCGCGTCCTCGCACCGCGGTGATCGAGGCACTGGACGCCGAGCACCAGGGTCTGCCAGTGCTGATTCTCGGCGACGAGCAACCGGCGCCTGCCGATGCCCAGACGCTCGGCAACAAGCGCTTCGTGACCGACACGCGCCGTATTCTCGATCTGCTCGCGCAGCGCCACGGTTTTCCTAAAGTGCATTGATGTAGTCGGCCCGGTGACGGTTCGGGGTCTTCTGCTTTGCTTCTGGACGTCAGAACATCGGAGCAGATACATGACCCCGGCCGAAACCGCCACCTGTCGACCATAGATACGGAATCCTTATTCTCACCCGCCACCCGGCGACGATATCCGGCGCGCCTTTCCTCCCCACCGTGCTTTGCATATACATAACGATTGGTTCTTTTACCGCCGCTGCGGCTTTATCGTAAGCGCTGCGGCAGCAGCATTGCCGACACCACGACATTTCATTTCGGCCGACAGGGGCCGAAGCATCGGCAAAGGATCTCGATTACATGGCACGGTTGAATCGACGCGAATTTCTTATTTCATCGGGCGCGGCGCTCGCGGCGGCCGGCATGCCGGCCCTGGCGCTTGCCCAGGGCGAGGCGGGCGCACCGAAACGGGGCGGCACGCTGAACATGCTGATCAATCCGGAACCGCCCGTACTCGTGTCGATCTTCCAGACCACCGGGCCCGCGCTCGTCGCGAGTTCCAAGGTGCTGGAAGGCTTGCTGGCTTATGACTTCGACCTGCGCCCGAAACCGCAATTGGCCACCGCGTGGACCGTCAGCCCCGACGGACTGAAGTACACCTTCACCTTGCGGCAAAACGTGAAATGGCACGACGGCCAGCCGTTCACGTCGGCCGACGTCGCTTTCTCGATCGATCTGCTCAAATCAGTGCATCCACGGGGCCGCAGTACTTTCGCGAATGTAACGGGCGTCGCCACGCCCGACGCCCGCACCGCGGTGATCGAATTGTCGAAGCCGGCGCCGTATCTGTTGAAAGCACTCTCGGCCGGCGAATCGCCAATCGTGCCAAAGCACCTGTACGCGCAGGGCGATCCGCTGTCCAATCCCCACAACAACGCGCCGATTGGCACCGGGCCGTTCCGTTTCAAATCATGGACGCGTGGTGCCAATATCGTCTATGAGCGCAACCCGGCCTACTGGGACGCCGGCAAACCGTACATCGACAGCCTGGTTTTCAAAGTGATTCCCGATGCGGCCGCCCGTTCCGCCGCGTTCGAAACCGGCGCGCTCGATCTGGGCGGCGAGAATCCGGTGCCGCTCACGGATCTGCCGCGCCTCACGCAACTGCCGCAACTGGCGGTCGAAACGCGCGGCTACCGCTTTCTTGAGCCGCTCTCCGAGATCGACTTCAATCTCGATCATCCGATCCTCAAGGATCTGCGCGTGCGCCAGGCCATCGCGCATGCGGTCAACCCGCAGGTCGTGCAGCGCACCGTGGCCTATGGCTATGCCGATCTGTCGCCCACGCCGATTACGCCGGGCTCGCCCTATCACGACGCAAAACTCGTACCGTATGCGTTCGATACCGCCGAAGCGGAGAAACTGCTCGACGCCGCGGGCTATCCGCGCAAGGACGGCGGCGTGCGCTTCCGTCTGACGCACGACTTTCTGCCGTACGGCGACATGTACCGGCGCCAGGCCGACTATGTCAAATCGGCGCTGGGGCGCGTCGGCATCGACGTCACGGTGCGTTCGCAGGACCTGCCTGCATTCCTGAAGCGTGTGTATGCCGATCGCCAGTTCGATTTCACGAGCATCGGCGTCAATACGCTATTCGATCCGAGCGTGGGCGTTCAGCGTCTGTACTGGTCGAAGAATATCCGCCCCGGTGTGCCGTTTTCGAATGCGCCGCATTACAGCAATGCGGAAGTGGACCGGCTGCTGGAAAGCGCCGCGGTCGAAACCGACGAGAGCAAACGCGTGGTGCTGTACCAGCAGTTCCAGCAGATCGTTTACCGCGATCTGCCGATCCTCAACCTGGTCGCGCCGCGCATGGTCACGCTCGCGAACCGTCGTGTTCACAACCACACGGTGTCCGCGCAAGGCCTAGAAGGCAATCTCGCGGATGTTTATCTGAGTGCATGACAGGAGCGGCACGATGAGTCGAGGTTTGCGTTTCGGTGCGATTCTCCGGCGTACCGCATGGCAGGCGCTGCCGACGGTGATCGGCATTGTGATCCTGAACTTCTTCCTGCTGAAGCTGATGCCGGGCGACGCCGCCGACGTGCTTGCCGGCGAGTCCGGTTCGGCGACCGTGGAAACCATGCAGGTGCTGCGCGCGAAGTTCGGGCTCGATCAGCCGGTGCTGCATCAATTGTGGTCGTACCTCGCGCATCTGTCGCACTTCAGTCTCGGTTATTCGCCGCGCTACGACATGCCGGTGATGCAGCTGATCCTCTCGCGTTTGCCCAATACGCTGTTGCTGATGGGCGTGGCGTTGTCGTTCGCGATCGTGACGGGCGTGCTGCTCGGCGCGGTGATGGCGCATTGGGCCGGCAAGTGGCCGGACCGTGTGCTCTCGGTACTGGCCTTGCTGTTCTATTCGACGCCGGGTTTCTGGATCGGGCTGCTCGCAATCGTGCTGTTCTCGGTGCACCTCGGCTGGCTGCCGAGCGGCGGCAATCTGACGCTCGGCGTGCAACTGCACGGCTTCGCCTATTTCGCCGATGCCGCCCGGCACGTGCTGCTGCCGGCCGCCACGCTGGCGACGTTTTTCGTCGCGATCTACGCACGGCTGACGCGAGCCGCGATGCTGGAAGTGCAGCGTCAGGACTTCGTGCGCACCGCGCAGGCCAAGGGCTTGCACCCGTGGCGCGTCACGGTGCGCCATGTCTTGCGCAATGCGCTGATGCCGCTCACGACCATCGTCGGGATTCATTTCGGCACCTTGCTGGGCGGCGCCGCGGTGACCGAGACGGTGTTCAGCTGGCCCGGCCTCGGGCGGCTCGCGCTCGACGCCGTGATGGCGCGCGATTTCAGCGTGCTGCTCGGCGTGCTGCTGTTGTCGTCGCTGCTCGTGATCATCGCCAACGTGCTGGTCGATCTGCTGCAGGCATGGCTCGACCCCCGCGTCGCGTGACGGATCACGCTGACGCCACCCGTTTTTCCCAGAGGGATGACATGCCTTCCGATTCTTCCAATCTGATTTCCACGCCGCCCGAACCTGCGGTGTCGCCGTGGCGGCGCCAGTTGGCCGGTGCGCTGTTCGGCCTGCGCCGCAGCAATACGCCCGTTGTGGCTGACCGTGATGCAGCGGGGCGCGGAGTCTGGCGCGCACTGCTGCGCAATCCGTCGGCGCTCGCCGGCCTCGTGCTGCTCGCGGCATTCATCGCGCTGGCGCTGAGCGCGGGGCATCTGTTTCCCGGCGATCCGCTCGATATGGTGGCGGCGCCATTCGAATGGCCGGGCACGGACCCGCAATACCGGCTCGGCACCGATTCGCTCGGACGCGACGTGGCCGCCGGCATTGCGCATGGCACACGCGTATCGCTGCTGATCGGCGCGGTGTCGGCCGGGATCGGGCTCGTGATCGGCACGCTGGTCGGCGCCGCGGGCGGCTTCTTCGGCGGTCTGATCGATGACGTGCTGGTACGTATCACCGAATTGTTCCAGACCGTGCCGTCGTTCCTGCTGGTGATCGTGATCGTCGCGATCGGCCGGCCGAGCGTGACGATCATCGCATTCGCGATCGGGATCGCGTCATGGCCGACCGTCGCGCGGATCGTGCGTGCGGAATTCCGCTCGCTGCGCCAGTCGGACTTCGTGCTCGCCGCGCGCAGCCAGGGGTTCAGCAACGCGCGCATTATTTTCGGCGAAATTTTGCCGAACGCGTTGCCGCCGGTGATCGTGACCGCCTCGGTGATGGTGGCGAGCGCGATTCTGATCGAGTCGTCGCTATCGTTTCTCGGCATGGGCGATCCCAACGTGGTCAGCTGGGGAGGCATGATCGGCGCGGGCCGCGATTCGCTGCGCACCGCATGGTATCTGACCGCCGTTCCCGGCGCGGCAATCGTGCTCGCGGTACTTGCGCTGAACCTGCTCGGCGACGGCCTGAACGACGCACTCAATCCGCGCCTGCGCGAACGCGTTTGACAATGCCTTGGCCGATTACCGGGCCGACAGCGCGACCGACAACCTATCCGAGGATGCACCGTGGCAAACCTGCTTGAAGTACGCGACCTGCGCGTCAGTTTCGGCGCGCACCAGGCCGTGCGCGGCCTGAGTTTCGATATCGCGCAAGGAGAGACGCTGGCGCTGGTCGGCGAATCGGGTTGCGGCAAATCCGCGACGGCGCTTTCGTTGATGCGGCTCGTGCCGACGCCGGGACGCGTGACGGGCAGCCTGCGATTCGACGGCCGCGAGTTGCTCGATCTGCCGGCACGCGAAATCCGCGACATTCGCGGTCGCCAGATCTCGATGATCTTCCAGGAGCCGATGACGTCGCTCAATCCGGTGCTTTCGATCGGCGCGCAGATCGTCGAAACGTTGCGCCAACACGAAAGTCTCTCCAAAGCGGCGGCATGGAAGCGCGCGGTCGAATTGCTCGAACTGGTGCAGATTCCCGACCCGCAGCGGCGCGTATTCGATTTTCCGCACGAGCTTTCCGGCGGCCAGCGTCAACGGGTGATGATCGCAATGGCGGTGGCCTGCCGGCCGCGCCTGTTGATCGCGGACGAGCCGACCACGGCGCTCGACGTCACGATTCAGGCGCACATTCTCGACCTGCTCGATGGGTTGCGGCGCGAGTTGTCGATGTCGTTGCTGCTGATCACGCACGACCTCGGCATCGTCGCGAAGCATGCGGACCGCGTCGCGGTCATGCTGGCGGGTGAGAAGGTCGAGGAGGCGCCGGTCGCGCGGCTCTTCACGCAACCGCAACATCCGTACACGCGCGGCCTGCTCGGCGCCTCGCTGAATCTCGCAGACGATCTGCACTATCGCGGCTGGAAACTGCCGGAAATCCGCCACGGTATCGACGACGACGGCAAGCCGAGCTTCGCCGTGGTGCCGCGTTCGGTGCGCACCGGAAACTATGTGGCGGATGTGGACCCCGCCGCGCGTGGTGCGTCGGCCAGCGAAGCGCCGTTGCTCGAACTGCAGGACCTGCGGATCGACTACCCGCAACGGCATCGCAAAAGCACGCTGCATGCAGTGGACGGCGTCTCGTTGCAGATCGCTCGCGGCGAGACGGTCGGACTCGTCGGCGAATCGGGGTGTGGGAAATCGACACTCTCCAAGGCGATCCTGCGGCTCGTGCCGACCGCGAGCGGCGCCATCCGTTTGCGCGGCACCGATCTCGTGCCGCTCGGCGAGCGCGAGTTGCGGCCGTTGCGGCGCCATGTGCAGATGGTGTTTCAGGATCCTTATGCATCGCTCAATCCGCGCCGCACGGTCGCGGAGATTCTCGATACGGTGCTGGTGGTGAACGGTATTGGCAATGCGCAGCAGCGCCGCGCGCGGATCGCCGCCATGCTCGATCGCGTGGGTTTGCCGGGTTCGGCACTCGGCCGCTTTCCGCATGAGTTCTCGGGTGGCCAACGGCAACGTATCGGGATTGCGCGGGCATTGGTGCTCGAACCAGATCTGCTGATCTGCGATGAACCGGTATCCGCGCTCGACGTGTCGATTCAGGCACAGATTCTCAATCTGCTGGTCGACCTGAAACGCGACCTAGGGCTCGCGTATCTGTTCATCTCGCATGATCTCTCGGTGGTGCGTTATATCGCCGATCGCGTGCACGTGATGCAGGCGGGGCGCATTGTCGAAAGCGGGCACCATCGGGATATCTGGCGAGCGCCGCAGCATCCGTACACACGCACGTTACTCGAAGCGATTCCGGGCCGGACTTTCGACGCGCAGGCAGCATAGTCCGCGCGGCTGACAAGGGCGGCTAGCACCGCCCCTACCGTATTCAAACCTTCTCACTCGTTGCTGAAATACGCCGGCAAGCGAAAGCCGTCGTAAAAGCGATTGCTGCGAATCGCGCGCTGGAAGTCCGCTGACTGATACGCCTGCACGATGTCCTGAGTCGCGCGTGCATTGCGGTTGGAAGCCTTCACGACAACCTGGTTGATATACGGCGGCGTCATCTCTTCGAGCGCGAGCGCATCGGTCAGCTTGTGACCGCTGAAGATCGCGAAATTGCCCTGAATCGCGGCGTAATCGACATCTTCGAGGGCGCGCGGCGCCTGCGCCGATTCGAGCGGCACGATCTTGATGCCGGCCGGATTGGCGATCACGTCCCGCTCGGTGACGTCCACGGGATTGGGGTTCGGTTTGATCCTGATCCAGCCGATACGCTGCAATATCTTCAGCGCGCGTTCGAGATTGACCGGATCGTTCGGCACCGCGACGCGGGTGCCGGGTTTGACCTCCGCGAGCGAATGGTGCTTGCTCGAATAGAGTCCCATTGGCGGCGTGGGCACCTGCACCACGCCAACCAGATCGGTCCCGTTACGGTCGTTGTAGGACTTCAGATAGACCTCGTGCTGCATCACGTCGGCGATTATCTCGCCTCGGTACACGGCCTGGTTCGCTTCGAGGCCGGTGCTGAACTCGACGTACCTGACCGCGTAGCCTTTCTTGCGCAGTTGCGGTTCGACACCCGCCTTGAATTCGTCGGCGTAGGGGCCGGGCACGAACCCGACGCGCAACTCCTGTGAAGGGGCGCCGCTATCGGCGGCGTAAGCGGTTGGGGCGGTGAAGCCTGCAAGCGTGGCGGCCAGCAGTAGAGCGCTGGTGATGCGTCGACGCGTCGAAAACTTGATGCCGACGCTGCCGGATTGTCTGTATTCCATGTAGGCGGATTTCCTTGGGAGAGTGAATCGGAAGAAGTTCAGCGTTGCAGCCACACGTCGGCGAAACTGGCCGAGACGCCGTCCGGCGAGATCGTATGGTTATGCACCGCGCGCGAATAGACCGTCAGGTATTGCGGCGACACCAGATTGATGTCCGGCAGATCGCGTTCGAGAATGCGCTGAATCTGCGAAAAGAGCTGCTTGCGCTTTGCCTCGTCGGTTTCTTCGGCGACCTGCGAGAACAGTTGATCGATTTCCGGATTGCTGTAATGGGAGCCGGTGGTGAACGGAGTGGGGCGGGGCAATGCTCGCGTCAATGCAGTAGATCATGCAAGGTTTGGAATGCAAAACAATGAATTCTGCTTTTCAATTGAAGTACCCGATGCAGCACAGCCGTGCTGTTATAGCGGAGATACTGCGTATGCCGGCGCGAATCAGGATTGGGCCTTCCAGACGATGTCGCGCACATTGACCTTCTTCGGAATGAGGTCAAGGGCGAAAAGAGCGGACACCGCAGGCGAACTGCTCCGCGATCAACGGATTCGCAATGCTTATCTCGGCGGATCGCTTGCGGCGGAAACTGCGTCGTGAAAGGAACGCTATAGCGTCCCTTGCGGGAAATGCAGGCTTGAGCCGTCGGTTAAGGGACGATGAGTTCGCGTCAGAACGCGAGTCGCCCTTCCGCCGCGATCACGGACAGTGGATTGCGCTGGCTCTGTACTTCACGCGCCTGCAACGCTTCCGGCAGCGAGGCCTTGTCGCCCGCCCGGCCAAGCGCGATACCGGCCTCTATCGAGTAGGCGTCCGGCACGGCGAGCTCGCGGCGGATCGTTTCGCGTTCAATGCCGGCAAGCCCGTGCGCGTGCCATCCGGAGAGACTCGCCTGCAGGGCCAGATAGCCCCACGCGGCGCCGGTATCGAACGAATGGGTCGGCGCGGGCACTTCCGCCGCGCCGCCGGGCGGCGTGAACGTGCTCTTCGACAGCACGATCACAATGGCTGCGGCGTGTTTCGCCCAGCTCCGGTTGAATTCGTTGAGGAAGCCGAGAAACTGTTCCCAATGCGGCGTATCGCGTCGTGCATAGACGAATCGCCAGGGCTGCGAGTTATAGGAAGAGGGCGCCCAGCGGGCCGCTTCGAGCAGCGTCAGCAGTGTTGCTTCGGGGATCGGATCGGAACTGAATGCGCGCGGCGACCAGCGCTCCAGGAATTGCCGGTCAATGGCGTGTTCGGCGGTTCGTGAGTTCGATGTTGTCATGGGCTGCTCCTGAAAAGAAAGGTTCGACGTTCGAGCCTGCGGGGCACGCGGCCCGAGGCGATGCCGGATCACTTTATCCGCAGGTACTGCGCGACCGAACCGATTTATTTTCGCAACGTTATTCCGCCATCCCACACGCCCGGCGTGATTAGCGTTTGATCCATTCCACGAAAACCAATCCACAAAACCTTGTTTGCGCTTCTTTTTTCAGGCCGCTAGATTCGTTCGTATGGCAATGAATCGACGGAGGCCATATGGCCACGCTTTCAGCGACATTCTTCCGGGTCGGACTCCTGCATTCTGTGCGCGCCCTGAAAAAGCGCCTGTCAAGGCGCGCGCCGATTGCGTCTGATCAATCCGGCAGCGAGACGCCTGGTCCCGCTTATGGTGCCCAATCGCCCGAGCGGCTCGAACGCATTGCGGCTTACGCACGCTCCGGCTACTTCCATACGGAATACACCGCGGGCATGTTCGTTGTGCCGATCGAGATGCCGCCGGAATGACGGCGCGGCCGGTGGTGGCAAGCGGGAGCGGAAGCGTTGCGCACAGGCAGCCGTGATGCCTGGCGGTTTTGGGCGGAAGCGACCAAACCGGTGCTTCTTTAGAAATCACAATTAATTGGTTCGACTTCGGCCGCAAATCTTTCATAGTGTCTCCTGATGGCTATAGGCGGTTGATTTCGCCGTTGCCTTGAACCGGCGCGTAAGGATGCGCGCGATATCGAAGGAGACGTCATGACGCTTGAACTCGTAGAACGATCCACCCACGTGCTGCTCGAAGCCGCCCGCTCCCGCGCGGCTGAAGCCGGACTGTCCTACGCGGGCGGGGTCTCGCCGCAGGATGCATGGGAACTCGTTCAGGCAGGCGACGCGGTCCTCGTGGACGTGCGCACCGCCGAAGAACGCAAATTTGTTGGACTCGTGCCTGGCAGCCTGCATGTCGCGTGGGCAACCGGCACGAGCCTGACGCGCAATCCGCGCTTCGTGCGCGAACTGGAAGCGAAGACCGGCAAAGACGCCGTGGTGCTGCTGCTGTGCCGCAGCGGCAACCGCTCGGCGCTGGCCGCGGAAGCCGCTGCGAAAGCCGGCTTCACGCAGGTTTTCAACGTGCTGGAAGGTTTTGAAGGAGAGCTGGACGACGCGCAACGGCGCGGCGCCAGCAATGGTTGGCGCTTTCACGGGCTGCCGTGGATTCAGGACTGAAGCGCCCGATCGTCTGCGCTGCACTTTAGGGGAGTCACCGCTGTGGCTGTGTTCGATGTCGATGAAATCGTGGCGGCGCTTCAGACGGTCCGCCAGCAATGGCGCGAAGTGCAGAAGCGCTCGCTCGAACCGGGCGGGCGCGAATTGCCGGGGCGCGAGGCGCTCGCGGAGATTGTCGATACGCTCAAGGGCGTGCTCTTTCCGATGCGGCTTGGACCGCCCGATCTGCGTCAGGAAAGCGAAAACTTCTATGTCGGGCACGCGCTCGATGCCGCACTGCATGCGCTGTTGAGCCAGGCGCGGCTGGAACTGCATTACCGCAGCCGGCATCAGCCGCCGCCGGCCGCCACGATCGAGGCTCAGGCGGGCATTGCGGTGCGCGCGTTCGCAGCGCGCCTGCCGGCGATCCGCAGCTTGCTCGACAGCGACGTATTGGCGGCGTTTCACGGCGATCCCGCGGCCGGCAGCGTGGACGAAGTGCTGCTGTGTTATCCAGGCGTGCTGGCGATGATTCATCACCGGCTGGCACACGAGCTTTACGGACTGGGCTTGCCGCTGCTGGCCCGCATTGTCGCTGAGCTCGCGCATGCGCAAACCGGTATCGACATCCATCCGGGTGCGAAGATCGGTGCGGGATTCTTCATCGATCACGGCACGGGCGTGGTGATCGGCGAAACAGCGGTCATCGGCGAGCGCGTGCGTCTTTATCAGGCCGTCACGCTGGGCGCGAAGCGCTTTCCACGCGATGCACAGGGCCATCTGGAAAAGGGCCACGCGCGCCATCCGATCGTCGAGGACGACGTGGTGATCTACGCGGGCGCGACCATTCTCGGGCGCGTCACGCTTGGACAGGGTTCGGTGATCGGCGGCAATGTCTGGCTGACGCAGGACGTCGCGCCGGGCTCGCATGTCACGCAGGCCGTGTCGCGCAGCGAAGGCTCCGGCACTTCCGTGAGCGCCGGGCGCACGCCGCGCGATCAAACAGACCCTGTCGCTGTCCCAGTCGCGGCGGCGGGAGCGGCGCGATGAGCGGACTCGTCAGGGAGTTCGGCGCCGCGGTGCGGCGCCTTCGCGAAGCACGCGGGTGGTCTCAGGAGCAATTGGCCGAGTACGCCGGACTCAACCGCTCATATGTCGGCGAGGTCGAGCGCGGCTCGGCGATCGCGTCGATCGTCACGGTCGACAAACTGGCCCGCGCATTCCAGGTGCCGATCGAACACCTGCTTACCCCATCGTCCAATGCCTCGGGCATTGCCGTGCTCGCGCACGCTGCGTTCGTCGATCCGCCGTCGGTGAGCTAGATCAACGCTTGCCGTCTATAGCATGTTGAAGGGCCGGGGTGGCCTCTCGATAATCACTTTTACTCATAAGCTTTCCCGCTTTTCTTCTATCAACCCCGGAGCTTCAGATGACAGCAACAGTGGGCGGCCTGACGGCGCTCGGCGATAACGCAGCACGGCAACTAGCCAATGCCACCAAAACCGTTCCGCAACTTGCCACGATCACGCCGCGCTGGCTCACGCATCTGCTGCAATGGCTGCCGGTCGAGGCAGGCATCTATCGTCTGAACCAGGTGAAGAATCCGGAAGCCGTGGTGGCCGCCTGCACCGCGCGCGAAGACGAAAGCATCCTGCCGCGCACCTTCGTGCCCTACGAAGAGCAACCGCGCGAGTACTTCCTGAATGCCGTCAGCACGGTGCTCGACGTGCACACGCGAATCTCGGATCTGTACAGCAGCCCGCACGACCAGATCAAGGAACAGTTGCGCCTCACGATCGAGACGATCAAGGAATTGCAGGAAAGCCAGCTGATCAACAACCCGGACTACGGCCTGCTCGCCAACGTGGCGGAAGAGCAGCGCGTGTTTCCGCTGACCGGCGCGCCGACGCCCGACGACCTCGACGAACTCCTGACCAAGGTCTGGAAAGAGCCGGCGTTCTTCCTGACGCATCCGCTCGCGATCGCCGCCTTCGGCCGCGAATGCACGCGCCGCGGTGTGCCGCCGCCGACCGTCAGCCTGTTCGGCTCGCAGTTCATCACGTGGCGCGGCATTCCGCTGATTCCGTCGGACAAGGTGCCGGTTGCCGACGGCAAGACCAAGATTCTGCTGCTGCGCGTGGGCGACAAGCGCCAGGGCGTGGTCGGCCTGTTCCAGCCGGGCGTGGCCGGCGAGCAGGGCCCGGGGCTGTCGGTTCGCTTCATGGGCATCAACAATCACGCGATCGCGTCGTATCTGATCTCGCTCTATTGCTCGCTCGCCGTGCATTCGCCGGACGCGCTGGCAGTTCTCGATGACGTGGAGATCGGCAAGTACCATGACTACGCAGACACCTACAAGTAAGCCCGTGGAAAGCGTGCTGCCGCACGATGTGCCGACCGCTCCGCCTGGAGGCGTGCCTGCGGGATTGCCTGATCCCGCAACGCTGGCTTCGCTGGCGAATGCATTCTTCTCGGCGCTGCCGGGCAATGCGCCGCAGTCAGGCGCGACGCCCGGACTGGCCGGCACGCTGCCGTTCACGGCGCCGGTGACCAGCGAGATCAGCAATCCGGCGCCGGCGGGTTCGCCGCTCGCGGGCCCTGGCGGCACGGGCACCGGCGTGCCCGGCGCGGCGTTGCCGCAAGGGCATGTGCCCGGTGCCAACCTGCTGCCTTCGTCGCCGACGCATGTTCTCGCGCTGGGCAACCGCGCGCCTGCGCTCGCGCCGCATGCAACAGCGCAGAACGGCTTGCCCGATAGCGTCGTGACCATCGCGCCCGCACTCGATCCGCGCTTTGGCGGAGCCGCGTTGGGTGTGCCGGAGGCACACGGCGCGCAGCGTCCGTCCACCGGTGGTGCTGCGCCGCTTGCGCCCGCTTCGCCGGTATCATCGGCATCCGCATCGCCGTTCTATTTCCTGGGCGAATCGGGCCAGCCTCACTCCGCGACAACCGCGTCACCGGATATCGTCGTGCCGGTCTGGAGCGAGGTGAGTGCGCAATCGTTCGGTCTGCCGGGCGTCGATCAGCCTCTTGCCGAGCAACGTTTCCCCTATGACCGTCCCGTTGCCTCGCACGCGGCACCGCTGTCGAAGCCGGCGGAACACACGGGCAGCTCGCACTATTTCCTGAATCTGGGCGAGCCGTCACGTTCCCCGGGCCACGCGCACGGCGTGCCGCATGCCGGCCCGTCCGCGCATCCGCCGTTCGATGTGAATGCGATTCGCCGCGACTTCCCGATTCTGCAGGAGCGTGTCAACGGCCGTCAGCTGGTGTGGTTCGACAATGCCGCGACCACGCAAAAACCGCAGGCGGTGATCGACCGGCTGGCGTATTTCTACGCGCATGAAAACTCGAACATTCATCGGGCGGCTCATGCGCTGGCCGGCCGCGCCACTGATGCGTACGAAGCCGCGCGCAGCAAGGTGCAGCGTTTCATCGGCGCGGGCTCGCCGGAGGAAATCATCTTCGTGCGCGGCACCACCGAAGCGATCAACCTGATCGCGAAGACGTGGGGCGTGAAGCATGTCGGCGAGGGTGACGAGATCATCGTCTCGCACCTCGAACATCACGCCAACATCGTGCCGTGGCAGCAGCTTGCCGCGCAAACCGGCGCGAAGCTGCGGGTGATTCCGGTCGACGACAGCGGCCAGGTGCTGCTCGAAGAATACCGGAAGCTTCTGAATGACCGCACGAAGATCGTCTCCGTCACGCAGGTGTCGAACGCGCTCGGGACGGTGGTGCCAGTCAAGGAGATCGTCGAACTGGCGCATCGCGCGGGTGCGAAGGCGCTGGTCGACGGGGCGCAGTCGGTGTCGCACATGCGGGTGGACGTCCAGGCGCTCGACGCGGACTTCTTCGTGTTCTCGGGTCACAAGGTGTTCGGTCCGACCGGCATCGGCGTGGTCTACGGCAAGCGCGCGATTCTGGAGGACATGCCGCCGTGGCAGGGTGGCGGCAACATGATCGTGGACGTCACTTTCGAGCGCACGCTTTTCCAGCCGCCGCCGAGTCGTTTCGAAGCCGGTACCGGCAATATCGCCGATGCAGTGGGTCTTGGCGCGGCCATCGATTACGTCCAACGGATCGGCATCGAGAATATCGCGCGCTACGAGCACGATCTGCTCGCGTATGCGACGAGCGTGCTGCAACCGGTGCCCGGTGTGCGTCTGATCGGCACGGCGCGCGACAAGGCGAGCGTCCTGTCCTTCGTGCTGAAGGGCTACGAGACCGAGGAAGTCGGTCAGGCGCTCAACGAAGAGGGCATTGCCGTGCGCTCGGGGCATCACTGTGCGCAGCCGATCTTGCGGCGCTTTGGCCTCGAAGCGACCGTGAGGCCGTCGCTCGCGTTCTATAACACCTGCGATGAAGTCGACGCGCTGGTGTCCGTAGTGCGACGATTGTCTTCACGCCGCTGAAGACAGGCGGTGGCCGGTCACGGGGCCGCCGCCTTTTTACCTACGCCACGCGCTCCGCGCCACTTCACGGCCAACCTCGGCCTGCATTCGCTCCCGCCAAGAAACCAAAGATTGATTTCTTGGTTTGGCTTGCGCTGTCGTTTTTGTAAGCTCCCATGCCTACAACCGACAAACCGCCGCCATACCAGAATGGGCAACGGCGATGAGGAGAACCAGATGAAAACTTTCCGCCGTGCATGGTCCACGTTGGCTGCCGTTACTTTGGGCGCTCTGCTTGCGGCGAGCGTAACGGCTCATGCCGCCGATCCGGACAAACAGGAAATCCGTTTCGGTGCGACCGCGGGGCCGTATTCCGACCAGATCCGCTATGGCATCAAACCCGTGCTGGAAAAGCAGGGCTATAAAGTGACGATTGTCGAATTCACCGACTATGTGCAACCGAATCTTGCGCTGGCGGACGGCGTGCTCGACGCGAATGCCTTCCAGCATGAGGTCTATCTGCACAAATTCGCCGAAGACCGTAACCTAAAACTATCCGAGCTGGTCAAGGTGCCGACCGCGCCGATCGGCATTTATAGCCGCAAACACAAGAGCCTCGACGAAGTGAAGGACGGCGCAACCGTTTCCTTGCCCAACGACGCAACCAATCAGGCCCGCGCGATCATCCTGTTGCAGCAACTCGGCTGGGTGACGCTCAAGCCGGGCGTCGACCCGGTGAAATCGTCGGAGCGCGATATCGCCGGCAATCCGCACAAACTGAAACTGCTGCCGCTCGAAGCCGCACAATTGCCGCGCTCGCTGGACGATGTCGACTATGCGTTCGTCAACGGCAACTTCGCGCTGGCTGCGGGGCTTAAACTGACCGACGCGCTGCTGCTGGAAAAGATTCCGCCTTATTACCTGAACCTGGTGGCGGTGCGTACCGCGGATCTTCACAAGCCGTATGTGATCGATATTGCCAATGCGTATCGGTCGGCCGAGTTCAAGCGTGTGATCGACGAGCGTTTCCCCGGGTTCTCCAAACCGGCGGACTGGCATTGAATGCGGTGGTGCGCCTCAGTGATCCCGAGGCGCACGGGCACGGTATCGGCTCGACTAGCGAGCAGGCGAGTCGATTGCGAATCGGCCTGCTTGTCCGCGTTTCGTGAAGACAGGCAGGATCGTCGCGCTCTCTGACGGGTGGTTACCGCTAACCATCATAGGGCCGCTGCCGCCTCGCGTGTTTCGAGGTGGCGGCTCACCGGCCGTTGCAGCCCGAAATGCTCGCGCAGCGTGCGACCTTCGTAGTCGGTGCGGAAAATGCCGCGCTTTTGCAGAAGCGGCACCACGCCGTCCGCAAAGTCCTGCAAGCCGCCCGGCAGCACATCCGGCATGAGGTTGAAACCATCGGCCGCGCCGCCTTTGAACCAGTGTTCGATATCGTCCGCAATCTGCTCCGGCGTGCCGACGATCACCCGGTGTCCGCCACCGCCGGCGAGCGCCCGGATCAACTGCCGCGCCGTATATCCATTGGTGCGTGCTTGCGCCAGTGTGGCGTGGAAAAACGTGTGGTTGCCGTTGCCGCCGCCGGGCAATGAGAGATCTTCCGGCAGGCGCTCGTCGAGCTTCAGCCGGTCGACGCTCACGCCCAATATGCCTGCCAGCCGGGTGAGGCTGTAAGTCCACGGAATCAGATCGACCAGTTCATCGCGACGGCGCAGGGCTTCTGCCTCCGTTGCACCGATGATGGTGGTCAGACCGGGCAGCACGCGGATCGCATCGTCGCCACGTCCCAACGCCGCGGCGCGCGACTTGAGTTCGCGAGCATAAGAGGCCGCTTCGTCGAACGACTGGGACGCGGAGAATACCGCTTCCGCGTGGCGTGACGCGAGTTCGCGCCCGTCCGCCGAGCCGCCGGCCTGAACCAGCACCGGCTGACCCTGAGCACTGCGCGGCAGATTGAACGGGCCGTCCACGCTGAAGTATTTGCCGCGATGGTCGATGCGATGCACCTTCGCCGGGTCGACGAAACGCCCGCCCACCTTGTCGCCGATAAATGCGTCGTCTTCCCAGCTATCCCACAGCGCCTTCACGACGTCCGTGAATTCGGTGGCGCGCTCATAGCGCTCGGCATGATTGGGCACCGCCTCGCGGCCGAAATTGCGCGCCGAGCCGAGATCGGCGGTCGTCACGATGTTCCAGCCTGCGCGGCCCGCACTGAGGTGATCGAGCGTGGCAAAGCGCCGCGCGATGTTATACGGCTCGTTGTAACTCGTCGACGCCGTGCCGATCACGCCGATATGCGTAGTGGCCGACGCAATGCCCGCGAGCAGCACGGTCGGCTCCAGCGCCGTGATTGGCCGGAAGTCGATCTGATCGGCGATCGACGCATTGTCGGCGAGAAACACCGCGTCGAACTTCGCCGCCTCGGCGATCCGCGCGACGCGCACGTAGTGGGCGATATCGACGAAAGCGCGGGGATCCGCGTCCTCGGTGCGCCATGCGGATGGGACAAAGCCCGAGTGAAGGATATTGACGTTCAGATGGAGCTGGCGCGGCGGGTCGGTTCTCATGGTCTTTTCGGATGCAGGAGTTTCGAATGCAGGAGGGGCCGGCAACGAAGGGGCAAAAGCATCTGGCCGGCGCTTCAATTGTCGATTGACCGGCCGTTCGAGACCACTAATGAATTCTGGCATCGATATGTCGGCAAAGACTAAGGTTGGCTGACAGCAGCCACCGTTCGGGATGTGCCGTGCCATTCATAACCATATCGGAACACGGTCTTTCCAAATTTCTGCGAACGCTGCCATGCTTTCACTCAGGCTGTGCGCGAGTTCGCCGCGCGACGTTTAATTTCATAACCGTAGTGACCAACCTTTATCGAGTATGGATCCGCTGATCGAGAGTCTGATGCTGAAAATGAGGCACAACCGCGTCTACACGGCTGTGACTTTCGCCCGTCTGTTCGGCGTATCGGAGAAGGCCGTCGAAGCCGCACTCGCCACGCTGATCGCAAGCGGCAAGGTGCGCACGTGTATCAACGCGCGGCGCGATGTCGGCTATTGCTTATCCGGTGCCACGCCGATCTCCGGTGCGCCGCTGCTGGCGGATGCCACCACCGTTGCCACGCCGCCTTTGACGCGCCGCGTCGATGGCGCGCTGGCGGGCTACGACAGGCAGCTCGACGCGCACCGCTCGCTCGCCATGCTGGTGCGCCGCTGACGTTTTCACGGTGCCGGGCATTATCAGCAAGGCAGCTTAGCACCTGAGAATTGCTTGGTTTGCGGCCTGCGCGAGCGTTGGTAGAGTCGGCGGCTCACGCTCAGGGCAAGCGCCGCTCAGCGCCGTGCGCAGCCCATCAAAACAACAGGAACCACCGCTATGAACCTCAGAGTACTCGGCGCCGTCATTGCCGGCAGTCTGCTTGTCATGTCCGCTGCCGCGCATGCGGATCGCCTCGACGACATCAAGAAAGCAGGCGTGCTGCGCGTGGCGGCATTCGACAGCAATCCGCCGTTCGGCTTCGTCGATCCGAAGAGCAACCAGATTGTCGGACTCGACATCGACTATGCGCGCGCGGTCGCGAACCGCCTTGGCGTCAAGCTCGAGATCCAGCCGACCAATCCGGCCAACCGCATTGCTTTCCTGAAGTCGGGCAAGGTGGATCTGGTGTTCGCCAACTTTACGATTACCGACGATCGCAAGAAGGAAGTGGATTTCAGCATTCCCTATTTTGCGTCGGGCACGCAATTCATCGCGAAGAAGGGCACGCTTACCTCGCCGCAGCAATTGAACGGCTTGCGGATCGGCGCGGACAAAGGCACGACCAATGAGCAGCAGGTGCGTGCGCAATTCCCGGGCGCCACGATCATTGCTTACGACGATACGCCGTTCGCATTCGCCGCGCTGCGCACGGGCAACGTGCAGGCGATCACGCAGGACGGACCGAAGCTCGTCGCGTTGCTGGCGAAAGTGCCGGACAAGGCGAACTACGAGATCCCGCCGTTCACGATCTCCAACGACTACGAAGGCGTGGGCGTGCCGAAGGGCGAGACACGTCTGCTGAATGTCGTCAACGACACCTTGAAGGATCTCGAGGCCAAAGGCACCGCAGGCCAGATCTACGACACGTGGTTCGGTCCGAAGAGCGCCGCGCCGCTGCCGCGTCTGTTCAGGATCGGCGACCCGCAGAAGAGCTGACGCGCGTCGCTTCACCGCCGCCTCGATATGGCCCGGTCATTGCTCGAAACGAGCGATCGGGCCTTCCTGCTGATACAGCACCGCGTTTTCTCGAATGCATCTCATGAACTTCTGGCTGGACCCTCGATATCTCGGCTGGCTCGCGCACGGCTTTCTCATCACGCTGATCCTTTCGGCGTGCGTGAGCGTATGCGCGACGCTGCTCGGATTCGGGCTGGCAATGGCCCAGATCGCCCAGCAGCGCAGCGTTGCTGCGGCGGCAAGACTCTATGTCCTCGTGTTCCGCAATTCTCCGCTGCTGGTGCAATTGCTGTTCTGGTACTTCGGCGCGGCGACGCTGCTGCCGCAGCCGTGGATGACATGGCTGAACACGCCGCATGTCCTGAGCGCCGGGCCCTTTGCGCTGCACTGGCCGAGCTTCGAACTGTTCGCCGGCTGGCTTGGCCTGACCTGCTACAGCACGGCTTTTATCGCGGAAGAGTTTCGCGCCGGGATTCGCGGCGTGGGCATCGCGCAATATCAGGCGGGCGCCGCATTGGGGATGACGCGTTACACCGCCTTGCGGCACGTCATCCTGCCGCAAGCGGTGCGTATCGCCACGCCGCCGCTTGCGGGGCAATACATGAATATCGTGAAGAATTCGTCGCTGACGATGGCGATCGGCGTGGCCGAACTGTCCTACATGTCGCGTCAGGTCGACACGGAAAGTTTCCGGACGTTTCAGGCGTTCGGCACGGCTACGGTGCTGTATATCGGCACCATCGCGTTGATCGAAATCGCCCTGGTGATCTGGCAGAACACCGGTGTGCGCGCGTTGCAGCGGGGGCAGGCATGACCGTGCCCGAGTGGCTGCCGACACTGCGCTATCTGCTGCTCGGTTCATTCCCCAATGGACCGCTTGGCGGCGCGGCGCTGACTGTCGTGCTGTCGGTGGTGTCGGCGTTGCTGTCCGCGGCCGTGGGTCTGGCGGGCGGCGTGGCGCTCTCGCTGACACGCGGCGGCGCGCGTCTGCTGCTGATCGGAATCGTCGCGTTTTTCAGGGCGATTCCGGTGCTGATGCTGATCTTCTGGACGTTCTTCCTGATGCCGATCCTGCTGCATATCGACGTGCCGGGTCTGGCGGCGGTGGTGTGCGCGCTGTCGCTGATCGGCGGCGCGTATCTGTCGCATGCCGTGCATGCGGGCATCGCCTCGGTCGGCGCGGCCCAGCAGCAGGCCGCGCTGTCGCTCGGGCTGACGCGCTGGCAGGCGTTGCGTTATGTGGTGCTGCCGCAAGCGGTGCGCATCATGATGCCGTCGTTCGTCAATCAATGGGTGTCGCTGGTCAAGGATACGTCGCTCGCGTATATCGTCGGCGTGCCGGAATTCACGTTTCTCGCCAATCAGGTCAACAGCCGCCTGATGATTTACCCCGCGCAGATTTTCGTATTCGTCGGCATCGTCTATCTGCTTTTGTGCTCCGCGTTGCAATGGTTCGCTTATCGCGTCCTGCTGCGCGCACCGTCCACTCGCGCGACGCAGCCGCAGGATGAGAAACAGGTGACACCACTGCCGCTCGGCGAATTCGGCGAATGAAAAACCGCGTGGCAATCCGGCGGGCAATATCGGCAAATCGGAACGCGTCATAAGCAAGTTCCAATTCGATAGTAGGCGTGGCGCGCGGGTACTGGTCCAATAGATGATTAGCCCTTCCGTGGCGAGCCGGGTGCGTGCCGCTGCCCTCTGGCACAGGCCGAAACGCCGCGAGCGGACGGGTCTCCACTGTCTGTATGAACCATCATGTCCAGCCCCACATCCAACCCTGCCGTGTCGCGACTGCCGACGCGTCCCGATTCCGCACGCGTCACGCGGATCGCCGATGACGCACAGGCGCTCGCAGCCTCCCGCACACTTGCCGGCGTGTTCGCGTCGGGCGCAGCCGAACGTGACCGCAATCGCGTGTTGCCGTGGACCGAACTCGATCTATGGTCGCAAAGCGGTCTCGGCGCGATTACCGTGCCGCGCGAATATGGCGGCGCCGGCGTGTCGTTCGCGACGCTCGCCGAAGTCTTCGTGAATCTCTGCGCGGCCGATCCGGCGCTGGGGCAGATTCCGCAGAACCATTTCGGCGTGCTGGGCGTGCTGCGCGAAGTCGGCACCCCGGCGCAGAAAGAGCGCCTGTACGGCGAAGTGCTGGCGGGCCACCGGCTTGGCAATGCCGGCCCGGAACGTCGCTCGGCCGCGGCCGCAACGATCCTGCAGGGCTCGACGCGTCTGCGCACCACGCCGGACGGCTTGCGTCTGGACGGCAAGCGGTTCTACTCGACCGGCGCACTGTTCGCACACCGTGTCCCGACGCGCGCAGCCGACGACGAAGGACGCGCCGTGCAGGTCTGGGTGCCGCGCGATGCGCCGGGCCTCACCGTGGTCGACGACTGGAGCTCCTTCGGCCAGCGCACCACGGCGAGCGGCACCGTGACCTTCGAGAACGTGCCGGTCGATCCGCAGGACGTGCTGCCGATCTGGCAACTGGCCGACCGTCCCGGTCTGTTCGGCCCGGTCTCGCAACTGCTCCAGGCGGCGATCGACCAGGGTATTGCGCAGGCCGCCGTCGCCGACGCGCTCGCCTTCGTGCGCGAACGCGCGCGACCGTGGGTCGATTCGGGCCTCGAACACGCAACCGACGACCCGTACATCATCGCCGATGTCGGCCGTCTGGAGATCGACCTGCATGCAGCGCATGAAGTGCTGCTGGAAACCGGCCGTACGCTGGATGCCATCGCGGCCCAGCCGATCGATGCCGAGGCCAGCGCACGAGCTTCCGTCGCCGTTGCCGAGGCAAAGGTGCTGACCACGCGCATCGCGCTCGAAGCAAGCGAAAAGCTGTTCGAGCTGGCCGGTTCCGCGTCGACTCGCGCCGTCCACAATCTCGACCGCCATTGGCGCAACGCCCGCACCCATACACTGCATGACCCGGTGCGCTGGAAACTGCATCTGCTTGGCAACTATCACCTGAATCAGGTGCTTCCCGCGCGGCACTCGTGGAACTGAAACATGACTATCGATCTTTCTCCCGCAGCTAGCGGCAGCGCCGCGCCGGCCGCGCTGCCTCGCGAACTGCGTTCGCTACCCACCCCCGATCTGATCGCAGACGACGCGCAGGCGCTTCTCGCCGCACGGCGTCTCGCCGAGGCGTTTGCACCAGACGCCGCGCTGCGCGATCGCGAACGGCGGCTTCCGTGGGCCGAGCTCGACGCGTTCGTGGCGAGCGGCCTGTGGGGCATCACCGTGCCGCGCGAATTCGGCGGCGCGGGTGTGAGCAACGGCACGCTCGCCGAAGTCACCGCGACGATCGCCGTGGCCGACGGCTCGCTCGGCCAGATCCCGCAAAACCATTTCTATGCACTGGAGGTGTTGCGCGTCGGCGGCAGTGTTGAACAGCAGCGCTTTTTCTACGGACGCGTACTCGCCGGCGAGCGTTTCGGCAACGCGCTCGCCGAAATCGGCCACAAGGATTTCAAACGCCGCACACGGCTCACGCGCGAGGCGGCCGGCTGGCATATCGACGGCCGGAAGTTCTATTGCACGGGCGCGCTTTACGCCCACTGGATTCCCACGCTGGTCGTGGCCGAAGAGCAGGGCCGCGACGTCACCTATCTGGCGTTCGTGCCGCGCGACACGCCGGGCGTTACCGTAACGGACGACTGGGATGGTTTCGGCCAGCGCGTCACCGGCAGCGGTTCGGTGCAGTTCGATCACGTGCGGGTCGAGCCCGAATGGATCGTGCCGTTTCAGGCGTCGTTCGAGCGCCCCACGACGATCGGACCGCTTGCGCAGATCATTCACGCGGCGATCGATCTGGGTCAGGCGCGTGGCGCGTTCGAAGCCGGCCTGAAGTTCGTGCGGGAGCGCTCGCGCCCGTGGATCGACGCGAAGGTGGAACGTGCCGCCGACGATCCGCTGACCATTGCGCAGTTCGGCGACATTTCGGTGCGGCTGCGCGCGGCAGAAGCGTTGCTGCGCCGCGCGGGCCGCTTCGTCGACGCGGCGCAGGCGCAGCTCACCGAGCAATCGGTGGCGCAGGCGTCGATCGCCGTGGCCGAGGCGCGCGCGCTCACCACCACCGCGTCGCTGGATGCCGGCTCGCGTCTGTTCGAACTCGCCGGCACCGCCGCGACGCTCGACGGTCTCGGCCTCGACCGCTTCTGGCGCAATGCCCGCACTCATACGCTGCATGACCCGGTGCGCTGGAAGTATCACGCCGTGGGCAACTTCTACCTCAACGACAAGCTGCCGCCGCGGCATGGAGCCTTGTGATGGCGAAAAAACAGATCCTGCTCAACGCGTTCAACATGAACTGCGTGGGCCACATCAACCACGGTTTGTGGACGCATCCGCGCGACCGTTCGAGCGACTATCGGCTGCTGCCGTACTGGACCAATCTCGCGCGTACGCTGGAGCGCGGACTGTTCGACGGGCTCTTTCTCGCCGATATCGTCGGCGTGTACGACGTCTATCAGCACAACGTGGACGTGACGTTGCGCGAGTCGATCCAACTGCCCGTCAACGATCCCACGCTGCTGGTGTCGGCAATGGCCGCCGTGACCGAGCACCTTGGTTTCGGCGTGACGGTCAATCTCACCTACGAGCAGCCGTATCTTCTCGCGCGCCGCTTTTCGACGCTGGATCATCTGACGCAAGGCCGTGTGGGCTGGAATATCGTCACGGGATACCTCGACAGCGCGGCACGCGCAATGGGGCTCAGCGAGCAACTCCCGCACGACGAACGATACGACCGCGCGGACGAATACCTGGAGGTTCTCTACAAGCTGTGGGAAGGCAGCTGGGAGCAGGGCGCGGTGCTGCGCGACAAGGCGGGGCGCGTCTATGCGGACCCGGCTAAGGTTCATCAGGTGCGGCACGCGGGCCGGTACTACAACGTCGAAGGCTATCACCTCGCCGAGCCGTCGCCGCAACGCACGCCGGTGCTGTTCCAGGCCGGCAGTTCCGGGCGCGGCCAGCGTTTTGGGGCGCGTCATGCCGAGTGCGTGTTCATCTCGCCGCCGAACCGGCAGGTCGCGCGCGAGACCGTGCGCACGTTGCGCGAGCAACTGGTGCAGGCCGGCCGCCAGCCCGACGACGTCAAGGTATTCGTCGGCGCGGCGGTGGTTGCGGGCGCAACCGAACAACAGGCCCGCGAGAAATACGCGGACTATCTGCAATACGCGAGCCGCGAAGCGGGCCTCGCGCACTTCGCGGCCAGCACGGGCATCGATTACTCGCAATACGATCTCGACGCCCCCGTGGACTACGCGCCCGGCAACGCAATCGAATCGGCCACGCGCACGGCCAAACAGCACGGCTGGACACGCCGCAAGCTGCTGGAGATGTTCGAACTCGGCGGCCGCTATCCGGCCATTGTCGGCAGCGCGGCTCAGGTGGCCGACGAACTGCAGGCATGGATCGAGGAAACGGGCGTCGACGGCTTCAATCTGAGCCGCACGGTGGTCCCGGAAAGCTACGAGGATTTCATCGATCTGGTCGTGCCGGAATTGCAGAATCGCGGCCTCTACAAGACTGCTTATGCCGACGGTACGCTGCGCCACAAGCTGTTCGGGCAGGGCGATCAGTTACCGGCACGGCATGCGGCAGCAAGCTTCAGACAGCACACCGCGGAGGCGGTATGAACACACACACCATCAGCATGGCCCAACGTTCGTCACAGGAGCAGCACGTATGAGTCTCGATATCTTCTGGTTTTTGCCGACCTCGGGCGATACGCGCTATCTCGGCAAGTCCGATTTCGGCCGGCCGCCCACCAACGAATATATGCGTCAGATCGCGGTCACGGCCGAGAATCTGGGCTATGACGGTTTGCTGATTCCGACCGGCAGCAGCTGTCAGGATCCGTGGGTGACCGCCGCGAGCCTCGTGCCGGTGACACAGCGCATCAAACTTCTGGTCGCGTTGCGCACCTCGGTCAGCGGCCCGACCGCCGCCGCCCGCCAGGCCGCCACGCTCGACCAGGCGTTGCATGGACGCCTGCTGCTCAACGTGGTGCCAGGCGGCGACGCCACCGAACTTGCCGCCGACGGCGTATTTCTCCCGCACGACGAGCGCTATGCGGCAGCCGATGAGTTCCTCACCGTCTGGCGCGATCTGCTTGCCGGCGAGACGGTGGACTTCAAGGGCAAATACGTTCACGTGGAGCAGGCGCGCAACTTTCATCCGCCTGTGCAGCAGCCCGCGCCGGCGCTGTATTTCGGCGGGTCGTCGCCGGCCGCGCATGAGCTGGCGGCCAAGCATGTGGACGCCTATCTGACGTGGGGCGAACCGCCCGCCGCCGTAGCCGAAAAATTCGCCGATGTGCAGCGGCGCGCGGCCGCCCACGGCCGCAAGCTGCGACTCGGGGTGCGTCTGCATGTGATCGTGCGCGAGACCAATGAGGAAGCATGGGCCGAAGCCGACCGCCTCATCAGCAAGCTCGACGACGATGACATCCGCCGTGCGCAGGAGAACTATGCGCGCATGGATTCGGTCGGACAGCGCCGGATGGCGGAACTGCACGGCGGGCGCCGCGACAAGCTGGAGATCAGCCCGAACCTGTGGGCCGGCGTCGGTCTGGTGCGCGGCGGGGCCGGCACGGCTCTGGTCGGCGATGCGCAGACGGTCGCCGCGCGGCTGCAGGAATACGTCGACGCGGGCGCGGATAGCTTCGTGCTGTCCGGCTATCCGCATCTCGAGGAGTCGATCCGTTTTGCGGAACTCGTGTTCCCGCTGTTGCCCGGCAAGAAACCGGTCACCTTGCGCGATCAGGTTCTGACGGGCGGCGCCTTCGATGTGCGGGCAAACGCCGGCGCGAGCAAGGAAAGTGAAGCTCGACCCAAGGCGCACGTGTAAAGCAGTCGAAGAGGGCGTGAGTTAGTGCACCGGAATCCCGCGAAGGCGCGGGATTCCGGCAACCGCATCAAGCAGCCGCATATAGCAACCGCATATAGCAACCGCGCTATCGCTCCTACTCGACCCGGCCGAGGCCGAAACGGCGATAAGCCAGGCGCGCGGCGAAGTCGAGCAGAAACCCGAGCGCACCGATAACCAGAATCACCGCAGTCAGCTCGGAATACGCGAGGCGGTCGCGGGTATCGAGAATCAGATAGCCCAGGCCTGAGCTCACGCCGAGCATTTCCGCCGGCACCAGCACGATCCACAGAATACCGATGGCAAGCCGCACGCCGGTCAGCACATGCGCGGCGATGCCGGGCACATACACATGCCAGAGCATTTCGCCGCGCGTGGCCGCGAGACTTTCGCCGAGCTGCAACCAGCGCTTGTCGATGTGCGCGACGCCGGCGGCGGTGCTCATCATCAGTGGCCACACGGCGGCGAACGCCAGCAGGAAATACACCGCGCGGTCGCCGACGCCGAGCGACATCACGGCGATCGGCATCCACGACAGCGGCGAGATCATGCGCAAAAATTGAAGCGTGGGCGACAAGGCCGTATCGAGCGCTTTCACGCGGCCGATCAGAAAACCGAGCGGCACGCCGACCAGCAACGCCCACAGCAGACCGATGGCGATGCGCCGCAGGCTCGTGACGATGTGGACGGCGAGACGATCGTCGGTGATCAGCGCCGGCAGCGTTTCGAACGCGCGGGCCGGCGAAAACTGCGCGGCGAGCGTGCCGGGCGCGGCGAAAACGGCGACCGCCAGCCACCATATCGCGACGATGCCCACGAGGCCTCCCAGCCCGAGTGCGGCGCGACCCAGCCAGCCCGACGATACGGCGCCGTTCGCGCGCGCGGCTGGGTTGACGGCAGGCGCGGGAGCAGGGCGCGTCGACAGGCTAGACAACGATCGTCTCCGTGCGCGAAAACCCTTCCGGCAAACCAAACGCCTGCATCCCGCCAACTGACTTGATGCTGTTTTTCACGAAACGGTCGTCCACCAGGTCGCGCGCGACGAATGCCGGATCGAGTTGACCCAGGAACTGCGCATTGCCTTCGAGCTGGGTCGTTTTCAGGCGGCGAACCAGCTCTTCCGTATAGGCAGGATAGGGATATGGCTGGAAATCGATCCGCTTCGCGTGCCAGTCCGCATGGATGATCGCGCGATCGGCCAGATAGCGGCCCTGATCGCCGGGCGCAGGGGCCAGCACTTCGGTCAATACGGCGGCCGTGTGCGGCGTGTAATGGTTCTGGCCGGTTTTCGACAGCAGCTGCGCGGCCTCTTGCGGATGAGCGCGCGTCCACAACTGCGCCTTCACCACCGAATCGACCACCTTCTGCGACCACGCGGCGCGTTCGGTCAGATCCCGCTCGTGCATGAACACGACGCAGCATGCATGGTTCTTCCAGACGTCGCCGGTAAAGCGCAGCACCTTGCCGATTTTTAGCCCTTCGGCCGCCGCATTGAACGGCTCGGCGACGATAAACCCGGCGATCTGTTTCGACGCCAGCGCCGGCGGCATGTCCGACGGCGCCATGACGATGAGTCTCACTTCGTTCGGCTTGAGCTCGCCGTCTTTCTTCAAGACGGGCACGAGTCCCTGCGTGCGCAACATGTCCTGTACGACGACGTTATGGATCGAGTACCAGAAGGGCACCGCCACTGTTTTTCCGCCGAGGTCCGCGACCTTGTCGATGTCGGGCGACACGGTCAGCGCCGAGCCATTGACGTGATTCCACGCGACCACCTTCGCCGGCGCCTGGCTGCCGTAGCGCGCCCAGATCGTCATCGGCGCGAGCAGGTGCACTACGTTGACCTGACCCGACAGAAACGCTTCGACCAGTTGCGCCCAGCTGCGCAGCAGCGTCGGCTTCTCGACGGCCAGGCCGGCCGCTTCGAAATAGCCGTTGTTATGGGCGACCAGTAAAGGCGTGGCGTCGGTGATCGGCAGATAGCCGATGCGCACGGGTGCGTTCGGGTCCGTGGCGGCTCGCGCGTTGAGCGCGCCAAGCAACGGCGCGGCGCCGGCGACGGTGAACATCGAAGCGAGCTTGAGCCACTCGCGGCGGGACATCGGAAGCTGGCACATGCGTTTTTTGCCTTCTTTCTATATGGGGGCGGTGAGGGCCGCGCGCGACATCGAATCGCGCAGCGCCTGAAGAATCCGGATGCGCAACGCGCCGAGCGCCTCGAGGTGCATCTCGCGCGGCGACGGGACATCCACGGTCAGTTGCAGGATCAGCTTGCCGCGATTGCCCAGCACCACGATGCGATTGGAGACGAGCAACGCCTCGTCGATATCGTGTGTGACGAGGAGGGTCGCGGCGTCCGTCTCGCGTACCACGTCCACGAGTAGCTGTTGCATCTCGGCACGCGTGACTTCGTCGAGCGCGCCGAATGGTTCGTCCAGCAGCAGCGTGCGCGGTTTGCGGGCCAGGCAGCGCGCGAGCGCCGCGCGCTGCGCCATGCCGCCGGACAACTGGCGCGGCGCGTAGTGACGGGCATGCGCCAGCCCAACCTGGTTCAAAGCCGTGGTGACGCGCTCGCGCCGCGTGCCACGCGACAATTCCGGCTGACGTGAAAAGCCGAGCCCGAACGCCACGTTCTTTTCGACCGACAGCCACGGCAGCAGACACGGATCCTGAAACGCCAGCGCGACGTCGGGCCGCGGACCGCGCAGGGCGACTCCGTCCACCGCGACGTAGCCGGATTCGGCTTGCTGCAGTCCGGCGACGATACGCAGCAACGTCGACTTTCCGCAGCCGCTCGGTCCCAGCACGGAAACGAGTTCTCCGGCGCGCACGCTGAGATCGATACCGTCCAGCACGCGACGCCCCGCGTAGCTGAGTCCGACTTCGCGCACCTCCACGCGCGCCGCGCTCGTGCTGATGGCGTTGCTCATGCGGCCTTGGTCCGTTGATGCTGTGCCAACTGGTTTTTCAGCTGCACGATGCTCGGCGTGACGATCGGCACGAAGGCCGCTTCACGCGTGCGCCGTGCGGTGCCGCCCTGTTCTCGCAGATAGCCGCGTCCGCCCGCGGTCACGACTTCGAGGCGCACGGCGCGATCGACCGCGGCCGCGAGGCCGATCCGCACTTCGAACAGCGCGGCAGGCGCCGAAACGAAGGTGCCGTGTTGAACACCGTCGAATAGCCGGTTTGTCAGCGCGTCGAGTTCGTGTGCGAGCGGGGCGACTTCGTCCTCCACGGCCGCGCGGGCCGGCGCGCTGCTTTCATTGATTGCGGCAAGCGCACGGCGGGCGAGACCGATCGACAATCCGCATTGAAAACCCAGAAACGCCGGGCGCACGCGCGCAAGAAAGGCGGGCGCGTCGGCGGTGATCTGCCAGCTTGCGTCGAGCGCGGCGCGCTCCACCGTGAGGGCTGCTGTGTTGCTCGAACGCAGGGCAATCAGGTCGAGATCGTCGCTGCGTACGACACCCGCTGCGTCGTGGGGAATCGCGAAGATCGAAGGCGGTGCGCCGTCGCTGTGATCGAACGCGGCGGCGGCAAGGAAACCCTCGCGGCGCAGGTTCGTGATCCACGGCAGCTTGCCGTTGAGCGTCCAGCCCGCGGCGACTCCGTGGATGGAGCGGGGTGTCGCATTCATCTGCAGAGGCTCGATGTTCGACAGATACTTCATCGCGTTCGAGAGGCCCGTTGCGCCGGCCAGTTCGCCGCGCAACAACGCGGGCAGCCAGCGCGCGCGCAGCGCTTCGTTCGGGCTCTGCAGCAGATATTCGATGAACGTGCGCTGACCCCAGAACACGAATGCCGCCGTCAGCGAATGGGCGGCAACGCTGGTGATGGCTTCGATCGCGTCGACCGCCGTGCCGTCCAGACCGCCTTCATGCGCCGGCACGCCGATCCGGAAAAGATCCGCGCGCCCGAGCCGCGGCAGGATCTCGTGCGCCAGATCTTGCCTGGTGTCGATAGCCTCGGCGTTAGCGTCGAGCCATGTTGCGAGATCCGGTGCTGTGGTAGTCAGCGGCTGTGGTTTCATGCGGCGTGCGCGCCCGCTTCCCAGCGATAGGCGGCTAGTTGTGGATTGAGTTCGTTCTGCGCGAGATTGTTGGCGAAATTGCACAGCGTGGCAAGACTCACGCCGAGCACGACTTCGAGTGCGTTCGCGTCGCTGAATCCCGCTGCGCGGAACGCGGCGAGTGCGTCGTCGGGCACGGCGCCGCGTGTGGCGATCACCGCGCGCGTGAAGATCGCGACTGCATTCAGACGAGGGTCGGGCAGCGGTTGTTGCTGCTCGCGGATCGCTTCGACCAGTTGCGGATCGAGTTGAGCTTTTTTCAATGCAACAGCCGTATGCCCTGCAACACAGAACCCGCAGCCGTGTATGCCGGCCGCCGTGATCTGCACTGTCTCGCGTTCGGCGAGCGTAAGGCCGCTGCGGCCGTTGATTTCGGCGACCGTCAGGTATGTTTCGAGCGCGGTCGGCGCATTCGCCAGCGAAGCGACGAGGTTCGGCAGGAAGCCGTTGGCCGCCTGTGCGCGTTCGAGGTAAGGGCGGCTCGCTTCGGGCGCGCTTTCGAGGGTATGCAGCGGTAGACGGCTCATGTCGATTCATTCCTCACAGATAGGCGTTCATTGTGGCTGCGGGATTGTGTCCGCACAATGCGCGGCTGTCTGCGATTTCTGCGAGTTTGTCTTGCCGATGACGGAGTGCGGCAGAGTGTCGCGCTTAATGCAGCGCGGCGGCGCCGGCGGCTGATGCGTGCGTCTCGATGGAATCGTGCGCGGTGCAGGCGCGTCGCCATGCGCCGGGTTGAACGCCCGTCACACGCTTGAATGCCTGGGAGAAGGCAGACTCGGACTGGTAGCCGACCCGCTCGGCCGCGTCCGGCGTACGCGCGCCGCTTCTGAGCATCGCCGCGGCCAGCTTCATCCGGATCAGCGTGACGAATTGCGCGGGCGGTTGCCCGGCAATGTCGACGAACTGCTTGCAGAAGCGCGCCCGCGACATGTGGACGAACTGCGCCATTGTCCCGGTTGTCCAGCGTTCGCCCGGTGATTCGATAATCGCGGTTACGAGCGGCGCGAATTCCGCCCGGCGCATCAGCGACCAGAAACACGGGACGATTTCGTCCCGGGCGCCCAACGCCCGCAGCGCGTAGACGAACAGCAGATCGGTGAGACGCGCGATGAGCGGCGAGGGCGTTTGCGCATCGCGCAGCGCTTCGACGCGGATCAGGTCGAAAATGGCGCGCGCGCCGTCGAGGGACGGGTTGTTGCGCCGCGCGACGATATGGTCGGGCAGCAGGCTGAGCAGCATGTCGTCGAGCGCCGAGTTGAACTCGAAGAATCCGCATGCAATGCCGACGCTGCCGGTCGCCGTAGCTGGCGCGGTTGGCGAAGTTGTTGGCGCAGCGGGCGACGGAGCCAGCGGCGACATGGTGCCGAAACGTGCGCTCTCGTGGCCGCTCGCGGGCGGACGGGAGTCGGGGGAAAGACAATGCGGCATGTCGCGCAGCAGGAACACGGCGTCACCGCTGGATAGGCGCAGGCTGTGTGCTTCGCGTTCCGCGCTGGCGGGAAGATGCAGCCAGCATTCACCGTGCAGCACGACGTGGAAGCTCGCGCGCCGACGTCCGGCCGTGGACGCCTGCCATGTTCCGCAATACTGGCCGACGTGAAAAACCGTGCTCTTCAGTTCGAGGCTGGAGAGCAGCCAGTCGGCTAGCTTGTCGGGATTTTGCGGCATGACTTCCAAAGGGTAATGGCGGATGCGTGGGGCTGCACGCTGGCTCATTACGTTAGCGGACTCGCGCGTGGGGGCAACCAATATTTTGTTCTTAGCTTATGGGGTGGTGGCCGGGCGTGTGGATGTTTGATTTGACATAAGATAAATTATCAACAAATTGTCTGTCAGAGCTTTTTAGTAATGTCTGGTTCTGGCTCATTAGAAATGTCCAGTTTCCTGCTCCGGGCCGGCTGCTGCGGCGCATGCAGCAGCAACCCAGCCAGCCCGGAAACGGCATGCGCGAACTCGACCTTGTGTGAACTCGGCGCACACGCTTTGAAGGTCTTATACCAAAGCAAAAGTGGCCCGGTGAAGTGGCCAGCCATGTGTCGATCCGGTGATCGTGCGATTGTGAAACCGCACCTGTATCACTAAAGATGCGCGCATCGTGGATTGATATCTTGGACGGACTGGGACGTGTCTGAAAACCTGTGAATCGGTCAACCGTGGCAAGCGTTTCATTGGCGACTATCTGAACCGTTGCAACCAGAAACAGCCCCATTCGAGTCTGTCCGATCAGGCACCGGATGAGGCGTACTTCGCGACACTGCCAGCGATTAAATCGGCAGCTTGATGACCCCGGACGCTGCCACTTATTAACTCGATCCGACTGTCTGACCGAACGGGGCCACCTCTTTCACCGGGAGCTGAATGATGCATGAAATGAAAAATGTCTTAGCGGGAGCCGTCTTCGTGGGGTCCGCCCTGAGTCTCACGACGGCTCATGCACAGGACGTCAAGGACAACGACGCGCCGTACGTGCCAACACCATGTTCTGCGCATGTCACCGAAGCGCCTTCGAACGTCGCAGACGATCAAAATATTGATCCGGCAGTCCGCCAGTTCCTGTTGCCACTTAATAAAGATCCAAGCCCGTTCTGGGAACAGCCTCAACCCAAACCCCAGGAGGTACTTACCGGCCTGCAGAATAAGACTCCCGTCGATATGTCGGGCGTGACGATCTCGGAGAAATCGCTGACCGTCGACGGACGCACCATAAAGTTGTTCATCATGAAACCCAACCATATGGCTGCGCATCCCGGCGTCATCCTCTTTCTCCACGGTGCTGTCTGGCTTGCCGGCAACTTCGAGAATCATAAGCGGCTGGTGCGCGACCTCGTCGTTGAATCCGGCCAGCCGGCCGTGTTCCCGGAAATTACGAATCTCCCGGAAGGAAAGTTTCCGGTGCCACTGAACCAGGCTTACGCGACACTCGAGTGGGTAAGCTCACATGCATCCGAGTTCGGCGCTGATCCACGGCGTATCGCGGTGGCCGGCAACTCGGTTGGCGGTAATATGACCGCAGCCCTAAACCTGATGGACAAGGACCGAAACGGACCAAAGATCAGCTATCAAGTGTTGCTTTGGCCGGCAACCAATGCGGGAGTCGATACTTGCTCTTACCAGGAATATGCGAATAACCGTTTCTTGAGCAGATCTTTTATGCAGTACGGCTGGGATCACTATGCGCCGACCGAGAAAGAACGGGAGAACCCGTACGTCTCACCTTTGCGCGCCAGTACGGCTGAGTTGCAGGGACTTCCGCCAACCCTGGTCATCACCGAGGAAAATGACGTGCTCCGGGACGAAGGCGAAGCTTACGCGCATCGCCTCCAGGACGCGGGCGTGTCAACGGTGTTCGTGCGCTATAACGGAACCATTCACGATTTCGCCCTGCTCAATGGGCTGAGGGATCTGCCAGCCACCAAGGCTGCTATCCGGCAGATCGCGGATGGCATCCGCGAACACATTGGCAAGTAAGGAACGGCTGCTGAAGGCGGGCTTGCCCGCCTTCACATCGCTTATCGCCAGCACGGCCCGCAAAGACGGGCATGCCAGGGGGCAAATAAGCGGTGATGCCGGGAAGTTCGAGAGCGGCCATGCGCCGTTCCCGATGTAGCGAACAAGCTTTAGCCATTGACCCTGCGGGTAGCGCAGCGTTTTTCAGACTGCAAAGTGTTGCGCAATCAATCAGGCTCGCGAGCATCGATCTCGACTACCCGAACGAACGCTGATGCAGCCGGCGTATTAACCACACCCATCAACCACACCCGTCGTCGAGAACGGACGCCAGGATCATTGCGTCGGCATTGCGCGGCGCACGGCCGCAGGCGCGTGGCTTGTACACCGCGTCGCCGCGACGAATCGGCTGCCTGCTCATCGCGCAGACGCCCTCGGTGTAGGCCCGCGACGCGCACCAGACCTGGTCGCCATAGCAACAGCGGGTCGAGTCGCGCCAGGAGATCGTCGCCGTCGTCGGCGACGGCCGGTCGATCAGGCTTACCGTGACGGTGTGAAGCGACGTGCCGTAAACATGGCGCGCCCCGTTGCCTCCATTCAGCCAACTATCACGGCCTTTCGGCCCGCCCGCAGGCGCGGACAACAAGCCAATGGTTTGCATCCACGGATCGATGATGTTTGCGTTTGCCAGCATGGCGCGACTCCTGTTGAAGCGTTACCTGATCGAACGGCTTTTCTATTCGGTCTAGCGCCGCGAGTCGCGGCATTCATCGACTACTTCGCCGTGTACATGGGCCATCACAAGGGGTTCGTCGGCTTCGCGGCAGTCGTCGATAGACAATGAATCGCCGGCATGCGTCAGAAACGCCTTGCTGATCGCGAGAAATGAATGGACGTGCTCATCGAGCGGCATTCGCTTTCATCCTCCAGCAGCAAGGGGTCTCGCCGACAAAGCGCTTGAACACAGTCGTGAAATGCGCTTGCGAGCGAAAGCCGCAGCTCAGCGCGACATCGACGACGTTGTGCTTCGAGCTCAGCAACAGATGCTGTGCGTGTTCGATCCGGCGGCGCAGCAGGTATTCATGCGGACGCAAGCCCGTCGCGCGCCGGAACTGTGCGGCGAAATGCATGCGGGTGAGGCCGGCACTCGCGGCAATGTCGGCAAGGCCGATCGTCTCGGACAGATGCGCGTCGATGTACTCGACCACACGGTTCATGCGCCACTGCGGCAGCGCCGCCCCTTCGCGGTTCTGCGCGTTCGATACAGTGAATTGACGCGCGACAATGCGCGACACGATGGCGAGACTGACACTTTCAGTAAAAACCTTGCCCAACGCGGCGTCGCTGGTCTGTGAAACGGCCAGCGCCTGACCAAGCCGGTCGAGTGTGGGATCACGCACGAGCTTCGGGTCGCCAAGCACGATGTCGCCCGCATGTGGATGCTGAAACAGGTCTTCGTAGCACTCCGCGAGAACTTGCTGCGACGCGAACAGATGCAGCACATCGACGGACGATTCGAAGACGGCACTGACGGGTACGGCGGGCGCTGTAACCTGGACCACACCCGCAGTCAGCCGCCCTTGCGTGAGCCTGCGGCCCGCGTGATTGAAGGTCAGCGACACGCATTTCAGAGCCAGGCCGATGCAGTGATCGGACTCGTTGCCGTGATTGACCACTTCGACCGGTGTGGTGATGTTGCGCGTCCAGCGCGACACCAGCACATTGTCGTGCTGCCGGTGCGGCTGCGCGTGATGCGCGCGTGGGCTGCGCCATTGATGCTCGGCGTCGATTGGGCCGGCGATGCCTGGCGAAGCGATGTCGGCACCGGTTTCAGGATACGAGAGCAGCGAGCGCATGATATGTCCGTCCGATAGAGTGATCTTCCTGCGGTCAAAACACCGGCACCGCGATGACTCAAAGTTAATCAAACGGAGCCCACGTGCCTAGCCGTACAGACGGTTGCCTACGGCGTCGAATGGGTGGGTCAACCTATATGAAGGTTTAATGCGGACGAGAATGCGCAGGTGCAAAAACGCGCGACGGCCCACGGGGGGCGTCAAATTGCGAGGGATTCGAGGGATTGCAGGGAAAAGCGAACGGCGATGTGATTGTCGCCGTTCGGGGGTAAAGATACCCGTGCGGGTTCAGTCGTGCTGAACGCGCGGTGGCGTAGGGGTGCTTTTTGGCGATTTGACGCCGAGCGCTTCCGCCTTTAGCACGAAGTCGGCAAGCGAGCGCGACTCCATCTTCTTCATTGCCTGTCCGCGGTGAATCTTCACCGTGATTTCGCTCAGGTTCATTTCGCCGGCAATCTGCTTGTTCATCAAGCCTCCCGCGACAAAGGCCATCACTTCGCGCTCGCGCGGCGTGAGCGACCCGTAGCGGCGGCGCAGATCCGCGACCGAGCGATCCACTTCGCGCCGTTCTTCGTCCTTGCCGAGAGCAGTCGCCACGGCGTCCAGCATGTCCTGGTCGCGAAACGGCTTGGAGAGAAAGTCCGTCGCGCCGGCCTTCATCGCCTTGACCGTCATGGCAATGTCGCCATGCGCGGTCATGAAAATAATCGGCACGCGCAATTCGCCTGCCGCAATCTGTTCCTGCACGGCAAGACCGCTCTGCCCTTTGAGCCGCACATCCAGAATCAGACAGCTCGGCACATCCGGCTTCTGGAACGCAAGAAATTCCTGTGCGGCCGCGAACGCTTCAACCCGCAAGCCGACCGAGCGTAGCAACATGCTGACCGCTTCACGCATCGACTCATCGTCGTCGATGATATAGACGATCGAGTGACTCGCCGCGTTGCCCGGTTCACTGCTCACGGCAGATTTCCTCATCGAGCGGCAGAGTGAACTGCAGCACAGCCCCCCTTCCCTCTTCCGATTCCGCCCAGATCCGGCCACCGTGCGCCTCGACAATCGAGCGGCAGATCGACAATCCCATTCCCATGCCTTCCGCCTTGGTCGTAAAGAATGCGTTGAAAAGCCGCCCGGCGTTCTCTGCGCTGATGCCGGTGCCGGAGTCTTCTACGAGGACTTGCGCATGTCGCGCATCGAAGCGGTGCGTGCGGATCCACAGTTTCCGCGGCCGCCCCGTGATGCCCGACATCGCCTGCATGCCGTTCATTATCAGGTTGATGATGACCTGCTGCAACTGCACACGGTCGGCACACACTTGCAGTGGCGGACATGCGTAGTCGGCATCCACTTCGACGCGGTGCCCATCCAGTTCGCGGCGCACCAGTTCGATGGAGTCTCTTACTATGCCGTTCAGATCGAGCATAGTATGACTCGGATCGCGCTTTTGCGCCATCGAGCGTATCTGGCGAATCACATCGCTCGCGTGCCTGGCGTCGCGGATCATCTGGTTAATCGACTGCCCGACTTCCTTCAGGTCGGGCTGCGGACGGTTCAGCCAGCGCTGGGCAGCGTCGCCGCACGTGACGATCGCCGCAAGCGGCTGCGTTACCTCGTGCGCGATCGTCGCCGCCAGTTCGCCGAGCATCGTCACGCGCGTCACGCGCGCGAGTTCGGCTGTCGAGCGGTCGAGTGCTTCCTGCGACACCCGCCGTTCCGTCACGTCCATCAGCGCGCCGACGTACTCGGGATGGGCCGACTGCGGTGCTGCAAGACGCGCGACGTAATGCACGTATTTGATGCGTCCATCGGGCATCGCGAGACGATGTTCGACATCGACGATGGGCTCACCCGCGAGGCTCTGATGATAAGCGTGCCTGACGAGCGCGATGTCTTCGGGATGCGAGCGCTCGAGGATCAGGTGGAAACCGGGTGTGACGAGCTTCGAATAGCCGAAGATCTGATACGTTTCGTCAGACCACCACATCTCGCCCTCTGGCAGTTTCGTCGCAATGGTGCCGGTGCGGCTCAGGCGCTGTGCGTCGGACAGGAACGCTTCGCTGCGCGCGAGCGCCTGCTCCGCCTGCTTGCGTTCTTCGATATCCGTGTTCACGCCGTACCAGCGCAAAATATTGTCGCCCTTATCGCGCAGCGGTTCCGCGCCGATATGCATCCATCGGTACACCCCGTCGCTGCGCCGGATGCGCGAGACGTTTTCGAACGGCGCGCCCGTTGCAATGGCTTCGTGCCAGGCGTGCTGTACGGCGGCGTAGTCGTCGGGATGAACGATCGAGCGCCAGATGTCGCCGCCATTTTCGGCAAGCGTCACGCCCAGTTCGTTCCAGCGCCGGTTGATGAAGCTCAGGCGCCCGTCGCTCGACGAACTCCAGACCATGCCCGGAATCGTATCGATGGTCGCGCGCAATTCGTCCTTCTGGCGCTGCAACTCGCCTTCCATCTGCTTGCGGACGGTGACGTCGTTGTTAGTGGCGAGCACGGCGCGCGGTTTGCCCTTCGCATCGCGCCACAGCGCCATGCGGCTCGAAATGACGACGGCGGTGCCGTCATTGCGCACGCGCTGCAATTCGCCATGCCAACGGCCAGAACGCAACATCTCGATACGAATCTCGTCGAGCGGAACAGACGAGTGTGTTTGCGTCAACTCATGAATCGACTGGCCGATCGCCTGCTGCGCGGTCCATCCGTAGACCTCTTCCGCGCCGTGATTCCAGAACGTGATCAGATCATTCATGTCGTACACGACGATTGCGTCGTGCGTCAGATCAAGCAACTGCACCTGCTCTCGCAGCGTCGCGGTGTTCTTCTGATTGCGCGACGCCAGCACCGACGTCGTGGCGATGGCGAGCAGGCTGACGGCACAGCGCGCAATCGCGCCGACCGAGTAATGCTCGTCATGCGACATAAAAAACGCGATCACCGTGAGCGCCACGCAGCTCCATGCGGTGAGGATCGTAGCGAGCCGCGACGTTGTCGATGAGACAAGCAGCACCACGACGACATACAGCACTGCAATGGCGATATCGAGTGGCGTGAACGCGTCGATCAGGAATACGATCAGCGCCATGGCACCCGCGAGAGCGAACAGCACGCGCGCGTCATGCCGCATTGGTTGGTCGGCGCGTGAGCGGAATATCATGATGTCGATTGAGCGCGCCGCGCGGGAACGGGGCAGACGAAACGGCGCGATGTTGGCATAGGCATTCGAGGCAAACGTTCGTTGACGAGTACCGGAAGCCTGTGTGGTGCCGCAAGAACGGCACACCGAAGGAAGACACGCAGGACTCCGGCCCATTCAATCCGGTACATAGTATCCGAGTCGTTCAATATTAAACAATCAAGGCCCGCCGCGAGCGGGCTTAATGAATTTCGCCGCCTCTTGCCTGGAGCGTTTCGAGGCAACGCGACACGACTGCGCCATCGACAGGTTTGCTGAGCACGCACATCGCTCCGTTGTCCAGCGCCTGGCGGCGCACCACTTCCGATGCGAAAGCGGAGATAAAGATGATCGGCAGCGTAATTCCGCCGTCGAGCAGGTGCCGCTGCATCTCGAGCCCGCTCATGCCGGGCATCTGCACGTCGGAGATGATGCACGCGACGTCACCGATCTGGCCGGAGGCGAGGAAATCTTCGGCGGACGCATAAAGCCGCACGCCCCAACCCAGTGAACGAACGAGCATTGATGTGGCGATGCGGACGGATTCGTCGTCATCGATGATGGAAACTATCGGATGGGTATGCAAGCGACTTATCCTCTGCCATACATTCGGTTACGACGGCACGATGCTGTTTGGCTCGCCGCCCGGATATCCCCATGTTATGGAAAAATCCCTACCGTGAAAATCATATGTGTGTATAGGGGCCGGCCGGGGAAACCGGAAAGACAGGCTGGAAAGCGGCCCGCACAAAGACAGGCCCCCTCCTGTCACTCCCCCATCTGCTGCTTGATGATGCCCGAATGGCTGCGAACAGGCGCCCATTTTTCCTCGATCCGACCGAACTTCCAGATTGCCACGGAGACGAGCCATGTCGCGACGAAGAGTCCGACGATTGCGAAGCCGAGACTGTTCAGATCGATGCCGGATGCCCACGACCAGAATGCGCCGTGTGCATTCAGTGCATTGCTGAACAGTCCGAGGATCTCAATGGTGCCGATCACCACTCCGACTGCGACAGACAGGCCGGTCACCACCAGGTTGTAGTAAATTTTGCGCACTGGCTTCGCCAATGCCCACCCATACGCGACGTTCATGAACGAACCGTCGATCGTGTCGAACAGCAGCATGCCCGCCGCAAATAACACGGGGAGGCAGAGTGTTGCGTACCACGGCAGCCCCGCAGCAGCACCGGACCCTGTCAGGACCAGCAGCGCGATCTCGGTTGCCGTGTCGAAGCCCATGCCGAACAGCAGTCCGACAAAGTACATTTGTCCAGGCTTGCGCACGATCCTCATCAGAGGCGCGAGAAGACGATTCACCACGCCACGGTTCTCAAGCCGATGCTCCAGATAAGCCTCGTCATAGCGCCCGGACTTCATGCGCCGGAACACCTTGTAGATCGCGAAGAACGAGACGATGTTCAACGCCGCAATCAGATAGAGAAAGCCGCTGGAGATACAGGTGCCGATGAGTCCCGCGACTGCGTGAAAGCCCGAATCGGCGTTCGCCACATGACCCGAGAGCGAACGCACGCCCAGTGCGACGAGAAGGGTGAGTCCGAACACGATGGTCGAGTGACCGAAAGAAAACCAGAAGCCGATCGAATGAGCCGGTTTGCCTTCTCCGACCAGCTTGCGCGTCGTATTGTCGATGGCGGCGATATGGTCCGCATCGAACGCATGGCGCATGCCGAGTGCGTATGCCGTCACGCCGATGCCGACTCCAAACACTCTGGAGTCCACGCTCAAATGCAGCGGTACGACAATGGCGATCAACGTAGTCCATCCGACGATATGCAACAAGGCAATGACCACTATCATGGCGATCGCGGTGGTATCGAAATGCAACGGCCGCGAGAATAAGGGTGTCTTGACCGACAGTTGACGGTGACCGGAACGTAAAGGCATAGTGGTCTCTGTTAATGACGACATCGGATGGGCAGACACAGCTCGCCAGGGCTATGTCTGCACGGGCGGCATATCTGTCGGCGAGCAGACAGACGGCTAGACCTTCGGCACGTACGGAAAAGTCGACGAAGGCTTCGACGTGACCGACTCTTTGCCGATGCCGAGCGCGATCGGCGTGTTCGCGGCAATCGTGAACATCACGTCCGCCACGTTGTCGGTCAGCGACCGTCCGTTCCACCCTGCCATGCCGAATACGGCTTGCGTGCCAATCGTGTAGGGAAGCATGTTGGGCAGAAAGCGATGTGCCACGAGCGTCGCATAGCCCTCAGGATCTTCCGCCGTGCCGTTGGCTTTTATAGCGCCTGCGACCGCCCCGATGATAGTCGGACCGTATGTGTCGAAATCGTCGGCCGGGCGTCCTGCATTCAGGCGATTGCCGAGATCCTCGTTGTACTGCGTGAACAGCGGATGGATCATTGGAAGTCCGACCCGGTTGATCGATCTCCAGTCTCCAGCGTCCGTGGCCAGCGTCGCGACAGCCCACACGCCGACGCGACGGTTGTGGCCGGCGTCTGCCAGCAGATGTGCGTCGGGCACCTCCAATACGATGGAATAGACCGTGTGGCCGGCAAAAAGGTTACGAGCCTGCTTCGGATCCCAGCCTGCCAGATCGAGCGGCGTGCCGTCCTGAAAGACGTGGCCAACCGCGTGCAGGACATCGGGCTCGATCCAGAACGGATCGCCCGCCTTGCCGGCCCATACGCGCACGCCGGAGGGCGTCATGACGATTTCATCCGTGCTGCCTTCGGCAATCTGTTCCCCTTGCGCATGCGGATCCGTCGCATCGGCGCCTGCAATGCGGCGCACAACGAAACGCTGCTTGCCTTGCAGGTCGCGCTCGTCGAATGAGATGCGATAGGTCAGTTCCTCCACGGCATTTCCGTCGATATCGATCTTGAATTCGTACATGCCTTCGGGGTGATAGCCTGGAGCGGGTATCTCACCGGCGATGGAATGACAGACGTTGATGACGAAAACCGTACCCGTTTCTCCCCGGAAGCAATACAGATCGGTGATGTCGAGCCGGATATCCTGTCGTGCGAGCGGCGAATCAAGATGGTGGGACATGAGTTGCTCCTTTCGTTGATGTAGCTATCAATGGGCGACGGTTGGTCCGTAAGACGATCATGAAGCCGCCGCGTATGAATCGCTTTCCAGAACGAATGGAATATTTCTGATTCGCACGCCTTGTTTCTTCACACCGTGAAATCATGGCGCAGGCGCGCGGGATGGGAGTGGGATACGCCGTCCGCATGCCTCGAAGGGGGCGTGGCAGAGCCGGTCAGCGCGATGGGTGGCGACGCGAGTCAGGCGATGGTCAGGCGATGATCTGTTGCTCGCTACCGCATGTGTCGCGAACCCGGACGGTTGACGTTCCTGCCGGTCAACGAGCGAAAGTTCGAATGCCGATGAACCGGATAGCCAGCACCGTGATCATCGAAGAACAAAAGATATACCAGGCGCCGGCGAGATGTCCGCCCGTCCAGAAGTCAAATGAGGCAACGACGAGCGGCGCGGTGCCGCCGAAAAGCGCAACGCCGGTCGCGTACACCAGGGACATCGCGAGAACACGCCCTCGAACCGGAAACATCTCGAGGATTGCGATGATGCCTGGTCCGCCACCGAGCGCGGACAGACCCGCAAACAATGCGACCACACAAAGCAGCGTGGTCGAATCGTTGTGAACGGATGCGAGGTGGAAGGCCGGTAGAACGACGACCATCGTCAGAACACGCGAGACGACGATGATCTTCAGCCGACCCAGGCGATCCGCAAGCCAGCCACCGAAGACTGAAAGTATGAATGTGACGACGCCGACAGCGATGGTCGTCACAAACGCCGCGAACGCAGTTGGACGCGAGCCCGTGACGCCGAAGGTGGCGGTGTAGGTCGCTACGTAGGTAGGAACCGTGCCACCGAAGATCAGCACGATCGCCATCGCCCAATCGCGACGCTGCCGGAAAAACACATCGCGATACGGAGCCTGGCCGGGATCCGCCGTGAGCCGTGTCTCGCGGATATGCCGGCGCAAGAAAATCTGCACGGGGATCAGCGCACTCGCGAGCGCGAACGGCAGTCGCCAGCCCCATTGTTCGATCTGCAGGGGCGACAAAAACTGATACAGCGCAATGCCGCAACCGCCCGCCACAGTCAGCGCAAGCCCCTGCCCCGCCATCAGGCAACCTGCATAAAAGCCCTTGCGCGCACGGTCGCCATGCTCAAGCAGCAACGCACCGGACGACCCTATTTCTCCTCCGATAGCCACGCCTTGCGCAACACGGCAGAGTAAGATCAACAATGGTGCGTAGACGCCGAGCACACCGTAACCCGGCATGATGGCCACGCCGAGGGTTCCGGCCGTGACCAACGACGAAGTGAGCAGGAGTGCGGGTTTGCGCCCTACACGATCGGCATATCGTCCAATGAAACAGGCACCGATTGGCCGTGAAAGGAAGCCGGCCGCAAAGGTGCCGAGCGTCAGAAGCGGGCCGAGCTTATGCGCCTCTTGCGGAAAATACGCGCGGGCGATGAACGCGCTAAAGGTCGCGTAGGCGAAGAAATCGAAGAATTCCAGTGCGTTGGCGAGAACGATAGTCGCTAGTGTCCCCGCCTCCAACTTGTGAGACTGGCGGACAACTGTCTCACCTTCGTCGAATGGAACCTGCATGCTGGCCGATGCTTCTCTTAAGGATTCGAATTTTCGGGCATGAGTTCACGCCCTCGTGCACGGGTACGCGACGGCATTAACTCACAGCTGGTTTTGCCGGGTACGCTCCGCACTTGAACTGGCTGAACACCCCATTGCGGAGCGTGCCAATGTGAAACAGAAACGGGTGCCTTTGCTACCCGTCGCCGCGATCCATATCTTCCCGCCATGTGCTTCCACGATCGCTCTCGAGATGGGGAGGCCCATGCCCATGCCATCGTCCTTTGTCGTGGCGAAAGGCTGAAAGATCGTATCCGGCTCGGCCGCCTTGATGCCACAACCCGTATCGCTCACCTCGAAAAGAGTGTGTTCATCACCGCTCGCGCCAGCACGAATGGTCAGGATGCGCTCGCGCCCCTCGCAGGTGGTCGCATCTATTGCGTGTATGCCGTTAATCAACAGATTGGTCAGAACCTGTTGCAACTGAATGCGATCCGCAAACGCCGTGCCATCGGATTCGACCTCTTTGACGATCGTGATCTGTTTCGAATCCGCTTCCGGGGCGATCAAAAGCACCGCGGAATCGACGATGTCACCACAATTGAGTACCGTCGCCTGGATGGGTGCGCTGACGAGAAAACTACGTAGCCGGTGACATATTTCTGACATGTCGTACGTCCACCGCATTGCGTGCCGCAACGAGGAAAGCGCCTCGTCGACCTCGGGTTGCGGACGATCCAGCCAGCGTATGGTTGCATCCAGGGCGGTGCGCACGGCCGCCAATGGCTGACCTATTTCATGTGTGATGGATGCCGCGAGCTGTCCGACCATCGAGACTCGTGCGGTGCGAGCCATCTGGGCTCGCAAGGTTTGCAACCTGTTGCTATTCTCCTTGTATTCCGTGACATCGAACGCAAAGAAACGAAGCCGGCGATATTTGTGATTTTCTTCAGGAAGCGAACATCTCCATACAATAGGAACCTTAATTCCACTAAGTGTAGTGAGGATACGCTCGCCCTCGCACGATGTGCGTTGCTCGAACATCGCGCCAAGAACTTTGGAATTGCTGAGCCTGTTTGCCGGCAGCAGATCACGCGCCCACGAGAAGAACGTCTGTTTCGACTCCGCACCGAAGAGCGCCAGAGTCGCTTCGTTCGCGTCCACGAACGAATGTAATGAACGAAGTTCCTCAATGACATGAGGATGCTCGTCGAGATACGTTTCGAGATCCTCTACGCCGCTTTGCCTAAGGGAATCAATGCGTTCCTTGATGCCGGACCAATCTTCTATCAGGATGGGGATAGGCGCGGACTGAAATGTTTCGTCAAGGCACGAGGTCAAATTGCTGCGGGGAAGGTGAGCCGAGGTTATATCTATTTCGGCAGAGTCCTCCGGCGTTGCTTTTCGATCTTTCATCGTGAGTGATCCGTGAGGCGGGCGTTGGGCGACTCCCGTGCTACTGGCAACAGGAAGTCTCGGCAAAACGTCCGAACGATTATACAAGCACAATAATTTCCAGGAGGGCCGTTGAACTCGCATTCGGTGAGTGCAATCCGGCGCCCACGTTCAGCCCTTGCCTTTCCAGTAGAATCCGCCTTCCCTCCACGAACGCCACGCCATCCAGCAACCAGACAGAACCATTGACGCCGATAGAGCGAACAGCGCCGCCGGCCCAGGTTGGAACGATGCGCCGTGTGGCGATCACTGCATCGTCGCGGCGCTTTTGGGGCGATGACCGGCCCCGAACCTGTCCTTCATCGCTGCTGGCACGCGCACTGTGCGGATAGGTTAGCGTTGGCCTGACGGTTGCTGGCGCCAGCTCGCCGCATAGTCCGCCGCGAACTTCTCGAAGGTGTTGGGGGCTCGCCCAAGCAGCCTCTCCACATCCGGGCTGACCGCCGCCGGATGGCCGGCCGCGATCACGCGGTTCAGGCTCATGACCGTTTCGATCGACCACTCGTCCATCCCCGCCTCCCGCATTGATGCGACCGCCGCATCATCCGGGACGGCCACGTAACCGATGTTGCGCCCCAGCGCCGCGCCGATGCATTGAGTCACCTCGGTGTTGGAAAGAGCCTTGCCGCCCGTCAGCGTATACGTCTTGCCGGCGTGCGCGGCCGGGTGCTGCAGGATCGAAGCGTTGACGGCCGCTACATCGCGAACGTCGACGAACGATGCCTTTCCGTCGCCCTGCGGAAGATAAAGCGTGCCCGCGCGGATCATGTCTCCATAGAACGTCAGATAGTTCTGCATGAAGCAATTCGGCCGCGTCAACGTGTATGGCACACCGGACTGCATCACCAACTGGTCGATCTCGCCCTGGACGCGACCAATCGCGGAAGCGCTTGCCGGATCGGCTTCCGCTCCCGACGAACGAACGATGTGCCTGACGCCGGCCGCCCTGGCCGTGGCGACGGCGTTGCGGGCCAGCTCGACCATGTTGGCCTGCAGCGGGAGCAGCAGGAACAGCGTATCGATGCCGCGGAATGCGCCAGCGAGGCTCGCGGGGTCAGCCAGATCGGCGACCCGGCTTTCGACGCCCTCGACCACCTTGCCTGTGGACGACATGGCAATGACGTCGGCTCCGGCCACTGTGAGCGCTTTGACGAGTTCGCGGCCGACCGTGCCGGTGGCGCCTGTAACGAGAATGGTGTTGGACATGCGGTACTTCTCCGGGTTAGGACATGAATAAATGTCCACTTCTACCTTAAGCGGCGAAGCGGGCTGTTGACTGGGTCTCGGTGAGAATGCGGGCGAACTCTTCCGGGCTTTCCAGCGAAGAAATGTGACCTGTATCGTTGAGGACGATCATCTTTGCATCCTTGATGAGAGCCCGGTTCGCTTCGCGCTCGGCCGGCCGCGACCAATCGTGATCGCCATAGACCAGTGTCACCGGGGCGTCGATCCGGGCGTAATGCGGTCTTGCCGCGACGTAGCTCGGAAGGGCTCGATAAACGGCACGCGCAACGTTTGAGTAGCCCGGCCGTTTCCCGCCTTTCACCAGTTCGTCAATAAAGTCCGGCGGCAAATTGCGCGGATCGCGCAGCCCGCCGCTCAAGATACCGGCGAGCGTGGCCCGGCTTTCCATGGCGGCGAAAGTCGACCCGATTATGGGCGCGCGTACGCTTTTGATAATGATCGACGCGAGCAGGTTCGCCCGCTCCACACCTGGCAAATAGTCATAAGTGTTGAAGGCGACGACCTGTTTCACGCGATCGCCAAGCTCCGCTGCCGCAGTCAATGCCAGGGTGGCGCCCATCGACTCGCCGGCCAGCGTGATGTCGTGCAAATCCAGTCGTCTGATGAAATTGACGACATGCTCGCGCATCGCCGGCTCCCGATAATCGGCGCCTGGCACGATTTCCGACCAGCCAAACCCCGGGTAGTCGAACACGTACACGGTAAAGTGATCGACGAGTTTTGGGATCACCCGTTGAAACAGGTCCAGTTGGGTACGGATGCTATGCAGCAGGACCAGCGCCGGGCCGTGGCCAGCCCGCAGATAGCGGACCTTTGGACCGCCGTTGGCTAACGTCAGAAACTCCGGCTTCTGATCGGGCCACCAGCGGTGCGTATAGCTGACTGCATTCTGACTCACCATGTTTTCCTCGGTCGTTATGTCTGGAAGTTGAGCGGAAGGATGCTGCGTCATTGCTCGAGTACCGCGGCGAATGTGCGAGCAAAGCTATGGACGTCGCCGGGCCAGCGCGCCGAGACGTAATTCTCATCTCGCACCACCCAGGCGGGGCGATCATCCGTCGCCGTATCGCGCACTGTGCCGCTCGTCTTGCGCCTGAATTCGGGATCGCTCTCGCGAACGTCGATGAAATCCGCAGAGCTGGCGAGTGCGCGCGTGACCTCCTGCTGCACGGACATGTATCCCGTAGGTTGGTCCGCTGCCTCTGTATACGTGCGGTAATAGTTGCGGTCCCAAAAGCGCCCGACATGAGCGAGCGTGCTGGCCTTGCGTTCCAGCGCCCAGGTCAGCGCCGTGGTTTTCCGGCCATGCAGCACGGACAGGCCGTCGGCACGCGTGCTGCGGGCGGCCAGCAGCACGCCATGGCAGATCGCTGCCACAGGCTTTTCCGCAGCGAAGAATTCGGCGGTGATCCGCTGAAGAACCGTGCTTTCGAGATATTCGCGCATGCCGCGCGCCCAGTGCCCACCACCTAACAGCAGGCCGTCGAAGTCCGTGGACTCGATCCGGTCCCAGCGCAGCGGGCTCGCAAAGGCCGGATCCCGCAGCATCTCGACATAGGCGCTCCTGGCGTCGGTATTGGCGCTGAGCAGGAAGCCCAGGACACGGACATTGCGAAGCACCGGGATGCCGCTCCAAGGGTCGAGTCCAATGCCAGAGAGCATGATCGGGTCGCAAGCGCCTTGCTTGCCGTCGGGCGTCGCAAAAACGACCCGATGACCGCGCTGCGTCAATATCTTCCAACTCACCGCGACTTCGGAGGGATCGAAATCGCGACTGGGGATCGGTAATAGAACGAGGCTCATGGCGAGAGTCACTTTGATGGAAAACGGTTGTCTTTGGTTACGCCGACGATCAGGTTTGGGCCCGTTATCGATGTGATGACCTATAACATATAGGTGCTTTGATCAGTCGTCAAGCAAAATGTTATATGTCATCACATTGGTGCGAACTCAAACGGAAAGACCTCTACCGGGCCGGTGAGCATCACGGCGATCTTCGGAGAACGCTGGTGCGGATCGCACGCCGCCAAACCGGTGCTGACTGGGCATTTTGTTGATTGCCCGCAATGTGATGAGCTATCATTTCACTAACCTGTGAAACCCGGAGCCAAGCAAACGTCATGACCTGTCACATTCACTTCGATACACATCGATGAGCAAAGGCACGGCAATAAAGACGCCCGGAAAGCAGTCGCACGGCCGGAAGAGCTATCACCACGGCGATTTACGACGTGCGCTGCTCGACGCCGCGCGGGAAGAGATCGCAGCGAACGGCGCCCAAAGTCTGACCCTTGCTTCGCTTGCGCGGCGTGCCGGCGTTGCTCAGTCGGCGCCGTACCGTCACTTTGCGGACCGGGATGACCTACTGTTTGCCGTGGGGGAAGAGGGATTCAGGGAGCTTTCGGCGGCACTGAGCAGCGCGGCGGAATCGGGAGGCGAAGAGGGTTACGTAAGGCGCATGGCGGCAGCATATCTGCAGTTCGGAGAACGAAACGTGGAACGTTATCGCTTGATGTTTGCCTCGCGTCTGGTTCCTGATGCTCTACAGGATAGCCCGCTGAGCAAAGCGGCAAAGGAAAGCTACGACCTCCTCCTCGCGGGCATCTCGGCTCGTGGTCGGAGCGGGCCATATGGGTCCGCCACGGCGGTGTGGGCTCAGTTGCACGGGCTGGTGATGCTGAAGGCTGACGGCTTCGTGACCGAACCGCTCGATGCATTGCTTTCGGAGCTTGCACTTTAAGCTTTCCAGGCAAATGCCTGCCCGACTGTCGGTGCGTGTCCGAAGGGCTCGTAAAGGGTGAAGAATTCGGGATTGACGCGAGCATCATCGGACTCGACGCGAGTTCTGTTCGGGTGTTCCGGGTTCCGAATCAATCAGCTTGACGTGCGGGCGGCCGTCCCGCCAATGCCAGTTCAAGCAGGTCCAGCAGATTCATTTCCCCTGCTCTCTTTCGCACGGACTCCTCCATCGCTTCACGAGACTTATGTGCAGACCCGTGCCTTTCCGAACGGCTGTCAATGGTCCCATTTCTGTGTCGAAAAAAAATGGCGCTGCCGGCATTCAGCCAGCAGCGCCATTCTTGTAGCGGCTACGACCAGATCAACACGCCGTAGCCCGACAGCACGCTTACATCTCTACAGTGTCCGCCACTTCCTTGAAGTCTTCGATCTGATCGAAGTTCATGTATTGGTAGATCTTGTCGCTGTTGGCGGTGAGCACGCCCATGTCAGCCATGTACTCTTCCTTGCTCGGAATCTTGCCCAGACGCGAGCAGATTGCGGCCAGTTCCGCCGAGCCGAGATACACGTTCGTGTTCTTGCCCAGACGATTCGGGAAGTTGCGGGTCGAGGTCGACATGACCGTCGCGCCTTCGCGCACCTGTGCCTGGTTGCCCATGCACAACGAGCAGCCCGGCATTTCGGTACGGGCGCCGGCTGTGCCGAAGACGCCGTAGTGGCCCTCCTCGGTCAACTGTTTCTGGTCCATCTTGGTCGGCGGGGCCACCCACAGTTTGACCGGGATATCGCGCTTGCCTTCCAGCAGCTTCGACGCGGCACGGAAGTGACCGATGTTGGTCATGCACGAGCCGATGAACACTTCGTCGATCTTCGCACCGGCCACGTCCGACAGCGTCTTCACGTCGTCTGGATCATTCGGGCAGGCCACGATCGGCTCGTGAATGTCGGCCAGGTCGATTTCGATGACGGCTGCGTATTCGGCATCGGCATCCGGCGACAGCAGTTGCGGGTCGGCCAGCCACTGCTCCATTGCCTTGATGCGGCGCTGCAGGCTGCGCGGATCCTGGTAGCCCTGGGCGATCATCCACTTCAGCAGCGTGATGTTGCTGTTGAGGTATTCAATGATCGGCTCCTTGTTGAGGTGGACCGTGCAACCGGCGGCCGAGCGCTCGGCGGAAGCATCCGACAATTCGAACGCTTGCTCGACCTTCAGTTCGGGCAAGCCTTCGATTTCGAGAATGCGGCCCGAGAAGATGTTCTTCTTGCCTTGCTTGGCCACCGTCAGCATGCCTTGCTTGATGGCATACAGCGGAATCGCGTTGACCAGGTCGCGCAGGGTCACACCGGGCTGCATCTTGCCCTTGAAGCGGACCAGCACCGACTCCGGCATGTCCAGCGGCATCGTGCCGGTGGCGGCCGCAAAGGCGACCAGACCCGAACCGGCCGGGAAGCTGATGCCGATCGGGAAGCGAGTGTGCGAGTCGCCGCCGGTGCCCACGGTGTCGGGCAGCAGCATGCGGTTCAGCCACGAGTGGATCACGCCGTCGCCCGGGCGCAGCGCGATGCCGCCACGGGTGCTGATGAAGTTCGGCAGGGTCTGGTGGGTCTTCACGTCCACCGGCTTCGGATAGGCAGCGGTGTGGCAGAACGACTGCATGACGAGGTCGGCCGAAAAGCCCAGGCACGCGAGGTCTTTGAGTTCGTCGCGGGTCATGGGGCCCGTGGTGTCCTGCGAGCCGACCGAGGTCATTTTCGGTTCGCAATACGCGCCCGGCCGGACGCCCTTGCCTTCCGGCAGGCCGCAAGCACGGCCCACCATCTTCTGGGCCAGCGAGAAGCCTTTGCCGCTGTCGGCCGGCAACTGCGGCAGGCGGAACAGGGTCGACGGGGCCAGGCCCAGCGCTTCACGTGCCTTGGCAGTTAATCCGCGGCCGATGATCAGCGGAATGCGGCCGCCGGCGCGCACTTCGTCGAACAGCACCTCGGACTTGACCTGAAACTCGGCGATCACCTCGCCGTTCTTCAGGGCTTTGCCCTCGTATGGGCGCAGTTCGACCACGTCGCCCATTTCCATCTTCGACACGTCGAGTTCGATCGGCAGGGCGCCGGCGTCTTCCATCGTGTTGTAGAAGATCGGGGCGATCTTGCTGCCGAGGCACACGCCGCCAAAGCGCTTGTTCGGAATGAAGGGAATGTCTTCACCCGTGAACCACAGCACCGAATTGGTGGCCGACTTGCGCGAGGAGCCGGTGCCGACCACGTCGCCCACGTATGCGACCAGGTGGCCTTTTTCCCGCAACGACTCGATGAACTTGACCGGACCACGCTTGCCGTCCTCTTCCGGGGTAATACCGGCACGGGCGTTCTTCAGCATCGCCAGCGCGTGCAGCGGGATGTCCGGGCGGGTGGTGGCATCCGGGGCCGGCGACAGGTCGTCGGTGTTGGTTTCGCCCGTCACCTTGAAGACGGTGATGGTCAGGCTTTGCGGCACTTCCGGACGGCTGGTGAACCATTCGGCGTCGGCCCAGCTTTGCAGCACGGCGCGGGCATTGGCGTTGCCCTTGTCGGCCAGTTCCTTGACGTCGTGGAACTGGTCGAACATCAGCAGGGTTTTCTTCAGCGCTTCGGCGGCAACGGTGCCCACTTCAGCGTCGGACAGCAACTCGATCAGCGGCTGGATGTTGTAGCCGCCCAGCATCGTACCGAGCAGTTCGGTGGCGCGGGCGCGCGAGATCAGCGCGCAGGCGGTCTCGCCTTTGGCCACGGCGGCCAGGAAACCTGCCTTCACGCGGGCCGCTTCGTCCACGCCCGCAGGCACGCGATTGGTGATCAGGTCGAGCAGTGTCTGCTCTTCGCCGGCCGGCGGATTCGTCATGAGCTCCACCAGTTCGGCGGTCTGCTGAGCCGTCAGCGGCAGGGGAGGAATGCCGAGTGCGGCGCGTTCGGCCGCATGAATGCGATAGTTTTCAAGCATGGGGACCTGCTGTATTTGCGTTTCAGGGACAGCTTGCAAGGCACGCCGAGACTGTGCCGCGCACTGCTCTCACCCCGATTTTAGATGCAACACCCTACGCAGGTCAAATGTCTTATGTCTTATATAAGAGTAAAAAATACAAAAAGTGTCGATTGCTGCTCTGGACGCGGCCGAACATTGATTCACCCCGCCATTAGCGCTACCCTTGAATCGGTCGTGATCGTCGAGTGCTGGTCAACCCGGAGGCAACCGTTTCGTGAAGCGAGCGTGGGCTTTCTCCTGCATCGTCGCCATAAGCGCGATCCTCGGCGGATGCGACAAGGACGGATCGCGAAATGCCACTCAGGAGCCGGGCGCATCCGCGAGTCAGGCCCAACTTGCGCCGGCCGCGAGCGAGACACCCTCCGCATCGGGCGCGCAGGCTACCGTCACCAAGGCGCAGTTGCCGGGGGAAGCCGCCGAAACACTGCGTCTGATCAAAGCGGGCGGCCCTTTCCCTTTCGGCGAGGACGGTGTCCTGTTCCGCAACAGCGCGGCATTGCTGCCGCAGCATCCGCGCGGCTATTACCACGCCTATACAGTTCGCACGCCTGGCTCGGCGGATCGCGGGCAGCGCCGTATCGTATGTGGTGGACCGCGCAGGCAGACCGGCAACTGCTATTACACCGACGATTACTACGCCAGTTTCAAACGCATTGCGGAATAGCTGAGCCGGTTAAAAACGCCCTGCGCCTCCTGTATGGGAGACGCAGGGGCGTTGTGTTTTCAGGCCGATGCGCCGTGTTCCAGTCACCTTCGGTATACGGCAGTCGATCGGCTTTTGCCGCCGTTCGGCGATTGGGGCAGTGCGTCGGATGCAGGTGGGTTTAGTGCTATTCGCAAACTGGCGGCGGCGAAGCACTTCTTAGTCAATGAATGAGTCTTACTGACTTATTTCACGCCGACGTGGCCACCCGGGCAATCATCAGTTACAGGTCAATCTGCGCCCTCAGGCCCTGGCGCTGATCCGCGAGCGCTACGCCGATTTCGCCCCGACACTGCCTGCGAGTCCCTGCATCCGACGCCTCACGCCCGTCAGATTCAGCGGTAGCACATTCTTGACATGCGTCAATGGGGATGCGACAGGACGCCACAGATTTGCCCCAAGTTGCGATGTAGCATTAACCCATTGCTACGCGGAACCCCAATGTTTGGTCAGATCATCCATCCGGGTAAAGCGGCTGCGTATTCAAAACCGTTATTCAAACCTTTAGGAATCCAAATGTTACCCGTTAGCGCTGTTCTGATCAGTCTGGCTCCGATGTGGGCAATCTTGCTCGCCGTATCCGGTGCATCCGCATACATGCTCTTCTGGCGTAAGGCGATCAAATAGTTTCGGCCCGTGGCCAATCGAAAGCCGATGTGCATACTGGCACGGTTTTGACATTCGCCTGAACTTGACGTTGGTTGGTTGGCGGCGAAGCGACGCACAACGCCTGCTGAACGAATCACCGGCCAACTCTGGCCATCCCGCACGGACGGCGGGGTCGGCTGCACATAAAGGCGGTCGATCACGGCAGTGAGCGGCGCGCGCACGACGAACGGATCCTTGGGCGTGACCTCGGCGGTCGCGAGCACCGTGAGTCGCACGGGAATCACGCATGCCACGGAGTTGTTTGTCGATGGTGGTATAGCGCAGGTTTAACAAGCGGTTACAAGCGATATAGCCAACTGGGCGCCGCCGGCAAGATCACGCCGCCGTACGGTATGGGACGCCATGCGCCGATTTCAGCCGAGGATCAGGCCTAACTGGTCGCCACCGTCCTCACAGAAGCCGTCCTGCCATATCAGGAAGATCTATCCGATGTTCGGGCCTGTCGAACCGGATACGACACAGCCAAGACCGTGAGCAATAACGCCGGGCACGGTCCTGTTTATCCACCGAACGGATAACGCCAGGCGGTTCCGAATGTGATTGATTCCAACCCGGCCAGTTAATGCCCGGAAAGCAGAACGTTCGCGATAACGCCCGTCGCGATGGCAGCGAGTACGTAGTCCCCGTTCACGCCCACCCACTGATATCCGCGCGGCGGCGCTTGCAGTCCATGCCCGTGCCAGTCGTCGACGACATAGTTACGATCGCGGTACTCCGCCGGAAGCCGCTCGCCCTTGTGCCAGTCGTTATGCGGAATAGGGCCGCCTGGACCTCCGCGCGACGCGTCGTGGAAAGCAGGCCCGTGACCATTTCCATGCGGCGCCCCGTGGCCAGGGTTCGGCCTGTTGTGCGAAGGCTGGCCGCCGCCGTGGTCGTCATGGTGTGATTGTGCGAAAGTGGCAGCCGACGTGCCAAAGAGTGAAGCGATCAAAAACGGTACGATGACTCTCGACTTCATGTCTGTATTCCAGAGAGAACGGCGGGATATGGGTTGGGATATGGGTTGGGGTTGGCGGCCTGGAGTGCTTCTGACCGGCTTGCTATTGCGTGGCCGTGAGCTTAAGTCCCGGACGCGACCCTTGTGACGTTTCCTGTTGACCTTTGCGCTGGTCCGCTACCTGCTCGATGCCGTTTTTTATGACCTCCTCGCAAAACGCCAGACGTGCACGGTAGTAATCTGCATGCATTTGCGCGTCGAGGATTCGTTGCTCCGCCTGGAAAAGCGCCAGACGAAGTTCGCGCAGTGCTTTTTCGGCCTGTTTCTCCGGCGTGAGCGCGTTGTGCACGGCCCAGTTCGCGATCCATCTCAGCATAGCGAAGTCCTCCTCTCGTTGGATGCTCTTCCTCTGCCACGGCAAAGACTATCAAAATACGATGGCGGTGTGTGTTAAATAATGTTTGTGCGTCAGCGGTCACAAGAACGAAGCGTTTGGGTCGGCAGTTCGGCCTTGGGTTCGGCCGCTTTCGCGTGGAACGTGTCGAGAGCTTTGGGCAGGCCGGTAGCCGCCATAGTGCCCGGATACGGCGTCGCCGACGTCATCTACCAGGCTCTTGGCGGATGGTTCGGATTCGGCATGTACAGTTATGAAATGAAGCAGCCCATACAGGAATGGCTGGCGCACACGGCGCGCGCCGTTGCGTCGATTGGGCGGGGCCTGCTGAAGACCGTGCCCGGTCACGCGGAAGCAAGCACAGGCGTGCCTGTTTTCAGACACGGCAGCGGCTCCTCGGATGTGCTTCACGCAATCCTCAAGGAGTCGGACAGTTTCAAGCGCGTTTTTGGTCACAGCAAGGGCGCATTGGTGATCAGCAACGCGATGCTCGATCTGCCTGCGGAGAAAACGAGAAACATCGAGGTCGTCACTTTCGGCTGTCCGGTAGATGAAAGCACGCCATCAGCCGGATATGAGCAATTTCTCGGCGTGTGGGATTGGCTCGGGAGCCTGAACGCATGGGGTAACAAAGCAGAACACCATCCGTGGACCAGCCACAGCACCAACACTGGCTGGCCCTTGTCGATGGAGATAGCGCAACTCAGTCACGACCTTCAGAAAATGAGCAAACCACAGCGCGAGGATCCTGTTTCGCAAGCTTTTCCGGGTTAGCGATGCCGGCATCGGAACGCACCGACTGGTCCGCCGCCAGATAACAGAGGTCTAGGAACCATCCAGCCCCGCCGCCCCCGTCTGATCATGCATCAACTCCCCCGCTACCTCCCGCAAACACGCATAGAACAACTGCGCCGCAGGCAAACTCGAATCACCGCGCCAATACGCAACAATCTCACCCAACGGTTCCAGCGGCGGCAACGGCAGCACGCGCATGCCACCGCGCATCACGTGAGGCCGGGCAATCGACATCGGCAGGATCGACACGAAATCGCCGCTGCGTATCAACGCGATATTCAACGCCAGTGCACTCGATTCGACCGCCCCGCCGCCCACCGCAATATCGTTCGCGCCGAGCGTCTCGATCAGCGTCGCGTACGCGGGGGAGCCATGCATCGGCGTGATCCAGCGGGACGCGCGCAGATCGGCCCACGTCACCTGACGGTCGGGATCGCCGAGCGGATGATGCGCACCGACCACGAACACGAAAGGCTCGCGATGGACGATCTCCTGCCGTAGCGTCGTCTGCGTTGCGGGAATGCGGTTGCGGCCAAGAGCGAGATCGAGGTCGCCGTCATCGAGCATCTTGATCAGGCGGTCGAGCGTCGCCTCCGCGAACGATAGCGAAGCCGACGGCGCGCGACGCATGAACAGTTGCACCGAATTCGCGATCAGCGGTTCGGGAATCGTCACCACCGCGCCGACCCGCACATGACCGCCGGTGCCGGACGCGAGCGCGCTGACATCGCGTCGCGCGAGTTCGATATGGCGCAACACTTCGCGCCCGCATGCAACGATCACCTGGCCGATCCCGGTCAACTCCAGCGCATTACCGACCCGGTTCACCACCGGCACGCCGAGGGCATCTTCGATCTCCGCGATCTGTTTCGAAATGGCCGGCTGCGTGACATGGAACGCAGCCGCCACACGCGTAACCTGGCCAAGCTCAGCAAGGCCCACGAGGATACGCAGATGCGGCAGCTTGAGTCCGCTGCGAAAGAAACGCTCAATCGGATCACTGTTCTGCATGGCAAGGGTTTTCCCGGAAACATGGATCGGCATAACTATTCAGTTATAACTTTCGCCGAAATCGTGATTTGCGGCAACGCCCGCGACGCGACTACCCTTTCGACACTGCCACTAGAAGGCAGCGGTCCGCAGCACGGGCAAACACAAACGATGAGACAGCGCGCTGACGGCGCGCACTGGAGACAGACCATGAGCGTCCCTTCATACGGACCCGAATCCGGCAGCGCGGCCGATCCTCACAACGCTGCGCTCTACGCCAAACTCACGCGGCGCATCGTGCCGTTTCTGTTTCTGGCATTCGTCGTCGCGTATATCGACCGCGTGAACGTCAGCTTCGCAAAACTGCAGATGCTGAGCGACCTGTCGCTGAGCGAAACGGTGTACGGCGCGGGCGCGGGGATTTTCTTCGTCGGCTATTTCTTCTTCGAAGTGCCGAGCAATCTGATCCTGAACCGGGTCGGCGCGCGCCGCTGGATCGCGCGGATCATGGTCACGTGGGCGATCGTGTCGGCCCTGACGATGTTCGTCAGCGGCCCGACATCGTTCTACGTCATGCGCTTTCTGCTCGGCGTCGCCGAAGCGGGATTTTTCCCCGGCATTCTGCTGTACCTGTCCAACTGGTTTCCGTCGACGCGGCGCTCGCAGATCATCGCGCTTTTCATGACCGCGATTCCGGTGTCCGGCGCGATCGGCGGCCCGTTGTCGGGCTGGCTGATGGCGCATTTCGCGGGCACCTACGGTCTTGCCGGATGGCGCTGGCTGTTCGTGGTCGAAGGCCTCGGTTCGCTAGCGGTCGGCATTGCCGCATTCTTCGTACTGCACGACCGGATCGACAACGTGCGCTGGCTGAACGCCGACGAAAAATCGCGCCTTGCCGCCGATCTCGCCCGCGACGCGAGCACGCGCACCGAAACCTCGGCGCGCGGCGCCTTCGCCAGCAAGCGCGTGTGGTTGCTCGGGCTGCTGTACTTCTGCATCGCAATGGGCAATTACGGTCTCGCGTTCTGGGTGCCGACCATCATCAAGGCGAGCGGCGTTGCCAGCGTGAGCAACATTGGCTGGCTGTCGGCGGTGCCGTCGCTGATCAGCGCGGTCGCGATGGTGCTGATCGCGCGTCACGCGGACCGTCACGACGAACGCCGCGTACATGTCGCGGTCTGCTGCGCGATCGGCGCGCTCGGTTTGCTGGCGTCGGTGCTGTTTGCGTCGAACGTCGCAGTGTCGATCGCGGCGCTGATCATCGCGGCTATCGGCATCAATTCGATCGCGCCGGTGTTCTGGGGCATTCCGACCGCCCTGCTCGGCGGCGCGGGCGCGGCGGCGGGCATCGCCGTGATCAATTGCACCGGCAACCTGGCCGGCTTCGTGAGTCCGTTCATCGTCGGGCGGCTGTCCGATCTGAGCGGCGGCAAGCTGTTGCCGGGCATGCTCGCCATCGCCGTAGCGCTGTTGATCGGCGCGGCGATCGTGCTGCGCATGCCACTCAGGCGCGCTTCCGCTTCTGCGGCGAGCGCGCCTAACTCCAGCATTCCACAGAGGACTTGAATATGACGCAATCGAGCAGCCCCGTCTGCGTGGTGACGGGCTCGGCTTCGGGTATCGGCGCGGCGACCGCGCTGCGCTTCGCGCAGGCGGGCTGGTCGGTGGCGCTAGGCAATTTCGACGACAGCACGCGCGAAGCCGCGCTGGCAGTCGAAGCGGCCTGCCGGGACGCCGGCGCGCACACGCTGATATTCGACGCGGATGTCGGCAACGACGCGCACTGCCGCCGCGCGATGGATACCGTGGCGAGCCGCTGGCAACGCGTCGACGCGCTGATCAATTGCGCGGGCACGACCCGCGTGATTGCGCACAACGCCTTCGACGAAATCGACGATGTCGAGTTCGAACGCGTGTACCGCGTGAACCTGATCGGGCTGTATCAGATGACCCGCGCAGCCGTGCCGCTGCTGCGCGAATCGGCCGGTATATCGACGGTGAAACGCAGTACCAGCGTGGTCAATATTTCGTCGCTGGCGGGCCTGAACGGCACCGGGTCGTCGATTGCATATGCGGCGTCGAAGGGCGCGGTGAATACGCTGACGCTCTCGCTCGCGCGCAGTCTCGCGCCGCATGTCCGCGTCAACGCGATCGCGCCCGGCATGGTCGACGACGGGCTGCTGCTGCACGTGCTCGACCCGCAAGCCTATGACGGCGTGCTCGCCAGAATGACCGCACAGGCGCCGCTCAAACGGGTGTCGATGCCGGCCGAAGTCGCCGACCTCGCGTGGTTTCTGTCGACGCAGGCACCGGCAATGACCGGCCAGGTGATCGCCGCGGAAAACGGCTTGCTGCTGAACGGCGGCTGAACGGCGGCTGAACGACGACTGAGCGGCGGCTGAGCGGCAGTCAACGGCGCGCGCGGTGGACCAAACCATCGCCGCAGCACTGCATGAGTTTCAAAAGAAAACGGACTTTCCCACATGACCAATCTGCACAAACATCGCTCGCGCAGGGTGACCGACGGCGTCACGCGGGCGCCGCATCGCGCGTTCCTGCGCGCCACCGGTCTCGACGACGAATCGATGCAAAAGCCGTTCGTCGCAATCGTCGATACGTTCGGCGAGAACACGCCGTGTTCGATGTCGCTGAACCAGGTCTCCGACAACGCGCGGCTCGGCATTGCCGCGGGCGGCGGCGTGCCGATCCGCGGTTCGGCGATCTCGGTGTCGGACGGCACGTCGATGAATCATTCGGGCATGAGGATGAGCCTCGTGTCGCGCGAAGTGGTGGCGGACAGCGTCGAACTGTTCGTGCGCGCGCACAGCTACGATGCGTTGATCGGCGTCGCCGGTTGCGACAAGACCTTGCCCGGCATCCTGATGGGCATGGTGCGCGTCAACGTGCCCGGCGTGTTCCTGTTCGGCGGCGCGATGCTGCCCGGCGTCGCGCCCGGCCAACTGCCCGGCGGTGCAGGTCACGGCCTGCGCCGCCAGGCGACGATTCTCAGCACGATCGAAGCGGTCGGCACCGCGCAGCGCGGCGACATTAGCCGCGCGCAACTCGACGCGATCGAAAAGCAATGCACGCCGACCGCCGGCTCGTGTCCCGGCCAGTTCACCGCGAATACGATGGCGATGGTCGCGGAAACGCTCGGCCTCGCGCCGCTCGGCTCCGCGATGGTGCCGGCCGTCTACAGCGAACGGATTGCGATTGCGCGTCGCGCGGGCGAAACGGTGATGCGCATCCTCAAACAGGGCGGCCCGTTGCCGCGCGACCTCGTCACGCTGGAAAGCCTCGAAAACGCCTGCGCGGCGGTCGCGGCAACCGGCGGTTCGACCAACGCCGCGCTGCATATTCCGGCAATCGCGAACGAAGCCGGCATCCGTTTCACGCTGGACGACGTGCAGCGCGTGTTCGCGAAGATTCCGCTGATCGGCGATCTGCAACCGGGCGGCCGCTATCTCGCACAGGATCTGCACCATGCGGGCGGCGTGCCGGCCGTGCTGAATGCGCTGCTGGAAGGCGGTTTTCTGCATGGCGACGCACCCGCGCTCGGCGGCGGCACGCTGGCCGAGGCACTGAATGCGTACGACGGACCGGACGGTACGGTGGTGCGTCCGTGCAGCGAACCGCTCGGCGAGAACGGCGGCCTCGTGATCCTGCGTGGCAATCTCGCGCCGGACGGCGCATGCCTGAAGATCGCCGGATTGAAGTCGCTGACGTTCACGGGCGCGGTGCGAATTTTCGAGTGCGAAGAGGATTGCATGGCGGTGGTCGCGGCGCGCGATTATCGCGAGGGCGACGTATTGGTGATCCGCAACGAAGGCCCGAAAGGCGGTCCCGGCATGCGCGAAATGTTGAGCGTCACGGCGGCAATCTACGGTCAGGGCATGGGCGAAAAAGTGGCGCTGTTGACCGACGGCCGTTTCTCGGGCGCGACACGCGGCATGTGCATCGGCTACGTGGGGCCGGAGGCGGCAGCCGGCGGACCGATCGGCCTGTTGCGCAACGGTGATCGCGTGCATATCGACGCGCGCGAAGGCATTCTGCGCGTCGATCTGTCCGACGACGAACTCGCCCGGCGCCGCGCCGGCGCGCCCGCGCGCCCGCCGCGCAGGCTCGCCGGCGTGCTCGAAAAATACGAAGCACTGGTGCGGCCCGCGCATCTCGGCGCGGTCACGCATTCGGGCAATGTCGAATGGCCGTACGATGCGCCGACGCCCGGCGACGACGGAGCCGCCGAATGACGCGCGCCCTTCTCGGCTTTTGCGGACTCGGCAAGATGGGCGCGCCGATGGCGCAACGTCTCGCCAATGCCGGTCATCCGCTGCGGGTATGGAATCGTTCCGGCGACAAGGCCGAGGCATTGCAGGCATCGGCGGGAAATTGCATTGCGTGCGATTCGCCGGCGAACCTCGCTGCCGGCGCCGAAATCGTCATGCTCTGTCTCGCGGATGCGGCGGCGGTCGAAACGGTCGCGTTCGGTGCCGACGGCCTCACGCGCCTGGCGCGCCCAGGCACCACACTGGTCGATCATTCGACCCTCGCGCCGTCGCAAACCCGATTGTTCGCACAACGCTGGCACGAGCGAACCGGCGGCAGATGGATCGACGCCCCGGTGTCGGGCGGTACGGCCGGCGCGGCGGCAGGCACGCTTGCGATCATGGCGGGCGGCGACGCGGCGCTGATCGACACGCTGACGCCGGTCCTACGCGCGTACGCCGCGCGCGTCACGCGCATGGGCGACAGCGGTGCGGGGCAGTCCACCAAACTCGCCAACCAGACCATCGTGATGACGACCATTGCCGCGCTTGCCGAAGCGACGCGGCTGGCACGCCACGCGGGGATCGACGCGACGCGGATTCCCGCGGCGCTCGAAGGCGGCTGGGCGGATTCCGTGCTGCTGCAAACGCTGATGCCGCGCATGATCGCGCCACCCGCGCACGCGTCCGGCACGATTCGCACGATGCTCAAAGACCTCGATGCGGTCGAGTCGCTCGCGCGAGAAAGCGGTGCGGCGATGCCGGTCGCGTCGCTGGTGCGGCGCTGGTTGAGCGAGGCGGTCGCGCAGGGTCTCGGCGACGCCGATATCTCGCAGATCGTGACGGTCGAAATGCACATGGCCGATGTCGAATGAGCTAACGTAGCCCGATTTTGCAAGAACACCGGCCGTCGCTGCATGGCGGACGCGCCGGAACGACAGATAAGCCATGCGCCAGGAGACATGATGCAAAACCTCGAATCGGCGAACGCGCGCGATGCGTCGTTCGACAGCCTGACCCGCAGCCAGTGGCGGCTGATCATTCTGGCGAGTCTCGGCGGCGCGCTGGAGTTTTACGACTTCGTTGTCTACGGCGTGTTCGCGCAATTCATCGGCCGCGCGTTTTTTTCGATGCTCGATCCGATGATGGCGCTGGTGCTGTCGTTCGCGGTGTTCGCAATCGGCTATCTGTCCCGGCCGCTCGGCGGCGCGGTGCTCAGCTGGTTCGGCGATCGCTATGGGCGGCGCCGCGTGTTCATCGTCTCGGTGATCGTCGTATCGCTATCGACGATCGGCATGGGGCTCGTGCCGACCTACGCCAGTTGGGGCCTCGCCGCGACCTTCACGATGATCCTGCTGCGGTTGGTGCAAGGCTTCTGTTTGGGCGGCGAGTTGCCCGGCTCGATCACCTATGTGGTCGAAACCGTGCCGCGTCGCGCGGGGTTCGTCTGCGGGATCGTGTTCTTCTGCGTGAACTCGGGTGTGCTGCTCGCCGCAGCGGTGAACCTCGGCGTGCACGCGGTGCTGACACCGGACGACGTCGCTGCTTACGGCTGGCGCTTCGCGTTTATCTTCGGCGGCGTGATCGGGCTGCTCGGTTTCTGGCTGCGTCGCAAGCTCGAAGAGACGCCGGAATTCGCGCATATGAAGCATATCGCCTCGAAGCATCCATTTGCCGAACTGATGCAGGAGCACTGGCGGCCGGTATTGCTCGGCATTCTGACGACAGCCGCGACAGCGGGCTACAACGGTCTGCTGTTCGCGCATATGCCTGCGTATCTGGACAAGGTGCTGCACTATGATCCGCACGAGGTCGCGCTCGGGCAGAACGTGGCGCTCGCCACCGCATCGATCGGCATCCTGATCATCGGTCGGATCGGCGACAGCATGCCGCGCCGTCATCTGATGCGCGCGGGCGCGCTGCTGCTGATCGTGCTGACAATGCCGTTCTATCACGCCGCGGTCAGCCACCGGATGGATCTGATCGTGCTGATGCTGCTCGGCGGCTTGGGCGCGGCGCTGATCAACGGCACCTTTGCGTGCATCATCGCGGATATGTTTCCCACGCGCGTGCGCTTTAGCGGCGTTGCGCTCGCGTTCAACCTGAGCTTTACCATTTTCAGCGGCACCGCGCCGCTGATCGGCACATGGTTGATCGCGCGCACGGGCAATCTCGCGGCGCCCGGCTATTTCATGGTCGCGTGCGCGGTGTTGACGTTCGTTGCCACCTTCGGTCTGAAAGCGTTGAGTGGGAAAATTGCGGCATTGCCCGCGGCGGCGTGAGCTTTGAGGGCGAACAGGTGGGACTTCGCGCTCTCATGCGTCGGTCATGGAATAGCGAGGCAAATTAAGGCGGAAACATCCTTTGCGCGTCGCCCGGCGCAAGCCCTCCGCAATTGTCCTTCACATCGCGGGTCCAGATTTCCGGCTTTCACGGCGGTGAACGCGAGCGTTGCCGCGCCCGGCAGATTGCGCAGTTCATGTGCAAAAAATCCACGCCGTTCGTTCATCTCCGCAGTCTGCTTGCCTGCGAGGATGAAGTCGCGCTAATTCTCGCACGCTTTCAGGCATGCGAGGCCACGCCCAGCACCAGTCCGTGGCGACGCGTGTTCCGAAGTCGTCGTGTGCGATGGCCCGCACCGGGGTCACGCAAGGCGGAGTGCTGCGTGACTCTTCTTATTTACGCATCCCGGGGTTTCATTTTCGCAGCGAGCAGACCTTTCAACGCCTCGATATCCACCGGCTTGACCAGGTGGTGATCAAATCCCGCCGCTGCGGATCTGAGTTGGTCGCCCGGCTGCCCGTAGCCGGTGACGGCTATCAACAGCGTGTCTCGCGTCGCGGCAGACCCGCGTAATTTCTGCGCGACCTCATAGCCGTCCATTCCGGGCAATCCAATATCGAGGAGCACGACGTCCGGCCTGAAAGTGGCGGAGGCTTCGAGCCCCTGCTGGCCATCCAGCCGTGTCGCCACCACGTGCCCTTCGCTCGCCAGAATCATGGCCAGCGCCTCGCTGGCGTCGGCGTTATCGTCGATGATGAGGATCCTGCGGGGGAGCGCCTTGACCGGATTCTGCGGTGAACCGGCCTGGTCCGGGCCGGGCGGGATCAAGCCCAGCGGAAGATCGACGATGAACTCGCTGCCTGTCTTGCCGTCACTGACAGCCTCGACCGACCCGCCATGCAACTCGACCAGCCGCCGGACCACGGACAGGCCTACCCCGAGCCCGTTATGAAGCTGGCCGTAGGGCAACGGACCCTGGACGAACATGTCAAAAAGCGTGTTGAGCATCGAAGGGGCGATCCCCGCGCCGTTATCCTTGACTCGAAGCGAAAGCCGACGGCCGTTTTTTGTCGCGGTGAGATCGATTTTCCCGCCAGGCTCCGTGTACTTGGCCGCGTTGATCACGATGTTCTCAATGACCTGCGATAGCCTCGTGGGGTCGACATACATCAGCACCGGCTCTTCCGGCAGCGCAACCGACAAGGTGTGATGCCGTTCTTCGACAATCGGCCGGCAAACCTCGAGCGCGCTCTGGACGACCGTTTCCAGCGTCACTGCCTGGCGATTCAGCTTGATGCTGCCGCTCGTAATGCGCGTGAGATCCAGCATTTCGTTGACCAGTTGGGTCATTGCCCGACCTTGCCGCTGTATGACGCCGACAGCCCAGGCTTTCTGGCGCACATCGACGGTTTCCGAGGCGAGCAGGTCGCCGGCTGAACACAGCGCGGCAAGCGGATTGCGCAGTTCGTGGCCAAGCATGGCCAGGAATTCGTTCTTGCGCCGGTCGGCCTGTGCCAGACGTTCGGCGCGCTCCCGAAGCTGGGTGTTACTCAGACTGCGATCGGTGAGTTCGCGCTCGGTCGTGGCAATAGCCACGGCGTGACCCTGATCGTCCGAGAGAATCGACAGAGTGATCCAGATGTCGAGCACGCGACCGCTTTTAGTGACCCGCTGGGTTTCATAGGAATGCAGCGCCTCGTTGTGCTCGGCGTAGCGGATGAAATCGAGGTGATCCTGTCTGGCGCCCGGCGGCAGCATATCGGACACCGTCATGCATAAAGCTTCGGCCTCCGTATAGCCGTAAATCGCGGTCGCGGCCCGGTTCCAGGCAATCAGGCGGCCACTCAGATCGAACACCGTCATGGCGTCGTTCGAATCCTGGACGACCGCGGCGAGGCGCCGGGACCGTTCGTCGGAGGCCTTCACATGGGTAATGTCGTTCCACGTCACCACCACCCCCGCGGGCGGTGTTCCCTGAACCGCGATATACGGCGTGATACGTCGAACGTACCACTCTCCCGTCAACGTCTGGATTTCCTTTTCGGCCTGGCCGGTCTGCGCCGACACTACCCGCTGGACATCCTCCAGCAGGGCGTCGCCCAGCGGATTGCCGAGAACATTCGTGATCGGGCGGTCAATGTCGGCTAACGCCAGACCGAAGATCCGCGCCGCACTCGGAGTAAAACGTTTGATCACCGCGTGCCGGTCGAGCAGCAACGTGGCGATTTCAGTGCTGGCCAGAAGGTTCGTCACGTCTTCGCTGAGCACCTCCAACTGGCGGACCTTCTGCCCGAGTTGGGAGTTGACCAGATTCAACTGCTCGTTGAGCGCCTGCAGTTCTTCTTTCGATGTCTCGAGCTCCTCGTTGGCCGAGCGCAGTTCCTCGTTCATTGAAAGGATTTCTTCGTTCGACACCCGCAATTCGCTATTGCTTTCTTCCAGTTCCTCGATCGTGCTGCCAAGCTCGACTTGCGTGGTGCGAAGTTCGCTCTCCAAGTGCCAGAGATCGGAGTCCACACCGGTTGGCGCCAGCGAGGCAGGCCGCTCGGCCACCGGAGCCCGCGCGAAGATGACGAGCAATGCCTTGCCCGTGTGCGCCGTGTCGAATGGCCGGGTCACCGTGATCTTCACCGCGGGCGCGCCACCGTCCGATACGACTTCACTGACCGGCGCGGCGGCCTCGTCCTGGGTCGCGCGGCGCAACACGATCCTCAGCTTCAGACGCAGCCCTTCGCGCGCCATGTCGAGAATGTTGCCTGTCGGCTCGCCAGTGGGTTGTCTGAGGTACTCGTCGGTCGAACCGCTCGCATAGAGCACCTGGTGCGCGGCATTGATCAGCACTGATGCCGCGTGGTGCTCTTCGAGCAGCGTGTTGTTGACCAGTTCCGCGTAGCCCTTGCTACGGTTGCCGCCACGACTCGCGGAGGGGAACTCCTCCCGCCTTCCCCCTGGTGCGGAGAACCGGTAGCCGGACACGACCGCGGTGGTGACCGGACTGCGCTGGTAGATGCGCCAGGCCCTGGAGACTTCCTGAAACTGGCCGGAGTCCGGATCGGTACTTTCCGATCGGCCCAGAAACAGATAGCGCTTCGGGTTGAGCGCAAAATGAAACACCTCGAACACGCGCTGCTGCGCCTCGGGTTCGAGGTAGATCAGCAGATTGCGGCAGCTGATCAGGTCGACCCGGGAAAACGGTGGATCGGCAATCAGGTTCTGCGGTGTGAACAGGATCGTTTCGCGCAGCGCCTGGTCGATCTGATAATCATTGCCGTGTGGGCGAAAAAAGCGCTCGAGCCGTTCTTCACCAACAGGCAACGCGACACCCGGTGGATAGATTCCCTGGCGGGCACGCGCGAGGGCTACCCGGTTCACGTCGGACGCGAGAATCATGAATGACCGGGTGAGCTTACGTTTCTCGATCTGCTCCGTGAGCAGCATGCCCATCGAATAGGCCTCTTCCCCCGTCGCGCATCCGGGCACCCAGACCCGCAGGGGCTGATCGCCTCCCGGCTCGTCGAGAAGCGGGCCGAGGACGCGTTCAGCAAGAGCACGCCAAGCCTCCGGATCGCGAAAGAATTCCGTCACGCCGATCATCATGTCAAGACTCAGCGCCTGGGCTTCCTCGACCGAGGTTCTCAATACTGCGCAATACGCGTCGAGGCTGTCCACCTGATTGACCGTCATGCGCCGGGCAATACGGCGCTCGAGCGTCCCCCGTTTGTAGCCCCTGAAATCGGAGCCGGCTGCGGCCAGTGCCCTGAGCACCGGCTCCAGGTCGACCATTGCCCCGGATTTGCCGGACACCGGCAACATTCCCTCGCTGGAGCGCGCGATGTAATCGAACAGCACAGCGGGCATTTTTTCGATCGGCAGCACGTAGTCGACCAGTCCCGTCGCGACCGCATGCGCCGGCATCGAATCGTGTTCGGCCGTATCGGGCGCCTGCGCCATCACCATTCCGCCTGCGGCCTTGATGGCTCTCAGGCCTGCCGAACCGTCCGCGTTCGCGCCCGTGAGCACGATCCCGATCGCGCGATCGTGTTGGTCCGCAGCCAGCGAAGTGAAGAACTCGTCGATCGGCATCGGAATGGTGGGACGCTCGACCGCGGGCCGCAGCCTGAACATGGCCTGCTCGATCACGACGGATACTTTCGGCGGGATAACATAGACATGGCCCGCGCGCAGCGTGACGCCGTCCTCGATGGCCGATACGGTCAGAGAGGTGTCTTTGGCCAGCAGTTCCGGAAGGTGGCTTTCGGCGCCGGGCGCGAGGTGGACCACGATGGCGAAGGCAATATCGTGAGGGATGGTAGACGCCGCACGAAAAAACAGGCTCAACGCATGAAGAGCGCCGGCTGATGCGCCGATGGCGACGATGCGTGGAACAGTAGCAGCCCCAAGTGTCGGAGAAATATTATTGGCATCATTCATGACACGTCGCTTTAGACTGCTGAAGCGTCAGTGTAGCCGGTTACGGCTGGCGGCTGGAAGAAAGTCAGGCACGCGGGCGTCGTGCCAGGACGCTTTTACAAGGCCGGCGCATGAAAAAAACGGGCTTGACGCAAGTCAAACCCGCCGCCATTCCCGCGACGCACCATGTTGCATGCTTCGGCTGCTTTGTGCCGTGGATCACCAACATGAACAGGTCGGAAAAAGCGATGTGGCCGCGAGGCCCTGCGCAGGGGATGCCTTAATGTTGAAGGAAGACCATCGGAGCAGCAATCACCTTCTCGCGGTGTTGCCCCAGGCAGAGTGGACGCGCCTCGCCCCTCACCTGGTGCCGGTAGATCTGGCGTTGGGGCAGGTCGTGTATGAGTCGGGCGACCGGCTCGATCACGTTTATTTTCCGTCGACCGCTATCGTCTCGCTGCTCTATGTGATGAAGGACGGCGCGTCCGCGGAGATTGCGATCGTGGGCAACGAAGGGTTGGTTGGCATTGCGCTTTTCATGGGTGGCGAAACCATGCCGAACCGGGCGGTCGTACAAAGCGCGGGGCGCGCGTACCGGCTGGAGGCCCGTTTTCTGAAAGAGGAATTCCATCGCGCCGGCCCCGTGCAGCGACTGCTGCTGCGCTACACCCAGGCATTGATCACGCAGATGGCCCAGACCGTGGTTTGCAACCGGCACCACTCGATCGACCAGCAGCTGTGCCGGTGGCTGCTGCTCAGCCTCGACCGTCTGCCGTCGAACGAGTTGAACATGACGCAGGAACTGATCGCCAACATGCTGGGCGTACGCCGGGCCGGCGTCACAGAAGCGGCGGTCAAGCTGCAGGACGCGGGGCTGATCCGTTACAGCTATGGGCATATCGAGGTGCTGGATCGGGCAGGACTCGAAAAACGCGTGTGCGAATGCTACGGCGTCGTGAAGCGTGAATGCGACCGGCTGTTACCCGACATCCCGGCATCATAGGCGAATCGCAGGCTGGTGGGCGAGCGCCCTGCCCTTGGGAGCGGACCGTCCGCGGTACGCCACCGTACCGACTTCCGTGCCGGTCGCGCGCAACGTGTGGTGCATATGCGATGGTTCTGTCTACGCGAACTTTTCTGACATGCGTCGAGAACGTCAATCCTTGACGGACTTCCGCGACGAAATCAATATCCGGATGAGGCACTTCCATGAATGCGGTTTTCCCTTTGTTTTACTTCATGCTCTTCGTGACAGGCCTTGCCTTCAATGAGTTCATGAACGCAGCCAGGGCTCGCCCGGTTCCCGTCATGGCGAGTTTTCCGCGCGGCGTGCGCGCTGCGTCGAGGTTTCCTTTGCGGTTTTGAGCGGCTTCTTCGCTGACAGATGGCGCAAATTTCGCGGGACCGAACTTTTCCGAAGCGTCTCGACTTTGCCGATCAGGGTGATACCGCGATGAATATCAGTTCTCTTGCCGGCAAGCCGCTCCCACCGGCGATGCTGGTCAACGTGCCGCGCCTCGTCACGAGCTATTACACCGGGACGCCCGACCCGTCGCTCGCCGCCGAACGCGTTAAATTCGGTACTTCGGGACACCGCGGATCTTCGTTCCAGCGCAGCTTCAACGAGTGGCATGTGCTCGCGATTACACAAGCTATCTGCCGATACCGGAAATCACAGGGAATCGACGGACCGCTGTTTCTCGGTATCGACACACATGCATTGTCGGAGCCGGCCTCGACCAGTGCGCTCGAAGTGCTGGCGGCCAACGGCGTGGAGGTCATGATCGCGCCGGGTGGCGAATATACGCCCACCCCGGTCGTGTCGCATGCCATCCTGACATACAACCGCGGTCGTTCGTCAGGGCTGGCGGACGGTATCGTCATCACGCCTTCGCACAATCCGCCGGGTGACGGCGGCTTCAAATACAACCCGCCCAACGGCGGACCCGCGGACGAAACGGTGACAGGCTGGATCGAAGCCGCGGCGAACAGCCTGCTCGAGAACCGGCTCGACGGCGTCGTGCGCATGCCGCTCGCAAAGGCGCTGCGTGCATCGACCACTCACTATCACGACTTCCTCAGAATCTACGTCGCCGATCTCGACAGCGTCATCGACATGAGCGTGCTGCGCGGTGCGCCAATCCGCCTCGGCGTCGATCCGCTGGGCGGCGCAGGCGTGCACTATTGGGCCGCGATCGCGGAACGCTATCGCCTGAACCTCACGGTGATAGACGACGACGTCGATCCGACTTTCCGCTTCATGAGCGCGGATTGGGACGGGCAGATACGCATGGACCCGTCGTCGCCGTATGCGATGCAGACGTTGATCGGCAAGGCGGATCGCTTCGATACCGCGTTTGCATGCGATACCGATCACGACCGGCATGGCATCGTCACGCCCACGGCCGGGCTATTGCCGCCGAATCACTATCTCGCGGTCATGATCGACTATCTGTGCGCGCACCGTCCGGATTGGCCCGCGCATGCCGCCATCGGCAAGACAATGGTCAGCAGCCGGCTGATCGACCATGTGGCGGCAAAGCATGGCCGCGCGCTCTACGAAGTGCCGGTGGGTTTCAAATGGTTCGTGGGCGGCCTGCTCGACGGCTCGCTCGGTTTTGCCGGCGAGGAAAGCGCGGGCGCGACCTGTCTGAGGCTCGACGGCCGCGCCTGGACGACCGACAAGGACGGCATGGTGCCCGCGCTGCTATCGGCGGAGATCGCAACGCGCACCGGCCGCGATGTCGCGGAGCATTACCGTGCACTCGCCGAATGCCTCGGTGAGCCGCGCGAGCGTCGCGTGCAGGCAGCGGCGAGTGCGTCCCAACGCGCGCTGCTCGGGCAATTGTCGCCGTCGCAGTTCGCTCAGACCGAGCTTGCCGGCGAAAAAATCGATTCCGTGCTCGACCGCGCACCGGCCAACCAGGCGCCGCTGGGCGGCATCAAGGTGAGTACGAAGAGCGGCTGGTTCGCTGCGCGACCGTCGGGTACCGAGAATATCTACAAGATTTACGCCGAGAGTTTTCTTGGCGATGACCACCTGGCGCGCATTGTCGGCGAAGCGCAGACCATGGTCGACAACGCGCTGGCGGCGTCCGGCAGCGATGCCTGACAGCCGATCAGCGCCTTTTCGCGCGGCCTGCAGCAGCGCCGTTTGCGAGGGTAAGCGCAGGCGCGCCGGAATGCGGTACGACAGCGTACAGACGCCCGCCTCCATTTGACCGCACTATCCGCGTACGCCCCCACTCACGTCGCATCGTCGCCGAAACCTCGTATCACGCTTCGGACGACACTTCGGGTGACACGCGTGTCGCGGCCGACTTCGACGGGGAGAGAACTATGACAAATGCAATCTGGGGCATCGTGATCGCAATGGCGCTGATGTTCGGCATTGCGTTCTATCGGTCCACTCATCAGCGCCAGCCTGCCGCGCATCCTCGCGGCTCGATCCGGCAGCAGACACAGACCGCTTGCGCGAGCGCTACGGTTTATAGGCCGAAGGCAGTCCGATGAGCGGCACGCGATGGTCCGATCGTATCCGCACGCTCAAAATAAGGCTTCTCGATGTCTGTTTTTTCACGCCGTCCAGGGAATCGCGACCTGCCTTCCCCGTGGGATAGTCACGAACCGATCCGTGAAGAACTATTCGGCGAGGAACGGCTCGCTCAACATGCGCGCAGCCTCGCCGATGCACAGAATATTTCGCCCGGCGCACCGCGCGGCCGTTCGCTGACCAGCCGCCTGAAGGACAACGCCCACTACCTGATGCAGGCGTACAAGGCGACGCTCGCCGCCGCGGCCAACGACGAGGCCATCACGCCGGCGGCGGAATGGCTGCTCGACAACTACTACCTGGTCGACGAACAGATCGGTAAAATCCGCGACGATCTGCCGCCGAGCTATTACCGGCAATTGCCCAAGCTCAGCGGCGGGCCGTTCGCAGGCTACCCGCGCGTATTCGGCCTCGCGTGGGCGTTCGTTGCCCACACCGACAGCCGCTTCGATCCCGACCAGTTGTGCCGCTTCGTGCACGCCTATCAGACGGTTCAACCGTTGACGATCGGCGAACTGTGGGCCGTGGCGATCACGTTGCGCATCGTGCTGATCGAAAACCTTCGGCGTCTCGCGGACCAGATCGATCATGGCCGCACTGCGCGTCTCGATGCCGATGCAATGGCCGATCGTCTGCTCGGCGTGGGCGGGCGTGCGCCGGAACCGGCGACCGCACTGTTCGCGCAATTCGGCGGCTCGGCGTTGAGCGATAACTTTGCGGTGCAATTGATCCAGCGCCTGCACGATCACGACCCCGACGTGACGCCGGCCGTCGTGTGGCTGCATGAACGCCTTGCCGGGCAGCACACCACGCCCGACCGGATCGTGGCCGACGTACATCAGCAACAGGGCGCGGCCAGCGTGACCGTGCGCAACGTGATCACGAGCATGCGCCTGATCTCGGATGTCGACTGGACCGAACTGTTCGAACGGATCAGTCCCGTCGACGAGGTATTGCGCACGCATCCCATCTTCGTGCAGATGGACTTCGCGACGCGCAACCTCTATCGCGGTTCGATCGAGGTACTGGCGCGCGGCTCGCGTTTCACCGAACTCGACATCGCGCGGCGTGCCGTCGCGGCCGCCCAGATCGCCGCAGATCGCGCCGCACGCAATGCGGCCGGTCTCGCGAGCGAGGCGCCACCTCGCGAGGCTGATCCGGGCTACCACCTGCTGGCGGGCGGACGTGACGCGCTCGAAGCGTCGATCGGCTACCGGCCGCCCGTGTCCGTATGGCTGCACCGCTTCACCCGCCGCGCCGGGCTTGCCGGCTATCTCGGCCGCATCCTGTTGCTGGCCGCGTTATTGCTGGCCGGCATGGTCACATGGCTCGGCGGCCCGATGCGCTATCCAGGCATATGGATCTGGCTCGCGCTCGCCGGCCTGCTGCCCGCCGTGGATCTCGCGGTGGCAATCGTCAATCGCAGCGTGATGCGCAACGTCGGAGCAATCGTCCTGCCAGGGCTCGCGTTACGCGACGGTATCCCGGCAAGCCTGCGCACCGTGGTGGCCGTACCGACCTTGCTGACCACGCCCGACGCGTTGGCGGCGCAGATCGAGCGGCTCGAGATTCATCACCTGGCGAGCGCGGGCGGCGAGCTTTATTACGTGCTTCTTTCCGACTGGACCGACGCGCCGCATGCGCATGCCGAAGGCGACGACGCACTGCTGGCCGCGGCCGCCGCGGGCATCGCCGGGCTTAATCGCCGGCATCCCGGCACCGACGGACACGAGCGTTTCATGCTGCTGCACCGGCGGCGGCTATGGAACGCCGAAGAGGACCGGTGGATGGGTTGGGAACGCAAACGCGGCAAGCTGCACGAGTTGAACCGGCTGCTGCGCGGCGCGCCGGACACGTCGTTCATCGCGCCGCCCGGACAGACGCTCGCGACGCCGCCGAACGTGCGCTATGTCATCACGCTCGATGCCGACACGCGCCTGCCGCGCGACACGGTGCGCCGCCTGATCGGCAAGATGGCTCATCCGCTCAATCGTCCTGTATTCGATCCCGCGAGTCAGCGCATCGTCGAAGGCTATGGCGTGCTGCAGCCGCGCGTGACGCCTTCGCTGCCGGTCGGCGCGGAAGGCTCGCTGTTCCAGCGGGTGTCGTCGAGTCCGAGCGGAATCGATCCGTACGTCGCGGCGGTTTCGGATGTCTATCAGGATCTGTTCGACGAAGGGTCGTACGCGGGCAAGGGCATCTACGATATCGACGCCTTCGAGATTTCGCTCGCGGGCCGCGTGCCGGAAAACACGATGCTCAGCCATGATCTGTTCGAAGGCATCTTTGCACGGGCGGGACTCGCTTCGGATATCGAAGTGGTTGAAGAATTCCCCGCGCGTTACGACGTCTCCGAAGCGCGGCAGCATCGCTGGGCGCGCGGCGACTGGCAGTTGCTGCCGTGGCTCGTCAGTGTGCGGCGGCTCCCCGCGCGGGCGTTGCTGGCGACCGGCCGCTGGAAGATGCTGGACAATCTGCGCCGAACGCTGATAGCGCCGGCGGCCTTCATTGCATTACTCGCCGGGTGGACCCTGCCGTTCAGCGACGCGCTGCTCTGGACGTGCTTCGTGCTCGCAACCATTGCCGTGCCCGTGCTACTGCCCACGCTGAGCGCACTGGTGCCGCGCTGGCAGCGGGCACATGTGAAAATGACCGCGCGCAGCCTGCTCGGTGTGTGGCTGGCGGACCTGCGGCTTGCATTGGCGCGCTGCGCCATGTCGATCGCTTTTGTCGCGCAGCAAACCTGGTCCATGAGCGACGCGATCGGACGCACGCTGTTCCGCCTGCTGGTTACGCGCCGCCATCTGCTGGAATGGACCACCGCCGCCGAGGCAAGCGCGCGCGGACGTCTGACGCTGCCCAGTACCTATACGCGGATGTCCGGCGGGATTGCGCTGGCCCTCGCGGCAGGTCTGGCGATCCTGCTCGTGGCGACGCAAACCGGTAACCTCGGCGCATGGGTCGGCCTGCCTTTCGTCCTGTTGTGGCTCGCCTCGCCGTTGCTGGCCTACTGGTCGAGTCTGGCGCCGCACCCGGCCAGCGACCTCGACGTCAGCGCCGCGGACGCGCAACAACTGCGCCGCCATGCACGCCGTACGTGGCGCTATTTCGAAACCTTCGTCACGGCCGCCGACCAGATGCTGCCGCCGGACAATTTCCAGGAAGACCCGCGACCGGTCATCGCTCATCGAACCTCGCCCACCAATCTCGGGCTCTATCTGCTCGCGACGGTGAGCGCCCGCGAGTTCGGCTGGATCGGCACGCTCGACGCCGTCGAACGCCTCGAGGCGACGCTCGCCACGATGGAGCGTATGCCGCGTTATCGCGGGCATTTCTACAACTGGTACGACACCCAGGATTTGCGGCCGCTCGACCCGAAGTACGTTTCCTCCGTCGACAGCGGCAACCTTGCCGGCCATCTGATCGCACTGGGCAATGCATGCCGTGCGTGGTCGGCCCAGCCTGCAGATGCACAGAGCGCCGTTGCGTTCGCCGGCATCGACGACTGCCTTGCGCTACTGAGCGAAAGCGTATGCGGCGGGCGCGCCGATCCGCTGCGAGCCGCGACGCTTCGCGAGTTCGAACAGGCGGCGGCAGCGCTGCGAACGGCACTCGACGGCGTGAAAACCGCAGCGCCCGCCAACGGCACATTGGGCGCCGGGCCGGTCTGGCCGACCGTGGTACTACTCGCCGCCACGGTGACGAACGCCGCGCGCGCGCTCGTCGGAATCAAGCCGGCCGTATCCGGTCAACCCAACCAGGGCGGCCATGACCAGGACACGCTGTTCTGGTCGGACGCATTGGAGCGCACGCTTCGCGGTCATTGCCGGGATCTGGCGTGCGCGTCCGAAGGAGCGGTTGCGTTGCGCGAGCGCTTCGCGCGACTGATCGACGCCACGTTGCAGATGGCCTACGCAATGGAGTTCGGCTTTCTGCTCGACCCCCTGCGCAATTTGCTGTCGATCGGCTACGCGGTCGCCGACGGCAAGCTCGATCCGAGCAGCTACGATCTGCTGGCGTCGGAGGCGCGGCTCGCGAGCTTCGTCGCCATTGCGAAAGGCGATATTCCCGCGCGCCACTGGTTCCGGCTCGGACGCGTGGCGACGCCGGTTGCCGGCGGCGCCGCGCTGGTGTCGTGGTCCGGCTCCATGTTCGAATACCTGATGCCGTCGCTCGTCATGTGCGCGCCGGCCAACAGCCTGATCGCGCGGACCAACGCGCTGGTGGTGCGGCGGCAGATCGCCTATGGCTCGACGCTAGGCTCGCCGTGGGGCATCTCCGAATCGGCGTATAACGCGCGCGACCTCGAATTCACTTACCAGTATTCCAGCTTCGGCATTCCGGACCTCGGGCTCAAGCGCGGCCTCGGCAACAATGCCGTGATCGCGCCGTATGCGACTGCGTTGGCCGCGATGGTTTCGCCGGCGGCCGCCAGCCGCAATTTCGAGCGGCTGGCTACCGCAGGCGCGAACGGACGCTACGGCTTTTACGAGGCGCTGGACTATACGCCCGCCCGTGTACCGGAGGGACAGCCGGTCGCCATCGTGCGCGCCTTCATGGCGCACCATCAGGGCATGTCGATCGTGTCGATCGCCAATGCGCTGCTGGCGGGCCGCATCCGCCAGTTTTTCCATGCGGAACCGGCCGTTCAGGCGACCGAGCTGCTGCTCCAGGAGCGCATGCCGGGACGGGTCGCGGTGGCCCATTCGCGTGTCGACGAAGAGCGCGGCGCCGGCCGTCCGCGCGGTGTCGAACCGGCGGTGGCGCGGCATCTGCGGTCCGCGGACACGCCCACGCCGGCGACCCATCTGTTGAGCAACGGACGCTATGCGGTCATGCTGACCGCCGCCGGATCTGGTTACAGCCGCTGGGGCGAGCTGGCGATCACGCGCTGGCGCGAGGACGCCACCCGCGACGACTGGGGCAGCTACGTCTATTTGCGTGATACAGACAGCGGCAAATTCTGGTCGGCCACATGGCAACCCGCTGGCATGAGCCCGGATAGCTACGACGTGACGTTCACGGAAGACCGCGCCGAGTTCGTCCGGCTCGACGGTACGCTGACCACCTCGCTCGACGTGATGGTCTCCGCCGAAGACGACGCCGAGGTGCGCCGTGTGTCGGTGGCCAACGGTGGCGTGCACGCACGCACCATCGAATTCACGTCGTATGCGGAACTCGCGCTGGCGACCCAGGCCGCCGACCAGGCTCACCCGGCGTTCAGCAAACTGTTCGTCGAAACCGAGTATCTCCCCGAGATCAATGTCATTCTCGCGACCCGGCGCCGTCGCGCGCCCGACGAGCCGGAAGTGTGGGCCGCTCATCTCGCGGTGATCGACGGACATGCGCTCGGCGCCGTCGAGATCGAGACCGATCGCGCGCGCTTTGTCGGCCGCGGCCGGCAGGTTCGTTCGCCGCGCGGCCTGGTCGAGGCGCGGCCATTGAGCAATTCAGCGGGCGTCGTGCTCGATGCCGCATTCACGATACGCCGGCGGCTGACCATCGCGCCGGGCGCCACCGCGAGTGTCGCGTTCTGGACCATCGTGGCCGACTCCCGCGCCCGTTTGCTGGACCTGGTCGACAAGCATCGCGACGATGCGTCGTATGCGCGGGCGACCATGCTGGCGTGGACTCAGGCGCAGGTGCAACTGCGCCATAACGGCGTGACGGCGGACGAGGCCGTACAGTTCCAGCGCATGGCCAGCTACATGCTATACAGCGACCCGTCGATGCGACCGGCCTCGGCCGCCTTGCTGCGCGGCGCGGCGCAAGTGTCGGCGGCCGGCGGTACGGGCGCCGTCCCGCTGTGGAAGCATGGCGTATCGGGCGATTTGCCGATCCTGCTGGTGCGTATCGACGATATCGAGCACATGGCGCTGGTGCAGCAACTGGTGCATGCGCATGCCTATTGGCGCATGAAACGGTTCGCGGTCGATCTCGTCATCATCAACGAGCGCGCCGCTTCATACGTGCAGGATTTGCAGACCGCACTGGAAACGCTGGTGCGTTCGGGGCAGCGGTCCGCACCCGACGGCACCGCGCGCGGCGAAATCTTCGTACTGCGCGCAGACCTGATGTCGGCCGATTCCCGCGCGCTGTTTCCGGTTGTCGCCCGCGCGGTACTGGCGGCGCGCAATGGCCGTCTGGCGGATCAGTTAAAGCGTGTCGCGAGGCCGCCCACGAGCGCCTTGCCGCGACCGAAACGCACACCTGAGCCGACGCTCACGCAGATTCCGGAAAAAACCGTTCGCGTGGAAGCCGGGCTCGACTATTTCAACGGTCTGGGCGGTTTTGCCGATGACGGCCGCGAGTACGTCGTCGTGCTGGGGCCTGGCCAGTGCACGCCAATGCCGTGGGTCAACGTAATTGCCAATCGTCACTGCGGCTTTCTTGTGTCGGCGGAAGGCAGCGGCTACACATGGGCGTCGAATAGCCGCGAGCACCAGTTGACGGCATGGTCGAATGACCCGGTCAGCGACCCGGCTTCGGAAGCGTTCTATGTTCGCGACGACGACACGGGTGCGCTATTTGGCCCGCTTGCGAACCCTTTGCGCGACAACTCGCCCGCCGCGGCGCCGTATATCGCCCGTCACGGTCAGGGCTACAGCCGCTTCACGCACACCGCTCACGATATCGCACTCGAACTGCTGCAATTCGTGCCGCTCGATGACCCGCTGAAAATCTCCCGGATGACCTTGCGCAATCTATCCGGCAGAACCCGACGGCTTTCGGTGACGGCCTATGTGGAATGGGCGCTGGGGGCGTCGCGCAGCATCGCCGCGCCGCATACCGTCAGCGAAATCGACGCGGCCACCGGCGCGCTGTTCGCGCGCAACGACTGGTCGCAAACCTATCGCGGCCGCGTGGCCTTCGCCGATATGAACGGCGTGCAGACGTCGTGGAGCGCGGACCGGCGTGAATTCGTCGGTCGCAATGGCAACCTGAGCGAGCCCGCTGCGCTTTCCGGCAGCGCGGGCCACGCGACACTGTCGGGCAAGATCGGTGCGGGCCTCGATCCGTGCGCGGCACTCCTCACCACGATCGAACTCGAACCCGGCGAGGCGATGTCGGTGGTGTTTCTGCTGGGCGAATCGGACTCGGCCGACGCCGCGCGCCAGTTGATCGAGCGCTATCGCGCAGCGGATCTGGACGCCGTGCTCGCCACCGTAGCGGCGTTCTGGAACGACACGCTCGGCACCGTGCAGGTGAAAACGCCCGACCGTGAGATGGATCTGATGCTCAACCGTTGGCTGTTGTATCAGACGCTCGCCTGTCGCATCTGGGCGCGCGCGGGCTTCTATCAGGCAAGCGGCGCTTACGGCTTTCGCGATCAGTTGCAGGACGGCATGGCGCTCGCCGCCGTCCGTCCCGAGTTGACTCGCGAGCACCTGCTGCGAGCGGCGGGACGGCAATTCCGCGAGGGCGACGTGCAGCACTGGTGGCTGCCGCAAGGCGGCGACGGCGTGCGCACGCACATTTCCGACGACCGTGCGTGGCTGGCCTACTCAGTAGCGCAATACGTCGACGTGAGCGGAGACCGCGCGATTCTCGATGTCGACGTGCCCTTTCTCGAAGGACGCACACTCGGCCAGGACGAATACGATGCCTACTTCGTGCCGACGGTGTCGGACCTCGGCGCGACGCTGTTCGAGCACTGCGCGCTGGCGCTTGACCAGAGTCTCGAACTGTTCGGCGCCCACGGCCTGCCGTTGATGGGCACGGGCGACTGGAACGACGGCATGAACCGCGTGGGCGAAGCCGGGCGCGGCGAAAGTGTCTGGCTCGGCTGGTTTCTGATCGCGGCGTTGACGAATTTCGCGCCGCTGGCGCGCGAGCGAAACGACGACGCGCGGGCGGATCGCTGGACCGGGCGCGCCGCCGAACTGAAGATCGCGCTGGAAAACGCGGGCTGGGACGGCGCATGGTATCGGCGCGGCTATTTCGACGACGGCACGCCGCTCGGTTCGAGCAGCAACGACGAATGCTCGATCGACGCCATCGCGCAATCGTGGAGTGTCCTGTCGGGCGCGGCCGGTCCCGGGCGGGCCGAACAGGCGATGGCGGAACTCGACCGCCGCCTGATCCGCCGCGACGAGAGCCTCGCGCTGCTGTTCACGCCGCCCTTCGACCGCACGGTGCTCGACCCGGGCTATATCAAAGGTTATCCGCCGGGCGTGCGTGAAAATGGCGGCCAATATACTCATGCTGCAATGTGGTCGGTGCTGGCGTTCGCGCAGATGGGCGACGGCGACCGGGCCGCGGAGCTATTCGCGCTGCTGAATCCGGTGAATCGCGGCCGCACCCGGAGTGCCGTGAACCGCTACAAGGTCGAACCTTATGTGGTCGCCGCCGACGTGTATTCAGTCGCGCCGCACGTGGGTCGCGGCGGATGGACCTGGTACACGGGATCGGCCGGATGGATGTATCGCGCGGGTATGGAGGGCATTCTGGGAATTCGCAGACACGGCGACGTATTGTCGATTCAGCCGTGTGTGCCGGGAGCATGGCCCGGCTTCACCGCCGTTCTGCATTACGGCGCGAGCCGCTATGACATTGCCGTGCGAAACCCGCACGGGGTGAGCCGCGGTGTGATTGACGTGCTGGTGGACGGCGCTCAGCGGCAACCCGGTAATGTAGACGTGCGGCTCATCGACGACGGTGCAACGCATACCGTCACCGTCACCCTCGGCCGCACGGGGTCGGTTTTCAAGGTCTGACCAGGCCCGCAAATCTCACGTCGCCGTATGCTCAACGAGGCTCCCGAGCATCCGGCGAATCAGGATTGCATGTTTTTCACCGTATCATGACTGACCCATTGCGTTAGCACGTCCCGGTGCGCAGTGAAGGCGTCCAGAAAACAGACGAAGTCCATTCTTGCTAAAGTCTGCCGATGCACACCGTTGAAACCGTACTCCTGGTACTGATGTTAGGGGCGCTTACCGGCGTCGCTTCCCGCTACATCCGCACCATTCCCCTGCCGTTGATCCAGATTCTTCTCGGGGCCGCGCTATCCTGGCCTCGTCAGGGTCTGCACATCGTATTCGACCCGGATCTGTTCCTGCTCCTGTTCATCCCGCCACTGCTATTCGCCGATGGCTGGCGTATTCCGAAGCGCGAATTCTTCGCGCTTTACAAGCCCATACTAAAGCTCGCATTCGGCCTCGTCCTGTTCACCGTGGTCGGCCTGGGCTATCTGATCCACTGGCTGATCCCGGAGATGCCGCTGACAGTTGCGTTCGCGCTCGCCGCCGTGGTGTCCCCCACGGACGCGGTCGCCGTCTCGGCGATCACGCGCAATCTGGGCATGCCTTCGCAGACCATGCGCGTGCTGGAAGGCGAGTCGCTATTGAACGACGCATCGGGCCTGGTGGCTTTGAAGTTCGCCATTGCGGCCACGCTCACCGGCTTGTTCTCGTGGACCCATGTCGCGCGGGACTTCATCTGGATCGCCTTCGGCGGAATCGGCGCGGGAGCGCTCATCGGCTGGGGCTTCTCCGTGGCACGCGACACCGTGACGCGGCGCCTGGGCGACGTGGCCGCCACCCAGATGGCGCTCCTGCTGGTGCTGCTGCCTTTCGCAGCCTATATCGTGGGCGATCGGCTCGGCGTCTCGGGCATTCTGGCTGCCGTGGCCGCCGGCGTCATGACGAATTTCGCCGATCTCGATCGCAGCGAGTTCGTGGCGGAACGCATGCAGACGGAAGGCACATGGACCATGGTCGAATCCGCCTTCAACGGCGCGATCTTCCTGCTTCTCGGCCTGCAGTTACCGTCCATCATCGGGACACCGTTGCGGGAAGCCGGCCATCAATGGTGGATTCTCGCGGGTTACGCGGTCGCCATCTCGTCGGCGCTATTGTTGCTGCGCTGGATCTGGCTGACGCTCGGCGTCCAGGGCAGCCTGTGGCGCGCGCATGCGGAAGGGAAACTGGTCGAGAAGCCCTCGTACCTGCTGACGCTTGCAAGCACGCTGGCCGGCATCCGCGGCGCGGTGACGCTCGCCGGCGCTCTCTCGCTGCCACTGCTGCTCAACGACGGCGCACCTTTTCCGGCCCGCGACCTGCTGATTTTCCTCGCGACGGGCACGATTCTCTTCACGCTGGTGGTCGGGACCATCGGTCTGCCGCTGGTTCTCAAGCGCATGCCGGCGGGTGGCGAGCCGGCATCGGCCCGGGAGGAACGCCGTGCGCGGGTCGCCGCCTGTAAAGCCGCGATCGCCAGCATGGTGCTCGGCAAGGAACAGGCGGAATCCGTCGATCCGCAATGGCTCGCGCAGTATCAGGAATCGGCTGGGCGCCTGACCCAGGAGTATCGCAAACGCATCGATCTGCTGGAGGATCCTGCGCCGCCCGCTACACCCGAGGCACTTGCGGAAGCCCCCGACGTGGTTCGCCAGCGCCGTCATCGCTATGTGGTGGAACTCGAATTGCGCCTGAAGTCGCTGCACGTCGAACGCAATGCGCTTTACGCGGAAAGGCATGAACAGCGTATCAACGACGAATCGCTGCGCAGTCTGGTCGCTGAACTCGACCTCGCCGAAGCCTCGCTGCGCAAACGGCTCGATGTGGCTCGCCGGGCGGCAGGCTTGACAGGCGCACGCGATTCCGTGAAGCAGGACACGTGAGGGTTGCGACGCTTCGATGCCGGCGCAATGAATGAAGTCGACTCTTGAGGCCGCACTACATCGTAAACGCGATCGCGAAGCCCTATACCATCTTCAGACGGGCAAACGCGGCCACCTTCACGAAATCCAGGACGAATGCGAAGACGATGGCCGCGCCCAACATGGCGCCGATCCACTGCAGCGGTATCGGCGACATCAGTATTCCCCGTGTTGCCAGGGTCGCAATGATCGACACGTCCGCAATCGACGACACGATCAGCCACCGTCCCGGCCGGGAACTCCACAGACGCCGGCGTTCACGTACCACGTACAGGACCGCCTGGCCGCTGAACACCAGAATGACCGCCGCGAGCGTTTGCAACTGGCCGGTGCCCAGCTGCAGCCAGAACTTGCCGAGGGCGAGGATCGAGCTGCAAAACAGCAGATTGCAGGACGCCAGCACAATGCCCGCGATCGTCAGGTTGTTGATCCGCCAGGCATTGGGCCTGGACGACGGCCGCACGTTATCTGTCGTCGACGACATCGCGAGGAAATCGCCGGTTGTCATGAGCACGACCATCAGCATCGGTGTCAGGACCGCATGGCCGGTCATGATCAGGCCAACCGTCAGGAACAGCATCTGATCGATTTTGCGCGTCACCGATCGCAACGTGTAGGTGAGGATGCGCTGGAAAGTGACCCGCCCCTCGCGCACCGCGGCAACGACACCGCCCAGGCCCGGCTCGGTCAGCACGATACCGGCCGCCGACTTGGCGACATCGGTGGCCGTCGAGACGGCAATTCCCATTTGCGCCTGACGCAGCGCCGGGGCATCGTTCGCGCCGTCGCCACACATGCCGACAATATGGCCGCCGCTCTGGAACGCCTTGACGATGTGGAACTTGTCGTCGGGGAACACGCCCGCGAAAACGGCAAACTCTTCCGGACGCAATTGCTCGGGGAGCGGCCCCGGCGGACAGACCGCGCCATCGAGCCCGACCGTATGGGCTACTACGCCGGCGGTCGCCACGGCATCGCCGGTCACCATCACGGTGTGCACGCCCATTCCGAGCAGGTCCGTGATCAGCCTCGCGGAATCGTCTCTGGGCGGATCGCTCAACGCGATCAGGCCGGCCACCTTGAGCTCATCCGGAGCGCCGACTCCGACCGCCAATACGCGAAATCCTTTGGCTTCGAGAGCCTGCTCAGCGACGGCCGCTTCCGGCGACGATTGCGTCAGGGCACTTACACGCGCGAACGCGCCTTTGACAATGCGAACTGTGCGATCGTCCTTATCCGTTGCGAGCGCCTCGGACATCTTTTCCGCCGGGTCAAACGGCACGAACCTGACAAGCCTGGGCAAATCCGCCGCGCAAGCGGGCCGGGACGCGTTGCGGATCGCCGCATCGACCGGGTCCTGGCCGCCCTCGGAGCTGGCCAGCGCGGCAAGCGCGAGCACATGCGGCTCATCGAAACCCGGCATTGCGTGCACCGCGGTCACCGCCAGTTCGTTGCGCGTCAACGTGCCCGTCTTGTCGGCGCAGAGAACGTCTATCGAGGCCGCTTCATCGATCGCGGACAAGCGGGTGGGAAGAACGCCCAGCTTCGCGAGTACCCTGGCGCCCAAGGCGGTCGCGAGCGTGAAGGTGGCCGGCAACGCCACGGGAATCGCTGCCAGGATAGCGGTGAGTGCGAGCGGCACGATCTCGACCAGCGGCATCCGCAGCGAGGCCGCATAGCCGATCTGCACGAGAACGATCACGCCATTGAACATGGCAAGATTTCGCACCACCCGCATCACGGCCTGCTGCTGCGAGCTGGGAACGCGGGCGATACGAACCAGCTCGGCGGTTTGGCCGAATTTCGTGCGGCTGCCCGTTGCGGTGACTTCCGCAACCGCTTCGCCGCGCCGCACGAGCGCACCGGCGTAAGTCTGCAACCCAGGACCGCCTTCGACGGGCAGAGACTCGCCCGTGAGGGTCGATTGATCGAGCAGCACCTCGCCTTCGATCAGGCGGACATCGGCGCCCACAATGCAGCCAAGCGAAAGCTTCACGATGTCGCCCGGCACCAGTTGCCCGACCGGCACCGTCTTCCATGCGCCGTCGCGTCGGACCGGTGTGACCAGAGCGAGGCGGGACTTGAGCGCGTCGAGCGTTGCTTGCGCCCGGCTCTCCTGGAAGAAGCCCAAGGCGGCGTTGAATATCAGGAGCGCGGCGATCACGCCGGCTTCGACGTACTCGCCCAGCACGAGCTGCAGCACGATTGCGGCTTCCAGCATCCACGGCACCGGCGCCCATAACTTGCCCAATGCGCGGCTCCACGGAGACGTCGCCGTGTCGGGCACACCGTTCGGGCCGAAAACTTTCAGCCGGCGCTGCGCTTCGTCGCTTGTCAAACCGCCGGATGGCCGATCTTCGACACTGTGTTCAGAAGTTTCAGGTAAGGAACTCATCGCAAACCAGTTGAGGTTGGTAGAAAAGGAGGCAGCCGCCCTCGCCTCCAGCCAACGAAGCTTGCATACCGGACCGCGCCCGGACCGCGCCGTTCAGCGCCAAAAGACAGAACAATCGTAGGAGGTCATGGGCGCGTCCTGTTGATACAGGTCAGTCCGCAACGCGTCCCTTCCGGCGAATATTTTCAGGCATGCTCACCGGATCGGTATGACGAACTTGGCGAAACGCAATCCGCGGCCGCGCCAGGCTGCAATCAACGTCGTCAGGCCCGTTTGTTCGTTGATTTGCATCAATCCGTCACTGCGATGTGCGGCGCCTGATAGAGCCATCTCCCCTCGCACGGCGAGGCCTTACAGCAGCGTGACGCGAGGGTGCAGAAAGAACGCTGCTGGCAGCCTGTGCAGGTGCCTATTGGCAGCAGCCAGTGTCACCACGGTCGAACCAGAATGCTACCCGCCTATATATCGCATCGCGATTGCGTCAAACACGAAATGGGACACATGCATCCCGAGTCGCCCGATCGCATCGGCGCGATTCACGACATGTTGCTGATCAAAGGCCTGCTCGACTGCATGCAAACGTACGAGGCACCGCTGGCAACGGAGGAGCAGCTCGCGCAGGCGCATTCCCTGCCGTATATCCGCGGCATTGCCGACATGGCTCCGCTGGAAGGCTACGTGCGTGTCGATCCCGACACCAGCATGAACCCTTATACGTACCAGGCGGCCTTGCGTGCGGCCGGCGCGGCCGTGCTGGCGACCGATCTGGTACTTGCCGGCGACGCCTGTTGCGCCTTTTGCAACATCAGGCCGCCGGGACACCATGCGAAATATGCGGCGGCGGGTGGGTTCTGCTTCTTCAACAACGTCGTGGTCGGCATCCGGCATGCGCTGAACGTGCATGGACTCGCGCGCGTGGCGCTGATCGATTTCGACGCTCATCACGGCGATGGCAGCGAAGACATTCTCCACGCCGACGCACGGGTTCTGATGTGCTCGATCTTCGAGGACAAGCTGTACCCGTTCTGCGGTAACGAGCCTCGCGGTGACAATATGGTGAACGTGCCGCTGCCCACGCGCTCGTACGGCGACGTATTCCGCGCGGCCGTCACCGAGAAATGGCTGCCGGCGCTCGAAGCGTTCAGGCCGGAGATGATTTTCATCTCAGCCGGCTTCGACGGTCATCGTGAAGACGACATGGGCAACCTCGGCCTCGTCGAAGCGGATTATGCGTGGGTCACCGAGCGTCTTGTCGACGTCGCCAGGCGTCACGCCAGGGGGCGTATCGTGTCCTGCCTCGAAGGCGGCTACGAACTCTCGTCGCTCGCACGCGGCGTGGCCGCGCATGTGAGAGAACTCATTGGTATGGATTGCTGAGCGCATCTCATGGATAAACATTACCTGACGCCGCTGTTCTCCCCCAACTCGATCGTGGTGTTCGTCGGCAAGGCCGACGAACCGGACAGTCAAACCCATTACGGCCGGGCCGTGAGCGCCCTGATACGGGAGAGCGGCTTCGCCGGACCGGTCACGTTTCTCGACGTGGGCATGACCGGCACGCTCGGCGAACTGGCCCATTCGCGCGCCGATCTGGCGGTCATCGCCCTGCCGGACGACGAGTTGCCGTCCGCTCTGGAAGTCGCCGGACGTATTCAATGCCAGGCGGCACTGATCATTTCAACCGGTGTCGATCAGGCGCATGCCAAAGATCTGCACGCCATTGCGCGCAAACACGGCATTCAGTTGCTAGGGCCGAACTGTCTCGGCTATCAACGCCCACGGCTGAACATCAACGTCGGCGTCGTGGGACCGCTGGCGCAGCAGGGACCGCTCGCCCTCGTTTCGCAGTCGGGTGCGCTGACCTCTTCGATACTCGACTGGGCCGACAAGAATGCAGTCGGCTTCTCGACCGTGGTATCGCTCGGGCCGAATACCGCCGTGGATCTCGCGCAAACCCTGGATTTCCTCGCAACCGACCCGGCCACCCATAGCATCGTGATCTACATGGAAGGCATCACGAACGCGCGCCGGTTTCTCAGCGCCCTGCGCGCGGCGGCCATTACCAAGCCCGTGGTGGTGCTCAAGGCTGGCCGCAAGGCCGCTGCGTCGCAGGCGGCGCTCACCCATTCGGGCAACATCATCGGCAGCGACGAGGTCTTCGATGCGGCTTTGCGCCGCGCCGGCGCAGTGCGCGTGAGATCGTTCGCCCAGTTGTTTTCCGCCGCGAAGTGTCTTGCCTCGCGCTATCGTCCGGTCGGCTCACGGCTGGCGATCGTGACCAATGGCGGCGGGCCCGGCGTGCTGGCCGTCGACTGGCTCACCGAACTGGGCCTCGTCCTCGCGCGACTCTCGCCCGACACGAGCGCGGCACTCGCGCCGCAATTGCCGCGGCTCGCGACCATTGCCAACCTGCTCGATCTGTCCGAAGAGGCCGGTCCGCAACACTACCGGGCCGCCGCCGCGGCCTGCGCCGCGGATAGCGAGGTGGACGGTATCCTGGTGATCTATTCGCCCAAGCTGGGCGTGGATCCGACCGCGGTGGCACAGGAACTGGTGCTCGCCAGCGCCAACATCGGCAAGCCGCTTCTGACCTGCTGGATGGGCGACCAGAAGGTCGCCGAGGCGCGCGAAATCATCAACGGCGCCGGCATCGCCACCTTCCGTTCACCCGAAGCGGCTGTCGATGCCTTCAGCAATATCGCCTCCTTCTATCAGAATCAGCAACTGCTGCAGCAGACTCCGCCTCCGCTGTCGCAACTGGCCAAACCGGATCTGGCGGGCGCGCACATCCTGATTGAAAGCGTGCTGGCCGAACGGCGCAAAGTGCTGACGGAAATGGAATCGAAAGCGCTGCTGGCGGCTTTCCATATTCCGATCACGCAAACCATCCTCGCCCACAACGCCAACGAAGCGATGCTGATTGCCAGCCAGATCGGCTATCCGGTCGCGCTGAAAATCGACTCGCCCGACATTGCGCACAAATCCGACGTTCAGGGCGTCGTCCTCAACGTGCTCAACGCCACCAGCGTGCGCGATATCTACAACGACATGATCGCGACCGTGCGCCGGCTCAGGCCGGACGCACGGATCAACGGCGTGACCATTCAGAAAATGTCCGGCAAGAAGCACGGGCGCGAGCTGTATATCGGAGTGGTCACGGATCAGCCGTTCGGTCCGGTTATCACGTTCGGCGCGGGCGGCACCATGATCGAGCTGATCAACGACCGCGCGGTCGAATTGCCGCCGCTCAACCAGTTCCTCTCGCAACGCCTGATCCAGCGGGTGCGTTCGGCTGAAACGCTGGGTGAGTGGCGCGGCGCGCCGGCCGTGCGCAGCGAGGCGATCGAGCACGTGCTGTTGCGCGTATCGGAGATGGTGTGCGCACTGCCGCAACTGCGCGAGATGGACATCAATCCGCTGATCGTGGACGAAGCCGGCGCGCTGGCGGTCGATGCGCGCGTGGTGATCGACAACGCGCAACCGCTGCTGCACAGCTACGACCATCTGTCGATCCTGCCGTACCCTTCCAGCTACACGCAGGAATGGCCCATGCGCGGGGGCGGACAATACACGTTGCGCCCGATCCAGCCGGACGACGCCGAAATGCTGCAGGCCTTCGTGCGCAAGCTGTCGGACCGGTCGCGCTATTACCGCTTCGTGTCGTCGCTGCGCGAACTTTCCGTGCCCATGCTGGCGCGTTACACGCTGATCGACTACGACCGTGAAATGGCGCTGGTGGCGGTCTGCAAGGAGCGTACCGCGACCGGCGACGGCGAGTTCACCGAAACCGAGCGCATGATCGGCGTTTCACGCTACATTGCCAACCCCGACCTCACGAGTTGCGAGTTTTCGCTAGTCGTGGATGACGACTTCAGCGGCCAGGGACTCGGCTCGCGTCTGATGCTGTCGATCATGGAGGTTGCGCGCCACAAAGGCCTGAGTGAAATCGACGGCCTCGTGCTGGTCAAGAATACCAACATGCTGAAACTGATGAAAAACCTCGGCTTCCATGTGCAGACCTACGCCGAAGATCCTGATTTCAAACTCTGCAGCAAGACCTTGTAATGAATCCGTGCGCGGGCCTTCGTGCCCGGTTGACCGGTAGTCGTCCGCAGCGGTTGGCGTGGGTCGGCGTCGGTCGGCGTGGGTCGGCGTGGGTCGGCATATCTCACGCGCCTGGCGGCGTGACTGAGCGGGCCGCCGCATCGCTTCGCGCTTCATCCCGGGCCGGACCGATCGCGAGGCCCGCCTGCGCCAGCACGCGCCGCAGCCCCAGCTTCGGATACTGCCGGTCCACCGCGCGCACGTCGGCGCGCGTCTCGTCGAGAATCCAGTCGCGCACGTCGGCAGCCACGGGCCGCAACGGCCGACTCTCCGGCCACACCAGGCAGCAGCGCCGGTTCGTCACGATCAGTTCCTCTTCGGCCGGCAGCAGCGCGCCTTCGAGAAGCCAATGCGACACCACGTTGAGCCAGCCGAGCGCGACGCCCTGCCCAAGCAACGCCGCCTGCACGACGATGGCGTAGTCGTTGAAACTCAGCATGCTCGCGGCGTGCCGCCCCTGTGCCGCGAACGCGGCGAACCGGTCATGCCAGCCGCGCTCGCCGTCGTCCATCACGATCACCGTGTCGCCGTGCTTGCGGCCCGCCTCGGTCGCCGCTGTCTCGTGATAGCGGCGGTTGCACACCGGCAGCAGCGTCTCCGGCATCACGAGCATGCTGTTCTCGCCGATCTCGTCCTCGCGCAGAAAGCGCATGCCGAGATCCACGTCGACGAGCGGGCCGCCGATTCGCCCCGAGATCAGTTGAAACCGCAAGTCCACATTCGGAAACGCCTGGTTCAGACGGCTCATGCGCGGCATCAGCCAGTGCGTGGTGAACGCGGTGGACACCGACAGCGTGACCGACTCGACACCGGTTGCGCGCGCCTCGATCTCGCGTATCGCGCTTTCTATGCCGTTGAAGCCTTCGGATATCTTCCGGTAGAGGATTCTGCCGTTTTCGGTCAGTTCGATTCCACCTCGCACGCGCTCGAACAGGCGCACGCCGAGATGGTCTTCCATGCGCGAGAGCATGCGGCTCACCGCGGGCTGGCTGACATATAACTCCTGCGCCGCGCGCGTGAAGTTGCCGCAGCGCGCGGCCGCTTCGAACACGAACAGCGCGTTGGCGCTAGGCAGTTTTTTGCGAAGGTTGGGCATGACCTGATGTTATGCCCTATCCAACAATTTGGGAATTGCCGCCAAAAATGGCACGACCTATATTTTCCCTAACGCAGGCTTCTACAGCGAGACAGGACGCAATGGACGCACGAGCGAAAACAGGTGTTTCAATCCGATCGGCAGCGAAACGTTATGGCCACGTGGTGGCCCTCGACGACGTTTCGCTCGACATCGCCCCCGGCGAATTCGTCTCGCTGCTCGGTCCCTCGGGGTCGGGCAAGACCACCCTGCTCGGCATTCTCGGCGGCTTCGTGCAGCCCAGTTCGGGGGCGGTCTGGGTCGGCGAGCGCGACATTACATTTGCGCCGCCGCACAAGCGGGACATCGGCATCGTGTTTCAGAACTACGCGCTGTTTCCGCATATGAGCGTGGGCGAGAACGTGGCGTTTCCGCTGCGCGCGCGGCGTCAGCCGAAAGCGACGTGGGCCAGGAAGGTTGCCGACGCGCTCGCGATGGTCGAGCTCCCCGGCTACGAGAATCGCGGTATCGGCCAGTTGTCGGGCGGCCAGCGCCAGCGCGTGGCGCTCGCCCGCGCGATGGTGTTCGAGCCGCAACTGATCCTGATGGACGAGCCGCTCTCCGCGCTCGACAAGCAGCTACGCGAAACCATGCAGATCGAGTTGCGGCGGTTGCATCGCAAGCTCGGCGCGACGATCGTCTATGTGACGCACGACCAGCGCGAGGCGCTCACCATGAGCGACCGCGTGGCCGTGCTGAAGAACGGCCGGCTCGTGCAGATCGATACGCCCGAGCGGCTCTACGACCGCCCCTGCGACGCGTTCGTGGCGAGCTTCATCGGCGAAGCGACACTGCTCGCCGTAACGCGCGCCGGCGACGATGCCGTGCGTCTCGGCGATACGGTGCTGCGCACCGCGCACCCGCTGCCGCACGGCGACAGGCTGCTGCTCGCGGTGCAGACCGAGAAGCTCGTGATCGATAGCGGCGAGCCGCACGCGGGCGTCAACCGTCTGTCGTGCCGGGTCACCGAGGTGCTGTATCAGGGCGAAAGCCTGCGCGTGTTCGCGACCCTCGCCGACGGCACCGCCATCAGCCTCAGACAGCCCGGCGGACACGACGCGCGCCGCCGCATTCCCGAGCCCGGCGCGCCGATGAACGTCGTACTCGATCCGCAGGACACGATTGTCGTGCCCGCCTGATTCCGCTCCGATAGTCCCTGCCCACGTCCGGGCAAACCCTCTCCCGATTCACTATTCACAGCACACTGCAAAAGGATGATTTCATGAACCTCACCGATTTCAAGGTCCTGACGTTCGACGTCGTCGGCACGCTCATCGACTTCGAGCGCGGCGTACTCGGCTCCGTGCGCCGCCTTGGCGGCCCGGCCGCGAAAGACCTGACCGACGACCAGATCTTCGAGCCGTACCTGCGCGGCCGTGCGGCCCATCCGGGCCGTTCGAGCCATGAAATGGCGAACGTCTATCTGTCGCTGGCCAGGGAACTCGGTCTGCCCGACGACCCGCAATCGGCTGCCGCCTTTCAGCGCGACGTACTCGAATGGCCGGCGTTCGCGGATTCGGTCGCGGCGCTCAAGCGTCTGCGCAAACACTTCCGGCTGGTTGCCATGACCAATGCGGACCGCGTGGCGCTGTCGGCCTACGCGCACACGCTCGGCGACCCGTTCGACGACACCGTCTGCTGCGACGAAACCGGCGTCGCCAAGCCCGATCCGCAATTCTTCGCGTACAACCGCGGCCGTCAGGCGGCGTTCGGCTACAAGTTTGGTGAAATCCTGCATACCGCGCAGAGCCAGTATCACGACATCGGCGTCGCCACCCGGCTTGGCTATGCGACCTGCTGGATCGAACGCCGCCAGGGCGTGAAAGGCTTCGGCGGCACGCCCGTGCCGGAAGCCGTCACCACGCCGACTTTCAAGTTTGCGACGCTCGGCGCGCTCGCGGACGCCGTCGAAGCCGAAGCACGCCTCGCCGCCTGAGCCGATGCTCGCGCCGCCGACATCCCACACGCCCCCGCCTGATTCGCTCTGGCGGGCGCTCCTCGCCGCCTCGCCCGGCGCCGGTGCGGCGCTCAGCACCGGCGTGCCGCTCGCGCGCGATCTCGAGGTCGAGGTCGCGGTGATCGGCGCGGGCTATTCGGGCCTTGCCGCCGCGTATGCGCTGCAAAAGCGCGGCGTCGACTGTGTGGTGCTCGATGCGAACCCGGTGGGCTGGGGCGCGAGCGGGCGCAACGGCGGCGTGGTGTCGTCCAAGTTCAGACTGTCGTTTCCCACGATCGACAGGCTGCATGGCCTCGACACCGCGAAACGCATGCACCGCCTCGCGCACGAAGGCGTGCGGGTGGTCGAGACGCTGGTCGATGAATTCCAACTCACGCGCGCCCGCTTCGAACAGACCGGCAGCCTGCGCTGCGCTCACACGGAGGCTGCGTTCGCCGCGATTCGCGCCGAAGCCGACTGGGTTCGCGCGAATCTCGGCGATACCTCGATGACCGTGCAAGCGCGCGCCGAGATCGAACACGAGACCGGTTCGAAGGGCTTTGTCGGCGGCGTGCTGAGCGCGGACGCCGGCACCATTCTGCCGCTCGAATACGTGCGCGGACTCGCGCGCGGCCTTACGCTGCGCGGTGTGCCGATCTACGAATCGACGCCGGTGCAGCAGATGCATCGCGCACCCGGCGAGACGCGCGTGACGCTGCGCACGCCCGGCGGCACGGTGCGCGCGAAGCAGGTCGTCGTCGCGACCAATGCGTATTCGGATCTCACGGCGGCGACCTCGGCATATCAGCGCGAACTCGTACCGTTTCGCAGTGCGATGATCGCCACCGAGCGCCTTTCCGCCGAACTCGATGCGCGCCTGATGGTCGAGCGCCGCAGCTACACCGAAACGCGGCGCATGATGAAGTGGTTCCGCAAGGTGGACGGCCGCATGCTGTTTGGCGGACGCGACGCGTTCGGCAAGGAAGGGCAAACCAGCGGCTTCGACGCGCTGCAGCGTGCGATGGTCGCGCTCTTTCCGGATCTCGCGGACGTGCGCGTGGAATATCGCTGGTCGGGCTATGTGGGCATGACGTTCAACTCGTTGCCGCACGTTGGGCGCAGCGACGACGCCACGACCTTTTGTCTGGGGTATAACGGAGCAGGCGTTGCGATGGCGAGCCTGCTCGGCCAGCATGCCGCCGCGCTCGCGCTCGGCGAAACACCCGAGCTTTCGCTGCTCGGCGCACCCGGCTTGCGGCCCGTGCCCTTTCATTCGCTGCGCGCGCCGGGTGTGAGACTCGTTGCGGCGTGGTATCAGTTTCTCGACGCCGTAGGTGCATGATGACAACCGCCAAACGGATGCTCCAGGGCACCACCTCGATGCAAGCCACCGGGTCCGATCCCGCCGCGTGCTATCAGCGCCGCGAGGACCGCACGATGCTTCTGCTGATGGCGCCGGCGCTCCTCGTGATCGTCGTGCTGCTGGTCGTGCCGCTCGCGTGGCTGTCGTGGCAGTCCATCTATCACGACGGCTTCACGTTCGAAAACTACCGGCGCATGTTCACGGGCGCGTACCTCGAAACGTTTCTGCTGACCTTCAAGCTGAGCATCATCGTGACCGTCGTCACGCTGCTGCTCGGCTATCCGGTTGCCTACTTCGCCGCGTCGTTGCCACCCAGGCTGAGCGCGCTCGTGCTCGGCATGGTGATTCTGCCGTTCTGGACCAGCGTCCTGGTGCGTACCTACGCATGGCTCGTGCTGCTACAGCGCACGGGGTTGGTCAACAAGGCGCTGATCGCTTCGGGCCTGATCGACCGGCCGGTGCAACTCGCCTATAACCAGTTCGGCACGGTGATCGCGATGGTTCACATCCTGCTGCCGTTCATGGTGCTGCCGCTCTATTCGGCGATGCAGAAAATCCCGTCGAATCTTTCGCAAGCCGGCGCGAGCCTGGGCGGCTCGCCGCTGCACGTATTCCTTCGCGTGTTCCTGCCGCTCTCGATGAGCGGTGTCTTCGCCGGCGTGACGCTCGTGTTCGTGCTGTGCCTCGGCTTCTACATCACGCCCGAACTGATGGGCGGCGGCAAGTCGATCATGGTGTCGATGGTGGTGAGCCGCAACATCGAGATCTACAACAGCTGGGGCGCGGCGAGCGCGGTGAGCGTCGTGCTGCTGATCTGCGTGTTCGCGATCTTCTATGCCGCGAGCCGCGTGGTGCCACTCGAAAAGACCCTGGGCGCGAAATGAGCAAACTCCCGTTCGGACGGATCGTCCTCGGCGCGGTCGTCGTGCTGATCCTGCTGTTCCTGATGGTGCCGGTGCTGATCGTCGTGCCGCTGTCGTTCTCCGATACGCGCTTCATGACCTTCCCGCCGCCGGCCTACTCGCTGCGCTGGTATCACTCGTTCTTCGACAACCCCGCGTGGATCGACGCCGCGCGCACGACGCTGACCGCTTCGATCAGCGCCGCGCTGATCGCCACGCCGCTCGGCGTGGCCGCCGCGTACGCGATCCAGAACGGCACCCACTGGATCATGCGCTATCTGCGCACATTGCTGATGTTGCCGCTGATGGTGCCGATCATCATCGTCGCGGTGGGGGTGTTTTTCGTGTACTCGCAGGCCGGCTACGTGAACACGCTCGGCGGCCTGATTCTCGCCGACACGATGCTCGGCCTGCCGTACGTGCTGATCTCGGTCGGCGCCGATCTGCGGACCTTCGACCGCACTCAGGAGATGGTCGCGCGCAGCCTCGGCATGAATCGCTTTCGTAGTTTCATGGCCGTGACGCTGCCGCAGATCAAGGCGAGCGTGGTTTCCGGCGCGGTATTCGTGTTCATTCAGGCACTCGATGAAACGGTGGTCGCGCTGTTCGTGTCGGGCGGCTCGAACCAGACACTCACACGCCGCATGTTCGTCACGCTGCGCGACGAGATCGACCCGACCATCGCCGCGATCAGCACCATGTTGACCGCGCTCACGCTCTGCCTCGTAATGATCGTCGTGGTGAGCCGCCGTTCGGGCGCGGCACGCGCCTGATTTCTTCGCTCAAGACACCGATTGGGTATTGCGGGTTTGGCGACCGGGCCGATTCGTTAGAGTCGACCTTTTCGAGGGTCGATGCATTAGCTCGCCGGCTGGCTCTCCAGCACGCGCGCCGCCGCCAGCATGCCGCCCAGAATCTTGTCTGCCACCTGCTCCGGGAACCCTGCGGGCAGTTCGGCGCGGACTTTCTCTACGACCTCGGGCGTGCGGGCGATAATCTCCTGCAGGAGCGGCTCCGCATTGTCGCCATAACCGACCTTCCTGGCCGTGCTATTGAAGTGCCGCCGCTCGATTTTATGCACCTGATAGTGCTTATTCTTGCCGAGCAAGGCCATCGCCAGTTTGATTTCCTGGTCCGCCCACTGACTCGGCCCCTCGCCGACGACCGGGTAGGCGGACATCACGTCATACATTGGCGTCAGCCTGAAGCGTCCCGCGCCGCCGGCAAGCAGCTGGATACTAAAATTTTTGGCATGACCGTCCGGCGCCCGCATCATCCAGAAAATGATCTGCGAGGCCATGAGCGTGCGCATGTCTTCCGCCGCCTGCTGCGACTGCTGCAAAAGCGTGAACATCTGCTGGAGTCCCGGGCCGCCCTCATTCTCGTACCTGACCAGGGGTGACGTGCCGGTTGCCTGGCAGAAGTCCTCCTGGATAAGCCGGAACAACTGCTTTCCACTGCGCGAGAGCACCCGGTCGAAACGCTCGACGACGAGCACCCGCTGTGAGCCAAACGTCTCGATGCGCGCCTCTGCCGTGGGCAACCCGTACTCCTTGAACAACCGCAGGCACAGCCACTCGTTGTCGACCGAGGTGCTGAAGTCAGCCTTGCGCCCGCCCACCGTGCCGATAGGCAGCTTGAAGATGTGCGTTGTCGGCGTCGTGCCGCGCGGCTTCATCCATTGACCGTTCCACCTCAGAAAGGCGTCCTTCTCCTGCGCGCCGGCCAGCGAAATGCGGAAGTCGTCATCGGGATCTCGCGCGGCAGCGAAACGGTCCGGAGTGACGACTTCGAGCAGGTGCCGCTCGATGGCCTCTTCGTCGACGACGATACCCTCGACCGTGTCTATCCCTTCCGGTACAGCCTCGTCCGGCAAGAGCTGTATGGCCCCTACGCAGTCGCGGCCAATCGCGGCCAGGAGGTCGAATGCTTCGATGGAGCCCGTCTTGAACCGCGCCGCCACCCGCTTTCGGATAGTCTCGCTATCCGGCAGCAGGCCGTCGAAGTAATGGGAGACACTGTCTCCCTTCAGCGGCTCGTTGTGGAGGTTGAATGGCAGCGACAGGGATATCGGGCGCCCACGCGCCGATTCGCACCACGCCTTGTCGTACTGCAGCTCGGACTCCCCATTGGCATTGACCGTCCAACGCCCGACGAAATCGCCGTTGGCCCAAAGGGAGAGGGTTTGGCTGTGCGAGCGGCGCCCCATGCTCACCACTCCGAGATGTTTTTCGACTCGACCCCGCCCCGCTCGCCGAGGCGCAACTCAAGCCCGATGGCCGAGCACCAGCTGAGCAACTGCTTGAAGCTGAGCTCATCCGGGTTCTTTTCCAGGTACGATATGCGGTTCTGACTCAAGCCGACGCGCTGCGCTACTTCCGCCTGCGTGAGCTTGCGCCGCTTGCGTGATGCAACGAGCAACTGACCGAGCTGGGGCGCGGTCACGAGGGCTTGGGAGGAGAGAACGGCGGGCATAAGAAATATCCGTTATTCGGCTATATCCATTTTAGCCGAAATACGGATAAAGTCAATTTAGCTGATATACGGATATTTTTGATTTATCCGATATACGGCTATTTCACGGTAGGCATCGCCACTCCGGGCTTGTTCAAGGAGCCGCCGCAGTGCCCGCCCGTCCCCGCAGCATATCCGCGATCCGCTCCGCGATCATGATGGTCGGCACATTCGTGTTCGCGCAAGGGATCGACGGCATCAACGACGCATCGCCTACATAAAGTCCGCTGACGCCATATACCGCGCCGCGCGCGTCGCAGACGGCGAGCGGATCGTCGGCGGCACCCATGCGACAGGTTCCGGACGGATGCCAGGTGCCGCCCACCGAGCGCGTCACGAAACGCGTCAACGCGTGATCGTCGGCGAGCAGTTCGTCGAGCGTCACGCCTTGCGTGACCACGCGGCGCACCAGCCACCCGCGCAACGGCCCGGCAATGTCGAGCAGCGCGCTCAGCAGGCCGCGTTGCAACGCGTTCCACACGCCCGGCACGGCCACGCTCGCGACGCGCGGCGAATAGCTCGAAGGCAGCAGCGTGGCGCGGTGCTTCGCCATCATCGGATCGGCCAGCGTCTGGGCGCCGAAGCGCAGCGCGAGTTTCAGCCGTTCGAGATCGCGCGCGTCGGACAGCATGTTGAAGTCGACGGCGGGTTCGTCGTGCGCACTGGCCGAGGTCAGGCTCACGCGGCCGCGCGAGTACGACTTGTTCACCCAGAAAAACAGCGTGCCGAGCCGGTAGCCGACTGAATGCCAGCCCGATCGCGACAGGATCGCGCCGTGCATGTCGCCCGGCACCGCTCCGCTCACGCCCGAGGAAAAACGCACGATCGCCTGCTCGTGATGCTCGTCGGGATATAACGCGCGGGCCGCGCGCGGCAGAACCGCCGACACGGCGATCGACGGATGCTCCATCAGATTGCCGCCCACGCCGCCGCGATCCGCCAGCACCTCGATACCGAGTGCGGCGAGTTCGGACGCCGGCCCGATGCCGCTTCGCATCAGAAGCGCGGGGCTGTGAATCGCGCCCGCACAAACGATCACCTGTCTGGCGTGCAACGTTTCACTCGCACCGTCCTCGCCGACAACCCGCGCGCCGATCGCGCGCTTGCCGTCGAACAGCAGGTGTTCGACGAGCGTTTGCGTACGGATGGTGAGATTCGGCCGGGCACGCACGGCGTCGTCGAGATAGCAGACCGAAGTCGGGATGCGCTCGCCCGCTTCGCTCACCGCGATCGAGCCGATGAACGTGCCGTCCTGCCATTCGCCGTTCTGGTCGTCACGCCGCGTGTGGCCGCGCGCGTCGAGCGTGGCGAGCACCGCCCGTACGAATGGCGAGATACGCGCCCACGGCGTGCGCTGGATGCGCACCGGTCCGCTCGTGCCATGCAGCGCCCCGCCGAAGTCGTGATCGGTTTCGAGCTTGCGGAAGTACGGCAGACACGCGTCCCAGTTCCAGCCGTGTGCGCCGTGCGCGTGCCATTCGTCGTAGTCGGCCGGCGCGCCGCGGTTCGCCATCAGCGCATTGATCGCCGACCCGCCGCCGAGCAGGCGCGCCTGTTCGTAACGGCGTGTCGCGGCCGGGGTGCTCATGCGTGCCTTCAGGCGCTGCCAGATGTTCGAGGTGTCGAGATAGGCGCGGCCGGGATAGCGGCTGCGCACCGTGGCGGGCATGTCCGTTCGCGAGATATTGCGGCCGGCCTCGACGAGGCAGACGGTCTTACCCTCGTCTTGGGAAAGGCGCGCGGCCAGCACACAGCCGGCCGAGCCGCCGCCGAGAATCAGATAGTCGATCATGTTCGATGAATGGCGCGGACGATGCGCCGTGCGGGACGCGCAAAAAGCGCTGGGATTTGCGCGCGGGTTTCGCGTTCAACTACCCGCAAACCCGCGCGCAGGAAAAACGACTTCCGCTTACTGCATGAACTTGAGCCAACGCGCCTTAGCCTGAATGCCGGCGTCCGATGCCCACCACTCCTCCGACATCAACACCTGCTTCGACGCATTCTCCGGCGAGCTCGGCAGCTCGCTCGCACGTTTGGCGTCGATCTTGCCGGTCTTGAACGCGGCCGGATTGCCCGGACCGTAGTCGATATAAAGCGGCAGGTTGGCCTGCAGGTCGGGCGAGACGGCCGCGTTGACGAACCTGATCGCATCAGGCAGGTTCGGCGCGTTCTTCAGCACGCAGAGTTGCGTGTTCTGCAAAATGCCGTCGTTGAACGTGAAGTCGACGTCGGGATTGTCCTTGCGTACGGCGCTCGCGCGGCCGTTCCAGATCATCGTCATGTCGACTTCGCCGTCATGCAGCAGTTGCGCAGACTGGCCGCCCGAAGTCCACCAGACCGTCACGTCCGGCTTGATCTGCTGCAGCTTCCTGAAGGCACGATCGACGTCGAGCGGATAGAGCTTGTCGCGCGGCACACCGTCGGCGAGCAGCGCGGCTTCGAGCACGGTCTGCGGATCGTTGCGCAGCGCGCGCGTGCCTGGAAACGCCTTCACGTTCCAGAAATCGGCCCAGCTCTGCGGCACCTTCTTCAATGTTTTCTTGTTATAGCCGATCACCGTCGAATAGAACTCATAGGCAACCGAATACGGCGTGCGGTATTTCTCGGGCATCGCAGCCGCGTTGGGCATTCTGGAAAAATCGAGTTTCTCCAGCAGGCCTTCATGTCCGCCGCGCAAGCAGTTGGACGTGGGCGTATCGACCACGTCCCAGATCGGCTTGCCGGTTGCGGCCTGCGCCTTGATCTGCGGCCACGCGTCCGGAATGCTGTCCTGGTTCACGGTGATGTTCAGCAGCTTCGCAGCCGGATCGAGGATGGCTTTGGTCTGTGCTTCCTGATACGTCCCGCCTTGAGAGACAAAGGTAATCTTCCCGGCAGCAAAAGCAGGCGTCAGACATGCGGGCACGAGACCCGCGACGCCAAGAATCAGAACAGCGGCAAGCGGGCGCAACGTTGGCTTCTTGATCACGAATATGTCCTCGAAACGGTTAAGCGAAAGATATCGTGGATGTAATGCGCGTTGAGCCCAATATAGTGAATCTGTTTATTGGCGACAACGCCGCAATTGTTGTGGGGTCCATGACATCACGTTATGGCCAACATGTCGCGTTGTGTGCCGGGAGCGCGGTACTACCCTGCTCGACCGCATGGGCTGCATTCGCCGCCGCGCGCTGTATGAACATACTGGGCGTCATCCCACAGCACTTCTTGAAATGCCGGCCAAAATGGCTTTGATCGAAGAAACCCACCTCGGTCGCAACCACCGATCCGGGAACGCCTTCCAGCAACAGCGTTTGCGCGCGCTGAATCCGCAGGCCGCACAGATAGCGGTATGGCGACGATCCGTATTGTTGCCGGAATACCGTGGCAAAGCGCGACACGCTGAGCGCGGAGAGCTCGGCGAGTTGCGCGAGCGTCACGGGTTCGTCGAAATGGGCTTCAATGAAGGCCCTGGCGGCATTGAGGCTGATGGACTGTTTCACGGCGCGCCAGCCGCGACGATGTCGCCGCGCGAAATCCGCCGGGAACGAATGCTCTCTTCGTTGATCGACGTGAACACGCCCATCGACGATTTGAACACCATGAGAGAGGTTTCCTGTGTGGCTGGCTGTTGGTCGCGTACGGCGCGTTTCGGCAACGCCGCCGCCATGACAAAATCGTAGCGCGCGGCCGCGGCATATGTCGCCGACAAAAATCGCCGCGCAGCAGAACTCACCCGTAATGCGTGCCCAGACCTGGCGTTTTGCATCGAATTTCACTGCGGCCCGTTCCGGCGCCCGCGATAAAAAGATCGTCCTAGTCACACCGCCCACCGGATGACACAGTGACGGCGTCAGCCTTCAGTCAATCAGGGAGTACGGTGTGTCCGATTCGATCACCTATAGACGCTTCACCCTCGACGACATCGTCGCCGCGCACGCGTTGACGGTCGAACTCAAATGGCCGCATCGCACGGACGACTGGAGATTCGTGGCGCTTCTGGGCGAGGGTTTCGTCGCGGAAGACGCAAGCGGCGTGATCGGCACCGCGCTGTGCTGGAAATACGGCGCCGGGCACGCCTCGCTCGGCATGGTGATCGTCTCGCCGGCAAGCCAGGGGCGCGGCATCGGCAGAAAGTTGATGGAACTGGTGCTGGAAGAACTGGGCGGCCGGGTCACGTTCCTGCACGCCACCACCGCGGGCCAGCCGCTGTATGAAAAGCTGGGCTTTCGCGTGGCCGGCACGCTCGACCAGCATCGGGGCGCGGCGTTCCAGCCGCCGCTCGTGTCGTTGCCGCCCGGCGAGCGCTTGCGTCCGCTCGGTTCGAGCGATACCGCGCGGCTGGTCGAACTGGCGTCGCGAGCCAGCGGTCTGGATCGCGGCAAGGTGTTGCCCGCGCTGCTGGAGAGCGCCGACGGCATCGCGCTCGACCGCGACGGCGAACTGATCGGCTTCGCGCTGTTTCGCCGCTTCGGACGCGGCTTTGCGATCGGTCCGGTGGTCGCGCCCGCCTCGGAAGATTCGAGCCGCGCCAAGGCGCTCATCAGCCACTGGCTGGCGCTGAACGAAGGCGTGTTCGTGCGTATCGATACACCCGGCGTAAGCGGTCTGACCGGGTGGCTGGAACAGTTGGGGTTGCCACGCGTGGATACGGTGGTCAAAATGGTCCGCCCTGCCACACCGGGCGAGCCCGCGAGCGGCGCACAGGATACTCATTACCTGCAATACGGCATCATCAACCAGGCAATCTGCTGACCATCATGGCCTTCCTCTACAAAGCCGACCCGGCGCGCGGCGCCCAGTGGGCGAAACTCTTCGCGCAGAAGGCGCCGGAACTGCCGTTTCATATCTGGCCCGACCTCGGCGATCCGGCCGCGATCCGCTACCTCGCCGCCTGGCAGCCGCCTGAAGATCCGACGCGCACCTTCCCCAATCTGGAAGTCGTGTTCTCGGTCGGCGCCGGCGTCGATCAGTTCGATCTGTCGGGCGTGCCGGACCATGTGCCTGTAGTGCGCATGATCGAGCCGGGAATTGTCGAAGGAATGGTCGAATACGTCACGCAGACTGTGCTGACCATTCATCGCGATCTGTTCGATTACGCGCTTCAGCAACGGCGGCAGGTCTGGCGCGAGTTGCCGCTCAAGCCCGCCAGCCAGCGTCGCGTCGGTGTGCTTGGGCTCGGTATATTGGGCACCGCGGTGCTGGAAAGGCTGCGCCTGTTCGGCTTTGACTGTGCGGGATGGAGCCGTTCGGCGCGCGAGATCGAAGGCGTGGCCTGTTATGCGGGTGAAGGCGCACGGGATGCGTTTCTCGCGCGCACCGACATCCTGATCTGCCTGCTGCCGCTCACGCCCGCCACGCGCGGGCTGCTCGACGCGCAGTTGTTCGCGAAGTTGCCGCGCGGCGCGTCGCTGATTCAAACGGGCCGCGGGCCACATCTGAATCAGCAGGATTTGCTCGCGGCGCTGGAAAGCGGTCAATTGCAGAATGCCATTCTCGACGTCACCGATCCCGAGCCGTTGCCCGCCGGTCATGCGTTGTGGACGCATCCGCGCGTGCGCATCACGCCGCATATCGCCAGTGCGACGCGGCCGGAAACCGCCGTCGAAGTGGTGCTGGAGAATCTGCGCCGCCATCGCGAAGGCTTGCCGATGCTCGGCCAGATCGACCGCGCTCAGGGCTATTGAGCGTATTGAACATAGCGGGCGCGGTGCCGAACGAAAAGGCCCGCGCGGCGCCGTTTTTTAGCGCCCGCAGCAGAAAATGCCGAGACCGTGCATCAAAACGAGTCGCGCGCGCTTTTCCGGCAATTGTTTAGGTGAGCAGGCGATCGCCGCTGATCAGTAGTATGTGACGGTCAACCACCCCTTCCCGCGACGAGAAACCACCATGCCGATTCAATCGCTCATCGAAGCCGACCGCAAGCATCTGATTCACCCGGTCATCAACTACCGCGCGCACGAAGCACGCGGCGTCACCGTCATCGAATCCGCCAGCGGCGCGTTTCTGCGCGACGCGGCCGGCAACGAACTGCTCGACGCGTTTTCCGGACTCTGGTGCGTGAACGTCGGCTACGGTCAGCAGAGCATTGTCGAGGCCGCCACCGCACAGATGCAGAAACTGCCCTATGCGACCGGCTATTTCCATTTCGGCTCGGAACCGGCCATCGAACTCGCGCAAAAGCTGGTGGAGGTGTCGCCCGCTTCGCTGCAACACGTGTACTTCACGCTCGGCGGTTCCGACGCGGTGGACTCGGCACTACGCTTCATCACGCATTACTTCAACGCCACGGGCCGGCCGTCGAAGAAGCACGTGATCGCGCTGCAACGCGGCTACCACGGCTCGTCGACGACCGGCGCCGGTCTCACCGCGCTGCCCGCGTTCCACCGCAACTTCGATCTGCCGCTGCCGAACCAGCATCATCTGCCCTCGCCGTACGCGTACCGCAGCGATTTCGCCGACGACGCCGCGCTGATCGCCGCCTCGGTGGCCGCGCTCGAAGCGAAGGTGGCCGAACTCGGTGCCGACAACGTCGCCGCGTTTTTCTGCGAACCGATCCAGGGCTCGGGCGGCGTGATCGTGCCGCCGGCCGGCTGGCTCAAGGCGATGCGTGAAAGTTGCCGCAAGCTGGGCATCCTGTTCGTCGCCGACGAAGTCATTACGGGTTTCGGCCGCACCGGTCCGCTGTTCGCCTGCCAGGGCGAAAACGTCGAACCGGACCTGATGACGGTAGCGAAGGGGTTGACCGCAGGCTATGCGCCGATGGGCGCCGTGCTGATGTCGGACGAAATCTATCAGGGCATTGCGGACGGCGACGCCGAAGCGGTGGTCGGTCACGGCCACACATATTCGGCGCACCCGGTGAGCGCGGCCATCGGCCTCGAAGTGCTGCGCCTCTATCACGAAGGCGGACTGCTGGCGAACGGCGTGGCGCGTGCGCCGCGTTTCGCGCGCGGCCTCGACGCGTTGCTCGCGCATCCGCTGGTGGGCGACTCGCGCCACCGCGGCCTGCTCGGCGCGCTCGAACTCGTCGCCGACAAGGACAGCAAGGCGCGCTTCGACCCGGCGCTGAAACTGTCGGAACGGATCGCCGCCGCCGCGTATGAAAACCGCCTGATTTTCCGCGCCTTCGGCGACAACATTCTCGGCTTCGCACCGGCGCTCTCGTACACCGAGGGCGAGTTCGATCTGATGTTCGAACGGCTTGAAAAAACCCTCGACGACGTTCTGGCGCAAGCCGATGTGCGTGCCGCGTTGAAGCTCGGAACGCACGCCGCTGCATGCTAGAGTAGAGGGCCCCCCAGCCCCATGCCCCACCGCCAGAGCGACAACGTTACGATGAGCAGCGACTGCAAGCTAGACCGGATTGACCTGCGCATACTTTCCCAATTGCAGAAGAAAGGCCGCATAACCAACGTCGAGCTTGCCGACGCGGTCGGCCTGTCGCCCAGTCCTTGCCTGATCCGTGTCAAGCGTCTGGAAAAAGCGGGCTACATCATCGGCTACGGTGCGCAGATCCAGCTCGAAAAGCTCGGCGACGTGCAGATCGTGTTCACCGAAGTCACGCTCGCCGATCATCGGCGGGAAGACTTCATCAAGTTCGTGAATGCGATTCGCGACGTCGACGAGATCGTCGAGTGCCATCTGGCGAGCGGCGGCTACGATTACCTGCTGAAGTTCGTCACACGCAGCGTGAGCCATTACCAGAGCATCGTGGAAGGTCTGCTCGAACGCGACATCGGCATCGAGAAGTACTTCAGCTACGTGATCATCAAATCGCCGATCGTGAAGAGCCACTATCCGCTCGAAACGCTGTTCTCGCAAAACCATCACTAGGCGTTGCGTGGTGTTCGATCCGCCGGGTCTTACCGGCGCTCGGCCTTCAACGTTCGGTAACTCCGGCCATGTCCACGGCTGCCGCACCATCGGCCGGCGGGCTCCACTGCGCGAACTCCTCGCTCAGAAAATCGACGCACACCCGCACCTTGGCCGATTGCGCGAGCCGTGCCGGATACACCGCCCACAGATTCGCCGGTTGCGTGACCTCGGGCAGCACCTGCTGCAACTGCCCGGTTTCGAGCAGCGGCCGCACGTCCCACATGGAACGCAGCACGATGCCGCGTCCGGCCAGCGCCCACTCCACCGCCACTTCGCCGTGATTGGTCGACAACGGTCCCGTGACCTTGATCGAGGCCGTCTCGCCGCGCACCGTCAAACGCCACAGACCGAACGGATGGTCGCGCTCCTTGATCGCGAGACACGCATGCGAGGACAGATCGGCAAGCTGGCGTGGCGCGCCATGCCGCGCAAGATAGCCGGGCGACGCGCACAGCACGCGATGATTCGAAGCGAGCCGCCGCGCGATCAGATGCGGCGCGATCTCGTCGCCGATGCGCACATCCAGGTCGAAACCTTCGCCCGCTACATCGACGAGACGGTCGAACAGATCGAGCCGCACGCTCAATTGCGGATAGCGCTCGGAAAAGCGCGCCAGCGCGGGTGCGACGAAACGGCGGCCGAAGCCGAAGCTGCTGGAAATGCGCAGCTTGCCGCCGGGAATGCGGCGCGTGGTGGACACGTCTTCCACCAGTTGATCGACGTCGTCGAGGATCTTTTCGGCCCACGTGTAGACGCGCTCGCCCGCCTCGGTGATCGCGACCCGCCGCGTGGAGCGGTGCAATAAACGCGTACCCAGCGTAGTCTCGAGCACATTGATGCGTTTGCTGACATACGCCGCGGATACCGACAGGGCCTCCGCAGCCGCGCTGAAACTCGATTTGCGCGCCACTTCGCAAAACACGCGTAAATCGCCGAGATCCGGTGACGGGAGAGCGTTCATAGAGTGGTTCTTTGTACACGAATCGTGCACAGTGGCTTAACCAAAGCGATCATTTTAGTCTCAAACAGCAGGAATAAAATAACCGTCGTTGAATCGTCGAAAGTCCCACGGAGGAGCAGGAACATGTCGAAGAAATATCGGATCGCGGTCATTCCCGGCGACGGCATCGGTGTCGAAGTCATGCCGGAAGCCATTCGCGTGCTCGAAGCGGTGAAAGCGCGCTTCGGCATCGAGCTGGAGTATCAGCACATCGAATGGGCGAGCTGCGAGTACTACGCGAAGCACGGCAAGATGATGCCGGACGACTGGAAAGCGCAACTGCTGTCCGCCGACGCGATCCTGTTCGGGGCGGTGGGCTGGCCCGACACGGTGCCCGACCATATTTCCCTGTGGGGGTCGCTGCTGAAATTCCGCCGCGAATTCGACCAGTACATCAACCTGCGCCCCGCGCGCCTCTTTGCCGGCGTGCCTTCGCCGCTCGCGGGCCGCAAGGCCGGCGACATCGATTTCTGGATCGTGCGCGAGAACACCGAGGGCGAATACTCGTCGGTGGGCGGCGTGATGTTCGAAGGCACGGAGCGCGAATTCGTGCTGCAGGAATCCGTTTTCACGCGGCATGGCAGCGAGCGCGTGCTGAAGTTCGCCTTCGACCTCGCGCAGCGGCGCGAGCGCAAGAAGATCACGGTGGCCACCAAGAGCAACGGCATCGCGATCAGCATGCCGTGGTGGGACAAAGTCGCGGCCGGCATCGCCGCGCAGTATCCGGACGTGACGTGGGACAAGCAGCACATCGACATTCTCTGTGCGCGCTTCGTGCTGAACCCGGATCGCTTCGACGTGGTGGTGGCCACCAATCTGTTCGGCGACATCCTGTCCGACCTCGGCCCCGCCTGCACCGGCACGATCGGTCTCGCGCCGTCGGGCAATCTGAATCCCGACCGCAAGTTTCCGTCGCTGTTCGAACCGGTGCACGGCTCGGCGCCGGACATCGCGGGCAAGAACATCGCCAATCCGATCGCGATGATCTGGTCGGCCGCGATGATGCTCGACTTCCTCGGCAATCACGCAGGCAAGGAGCGCGAGGCGCACGACGCGATTCTCGCCGCGATCGAAGCAACGCTGATCGAAGGCCCGCATACCGGCGACCTGGGCGGCAAGGCGAACACGACCGAGGTCGGCCAGGCAATCGCGAAGAAACTCGCTTAAAGCAAAGGATTTCCGCACATGACACGCACATTCGAACTGGGCGAACTGATCCGCTCCGACAATTTCATCGACGGCACATGGGCGCCCGCGCAAGACAACGTCCGCTTTGCCGTCACCAATCCCGCGAGCGGCGAGATCATCGCTGAAGTGGCCGACAGCAGCCCCGCCGACGCCCGCGCCGCCACCGACGCCGCCGCGCGCGCCCTGCCCGCGTGGCGCGCGCGCCTGCCGAAGGAACGCGCTGCCGTGCTGCACCGCTGGCACGCGCTGATCATGGCGAATCTGGATGCGCTCGGCGCGCTGATCTCGCTCGAACAGGGCAAGCCGCTCGTGGAAGGCAAAGGCGAAGTCGCCTACGGCGCGTCGTATGTCGCGTGGTTCGCGGAAGAAGCCACGCGCATCTACGGCGATCTGATTCCGCAGCAGCAGCGCGGCAAGCGCATGACGGCCGTGAAGGAACCGGTCGGCATTGTCGCCGCCATCACGCCGTGGAATTTCCCGCTCGCCATGATCGCGCGCAAGATCGCGCCGGCGCTCGCCGCCGGCTGCACGGTGGTGGCCAAACCGGCGGAAGATACGCCGCTCACCGCCTCGGCGCTGGTCCTGCTCGCGCACGAAGCCGGCGTGCCGCCGGGCGTACTGAACCTCATCACGGCCTCGCGCGATCACGCGGTCGCCGCCGTCGCCGAGTGGCTGCATGACGCGCGCGTGCGCAAGATCACCTTCACCGGCTCCACGCCGGTCGGCAAATATCTGGCGCGCGAGTCGGCGGAAACACTCAAGAAACTGTCGCTGGAATTGGGCGGCAACGCCCCCTTCATCGTATTCGACGACGCCGACCTGGACGCCGCCGTCGCCGGACTCATGGCGGCCAAATTCCGCAACGGCGGGCAGACCTGTGTGTGCCCGAACCGCGTGTATGTGCAAGCCGGCGTCTACGAACGGTTCGGCGCGTTGCTGGCCGAGCGGGTCGGCGCGCTGAAGGTCGCGCCCGCCACCGACCCGGCCGCGCAGATCGGCCCGATGATCAACAGCCGTGCGCTCGACAAGATCGCCCGCCATGTGGACGACGCCGTTGCGCACGGCGCGCGCGTGCTGACCGGCGGCAAGCGCCTTGCCGAACTGGGCCCGCACTATTACGCGCCCACGGTCCTCGCCGACGCCACCGCCGCGATGCAGTTGAATAGCGAAGAGACCTTCGGCCCGATCGTGCCGCTGTTCCGTTTCGAAGACGAAGCCGAAGCGGTCAACGCCGCTAACGACACGCCATTTGGCCTCGCCGCGTATTTCTACAGTGAAGGCGTGAAACGGATCGACCGTGTGGCGCGCGCGCTGGAAGCGGGCATTGTCGGCATCAATGAAGGCGCGGTCGCAAGCGAAGCCGCCCCGTTCGGCGGCGTAAAGGAATCGGGCTATGGTCGCGAAGGCTCGAAGTACGGTCTCGACGACTATCTGTCGATCAAATACCTCTGCCAGGGCAACCTCGAATGAGTGCGGAGGCGAACACGAAGGCCTATCCCATCGACGATATTTCCACGCACGAGCAATCGTCATCGGGTATCGCGTACGTGCATACGTTCGACTCGGGCCTGCCCGGACCGGATAAAGGCACCTGTGTCACGCCGCCGCGACAGCCACCATCACCGAGTAGGCCTTGAATACCGCTGTCGCCTGTTGCCCGACGGCCAGCGCGAGCGCGTCGACTGCGTCGTTCGTCACGCTGGCCGTCAGATTCACGCCCCCCGGAAGCGTCAGGACCACCAGCGACGACACCGCGCCACGCTCGAGCCGCGAAATGGTCCCGGCGAACTGATTCCTCGCCGACAACAAGTAACCCGCAAAATCGACCACGAGCACGACGGCCGACGACTTGATCAGCGCAATGGCCTCCTTGCCTACCGCGAGCTTGAGGCGATTGGCCGCGGAGGTGGTCATCGTCGCGACGATCTGCTGGCCGCCGGCAATCGTCACGGATACCTGGGTGGTGACCGGCCCCTTGTCGATCGCGTCAATGGTGCCGACAAACTGGTTGCGTGCGGTCGTTTTCATTGCAATTCTCCTGAGAAGGCCGGCCAGTGCCGGCAGTTGGTTGAGCCACGCGTCCTGCTCGCGCAGGAAATGCTGATTGTTGGTCCGGAGCTTGCGCCAAACCCCCAGAAGATCCACGGCAACGGGCGTAAGCCGGGTCCCGCCGCCGCCCTTGCCGCCGGTCGCCGTTTCGATCAACGGCTGATTGGCCAGATTGGCCGCGTTCTCCAGCAGCAACCAGGCTCCCTTGTAGCTGTAGCCCGCAGTGCGTGCGGCGCGATTGATGGAACCCGTGTTGTCGATTGCCTCGAGCAATGCGAAGAAGCGCGCGTCGAGCCGGCCGGCCAGTTTCAGTTCGCTGCTCAAGAGTGATGAATCGGCCATGATCGACTCGTTCGCTTCAACCGTCCGCGGGAACGTGGAGCAGCGCACGCACACGCCGTTCGCGCGCCGTAAGCGGCGCGACATCGAGGTCCGGCACCAGTGCCCGGCGCGTGAGCTCACGCCCTTCGCCGCTTCGCAGGTCGACCTCGCGGACCACCTCGCCGTGCTCGACCACGAATGCAACGTCGGCGAGCGCGAGCACGTCGTCGACGTCGTGCGTGATCATGACGACGGGCATCTGCCAGCGCCTGAACACTTCGGCGAGTTGTCCGCGCAGATCGTGGCGCAGCAGCGGGTTCAGCGCGGCAAAGGGCTCATCCAGCAGCAACAGTTCCGGCCCGCAGGCAAGCGCGCGGGCCAACGCCACGCGCTGCTGCTGTCCGCCCGACAATCCCGCCGGACGGCTGCGCGCGAGTTCGGTAAGATCGAAGCTGTGCAGCAGCGCGTCGACCCGCACGGCACGATCGCCGGACAGGCCGCGCCGCCACCAGTTGGTCAATCCGAAGGCCACGTTCTCGCGCACCGACAGATGCGGAAACAACGCGTAGTGCTGGAACAGATAGCCCACACCGCGCCGGTCCGGCGGCAGGTCGACACCGCGTGCCGAATCGAACAGCACGCGCCCGCCGACCCGCACGTGCCCCCGGTCGGGCCGCAACAGCCCCGCGATCGCCTGCAGCGTGAGCGACTTGCCGGCACCCGAGGCGCCATACAGCGCCACCACCGGCGCTTCGGATGCGAAGCGCGTCGCCAGCGTGAAGCGGCGCGTGTTATCCGACACGGTGGCGGTCAGATCGATGTCGATCATTCGCGCGCCTCGTCAGGATTTGACGAAGCCGTAGCGCGCCAGCACGTTCTGCGCTGCCGGTGTCGACAGATAGGCGATGAAGTCTCTCGCGAGCGGCTGCTGGCGGCTCGCGCTAACCACGATCACCGGATAGGTCACCGGCTCGTGGCCTTCCACGGTCAGCGCGATGCGCACCTTGCCGGGCGCCAGCAGGGCGTCCGTGCGATAGACGAAGCCGGCCTCCGCTTCGCCGCGCGACACGTAGTCGAGCACCTGGCGCACGCTCTCCGCCTGCACGAATTTCAGCTGCAGCGCGCCCCACTGCCCGGCACTTTCCAGAGCCTGCTGCGTGTAGCGCCCAACGGGCACGGTGGCCGCTTTGCCGAGCGCAATGCGCTTCACCGCGGGATTCGACAGATCGGCCAGCGTCTTCACCAGCGGCGCGCCCTCCGCCGGTACGATCAGCACCACCGAGTTGGCGGCGAAGTCCTGCTTCGTGCCCGCGTCGAGCAGTTGGGCATCGATGCCGAGCGCGACGGTTTCCTGATCCGCGCTGGCGAACACATCGACGGGCGCGCCTTGCCTGATCTGCTGAAGCAATACCCCCGACGCAGCGAAATTGAAGCGCACGGTCACGCCCGGATGGACCGCCGCGAACTTCGCGCCGATCTCGTTGAACGCATCGGTCAGGCTCGCGGCGGCGGAAACGGTAAGTTGCTGGGCCGAAGCGAGCAGCGGCAGCGCCGCGAGCAGCGCGACGGCAAGGGAACGGACAAAGCGCATCGGAAGATTTCCTCGAAGGTCAGCGAAGGGAGAAGAAGCGGTTCGACACCAGCATCACCGCGATGGACAACCCGGACGTCACCAGCACGAGCAGCAGCGCGGTGTGGTCCTGGCCGCTTTGCATCGCGTCGTAGATCGCCATCGAAAGGGTCTGGGTTTGCCGGGGAATATCGCCGGCCACCATCAGGGTCGCGCCGAACTCGCCCAGGGCGCGGGCAAACGCGAGCAGCGTGCCGGCCAGAATGCCGGGCCACGCGAGCGGCAACGTGATGCGGACGAATACGGACAGCGGCGACTGCCGAAGCGTGCGCGCGGCCGCTTCGAGCGTAGGGTCGACGCCGGCGAACGAAGCGCTGGCCGACTTCAGCACCAGCGGCAGTGCCACCACGGCTGCCGCCGCAACCGCGCCGTGCCAGTTGAACACAATGGTGTAGTCGAAGTGTTCGTAAAGCCATGCGCCGACCACACTGCGCCGGCCCGCCGCGACCAGCAGGCCATAGCCGATCACGGTCGGCGGCAGCACCAGCGGCAACATGCACACGGCCTCCAGCACCGCGCTGCCGGGAAAGCGCCGGCGCGCAAAGATCCAGCCGAGCGCAATGCCCGCGGCAAGCGCGAGCACGGTGGCGACCCCTGCCACTTTCAGCGACAGCAGCAACGGCGACCAGTCCATGTTTTGTAGGGAATCCGACATTGGCGACACGGTTCGTTGTGAAGTGAACGACGTAACGCCGTGAACGCAAGTTATAAGCCAGTGCGCCGAGCGCTCGAGCGCGCACGGCTTACTTGCCGCTCAGTCCCAGTTCCTGCGCGAACAGCGCCAATGCGGAGCGCGCCTTGACCGGATCGTGCGTGGCGGGCTTGAGCAGCAGGCGGTGCGGTCCCAACCGCTCGTTCAACAGACGCACCTGGGCCGCGCAATGCGCGGGGTCGCCGATCACTGCATTCGCGAGGATCACCTCGTCGCTCGCATCAGCTGCGAACATTGGCGGCAACGAACCCGTAGCGAACCGCACCTGCATGAGTCGGGGATAAGAGCGCACGCAGGCCACGCCATGTTCGAGCGCATTGCGGTGGTCAGGCTCGCAGTGAAAAAAGCGCGCAATCGCAAACGGAAAATCACCGCGCTGCGCACGCTGCGTCGCCACCTGGTCGGCGACGCGCGCGAGGTCGGCCGACGGCGTCGCCATCAGTCCATAGCCGTGCGCGGCGGCGAGGCGCAGCGAATCGTCGCTGAGGCTCGCCAGCCAGACCGGCACCGGCTGCTGCAGCGGGCGCGGCTGCAGCGCAATGTCGTTGCAATGGTAGAAACGCCCGTCGAAGCTGGTGGTGGGCTCACTCCATAAACGCTGGATCAACGCGAGCGCCTCGTGCATCCGCGCGCGGGCGTCATCCGCCGACGGGATTCCCGCAGCCCGGTACTGCACCGGAAACGGGCCGCCGCGCGCCACGCCGAATTCAATGCGCCCTCCGCTCAGCAGATCGAGCGTGGCGACGTCTTCCGCGACGCGCAGCGGGTCGTTCAGCGGGAGCAGCGAGGCGCCGGTGCCGAGACGGATCGTGGAGGTGCGAGCCGCGATGTGGGCGAGCAGCACCGTCAGCGCACTGCCGATCGCGTACGAACTGTAGTGGTGTTCCGCGACCCACACGTCGTGGTAGCCGAAGGCTTCGGCGGCGACGGCATGGCTCACGGTTTGCATCAGCGCGTCGCGCGCATCGCCGTCGGGATTCTCGACGTTGAGGAAAAGACCGTAGCGTTGTGCGGAATCCGACATGGCAGGTTCTCTCGTGGGAATAGATCGTGAAAGGCAAGTTTTGCGCTCATGACGGGCTGAGCTTCGGGCCGCACGGCTGCGGCTGCGGCATCGGCGGGCGGCATGGGTGTCATGGTGAGCGCCGCGTGTCATGGTCCGCAAGCGGTTCTCCCGCTGCTGGCGCGAGAAACCAGCTGCGCACCGTGTCGTACGGATAGCGCGTCAGGCCGGCATGGCGCGCGTGCGGCGCGAGCAGATGCACAGACAACGGCTCCGCCCAGCTCCAGAAATCGGCGCGCAGCGCGGGCGGAAACCCGACGTCGTCGAACGCATGCCATAGCTGTACCAGCCAGAGTTCGCGGCCCTCTTCGTCGAGCAGCAACGGCAGCCCGGAGCCCGCCTGCAGATGCGCACGCCGCTCGCTGTAGTACAGCGGACCGCCGCAGGACTCGACCACGAAGTCGGCCACGCGAGAAGCGACGCAATCGAAGCAATGCCCGGCACGCGCGAACAGCGGTGTGAGTCTGAGCCGCCGCATGTGACACAGCACCAGATCGCGCAACCCCGCCTCATCGCAGATCGCCAACAGCCGGTGCGGCGGCTGCGGCAGCGCGGGCACGCAGGCGGGCGGCAGTGCCCGGGCCCGCGGCCCTTGCTGCGAGTCCACCACCGGCCATTGCAGCGTCAGATAGCAGGCCCGGGTGCAGGGTGTCCAGCGGGCGCGGGGCGCCGGAGGCGCGGCAGATCGGAGCGAATCCATATGTGTGTCGGGTTGATGGTTCGGTTTGTCGGTTGTGTACCTGAATACATAACGGTAGGCATGATTAAGCAAGTCCCGCGCCTTCGTCGCTGCGGAGCCCCTCAAGGCTCCGATCACGGTGAACCGCGTCACGCAGTTGTTCGATGGGTTCCGTGCGTGGCCGGTGGTGTGCCTGCTCGGACTACTTGCGCCCATTCGCGCCCATTCGCGCCGATTGCGCCTACTCCGTTCCGAAGCAAAGCGCGTGATCGGCACAGACACCGCAACTCGGCGCCTTGCAGATAAACAAGTCCTCCCGCTCACACAACTGCTTGTAGAAGAACTTTTTCCACTTCATGTCGTGCGTATTCTTCGCCGCCAGCCGCGGAAACCAGCGGCCGATCAACGCCGACAGTTCACGCCGCGACGGCAGAAGCAGGTCTTGCCAAAGGTGGTTCTGTCCGAGGCTCGCACAGGCCAGCGCGTGCGCGACGCAGTTCGCTTCTTCCGGGGAACCCGCGTGCGGATCGGCGTGGTCATTGAGCAGCGCCACCAGATCGTCGAGCTCGTCGTCGCGCGGTTCCTCGCGGCGCCTGCTCGCCGGCGCGGACCACGAAAGCCACGCGAGGCCGAGCGCCGGCCCTGCGCCCGGGAACCAGCGGGCGAACATCCGGCGAGTCTGGTCGGCATCCAGGCCGGGCATCGGCAACGCATCCAGACCGTGGCGCTCGAACGCGCCGGACATCACGCCGGCCAGTGCAAGGACGGTCGGATCGTCTGCGTCCGCCGCGCACGCCATCAAGGTTGCATAGGTATCCATGCCGGCACCGCCTAGAGTACGGCCGCCGCGTGCGTGTAGCACTTTTTCGGGCATATCTTCGCGCATGCGGTGCAGCCGATGCACAGCTCCCGATGCGCGATCGTCATCACTTTCTTTTCGTACTCGTCGTCTTCGTCCTCGCCGTCCAGCGCGATATGCGCGCCCTCCTCGTCAAGTCCGACGAGTTCCAGCACGCCGCGTGGGCAGACGCGAAAACAGCGTCCGCAACCAATGCATTTTTCTTCATCGAGCGTGTTGACGAAGGTCGGCGTCCAGGTGGCGCCGCTCGGCAGCGTAACGCTGAAGGTATCGCTCATGGTTTGCCTCCGTGGTTCCGCTGCTTCAGGCTGCGGCCGCCGCCGCCGCAGCAGCAGCAGCAGCAGCAGCGGCCGCGCGAGCCGCCATTAGCGCGGCATGCGCGTCATGGCAGCGCTGGGCGACAGCAAGAATGTTCTCCCAGTTGGTCGGCAGTTCCTCGGAGAGGTCGTGCAGATCCATCTTTGCCTGCGTCGCTTGCGCGTTGAGCTTCTTCAGGCGCGCCTTCAGTTCGTCGGCATCGGTACTCATCGTCATGCTCCCTTCATGATCACTTCAGGCGCCGTACTGCGCGACGGCGGGATACGTCCTGATCATCTCGACCGCTTCGTCGAGAAACTTTCCGCCCGCCTCGGCGAGCTTCTGCAGCGAAGCAAAGCCAAAACGATGCACGTCGCGCAGCTGCTTGTTGACGACAATGAGCCGACCGGCAATCAACACCATGCGGCCGAACCCTTCGTGGCTCATCTTCATCATCGGCGAGACCATCTGGCCGGTCTGACGCTCGATCGCCACCGCGATCGCGTTGTAGAAAATCTCGAGCCGCCACAGCGTTTCGGGATCGGGGTCGCCCATGATCGGAATCGCGCGGCGTTCCTCCGGCGTGTGAATGTACGGCTTGAGCAGTTGCAGGTCGGACTTGCCGTCCCATGCGCCGTGCGTGTCCTGCGCGCGTAACTGCTTGACCAGTTGTTGCACGAACGGCGCCGCCAGCAGCGTTTCGTCGCTGGCCGTGCCCGGAACTACGGATGATTCAGCGGTGGCTTCAGCCATGAGGTACCTCGTCGTCTTCAAAGTCGTACACGCGTTCGCCGTCTTTCGCGAGCGCCTTGCGCAGCCACGGCGGCGGCGTGCCCTTCAATACCTGCTGCAACTTGCCGAGAATTTCCTCGATGGACTCGGGCTGCGGCACCTTGATCGGATGAATCTTCAGCGCGACCACGCGGGCCGCGCCGGAACCGCCGATCGCGGCGACGTACAGGATCGCGCAGTCCTTCACGGCTTCGAGTTTGGGCGCGAGCTTGTCCTCGTCGCCGTCCTCTTCGAGCTTGCCGCCGAAGTCGAACGCCTCGACGAACCGGTAGCCGTCCGGCGTGACGTCGTAAGTGACGATGCTTTTCGCCCAGCCAAAATGCGCGTCGACGTACTGCCTGTCCTGAGTGGCGAATGCGATCTTCATGCTGTGTGCTCCTTGAGGTGGATCAGGCGCCGGCCGCGACGACAGGAATGTTCACTTCCCGCGCCGGATCGCGCGCGGCCAGATCGATCGAGGCCTGCGGCAACGGCCAGTCGCCCGGATGGTGATGCGCAATCTGCTCGATCATCAGATTGGCGATCTCGAAGATCAGGTTCATCGTGCCGCGGTAGCCGACGTAGAGGCGATGCGCATTGCCGACCCGGTCGAACACGGGAAAGCCGATCCGCAGCAGCGGCTTTTGCAGATGCGCGGCCATCTGGCGGCCGTGCGAATGGGTAATCAACAGGTCGCAGTCCGTCGCGGCCTGTTCCATGTCTTCGAGATCGCCGATCACGACCCGTTCGGCGGGCAGCAACGCATGCGCGGGCGAGCGCGTGGTGCTGATGCAGCAGTGCAATTGCGCGCCCATCTCGTGCAGCAGGCAGCCGAGCGCAAGCAGCAGATCGGGCTCCGCGCCGATCGCGACCTTGATGCCGCCGGTGTGGAAATGCCCGTCGAGCATCGCGTCGAGCAACTGGCTGCGCTGCCGCCGGTATTTCGCGGGAACCGGCCGCCCGGAGCGCTGCGACAGCAATTGCAGCAGACGATCGTTGGGTTCGAGTCCCGTGAGCCGCTCGAAGATGTCGAACGGTGTGCCGGCGATCGCCTGCAACGCCAGCGCGCCGTCACGCGTCTGCTCGCCGACGCCGATCGTGAACGCCGACGCGCCGGCGGCCCGGATCTGCGCGAGCGTGGTGCCGCCCAGCGTGGTGCCGCGCCAGTCCGGCGCGATGTGGCCGTCCAGCGAACCGGAAATGTCGGGCAGCACGATGACGTCAAAGCCGAACGCTTCGACGATTTCGCGCAGTTCGTCGATGTCGCCGGGCGACAGATGGCTGCCCGGCAGCAGCGTGACCTGACTGGCCACCTTGGGCAACGGCTTGACAAGCGCCTTGACGATGCCGGCGACGGCATGCCGGTAGCCGTCTTCGAATGCGCCGACATAGTCGGGGGTCGACACGTAGACGATTTCGGTGTCGTCGAGTTCGGGCTTGCGCTTGCGCACGGTGACGAGATAACCCTCCACGTCGTCGCCCTTGGTTTCGGTCAGGCCCGTTGAACAGATGGCGATGATCTTCGGTGCGGCACGCTTGCGGATGTTGAGCAGCGCCGCTTCGATGTTCTCGTAGCCGCCGAGCACGGTGGTGACTTCGTTCATCGCCGTGGTCTGTAGCGGGATCGCTTCCTTGAAGTGGCGCACGAGCAGCACGAGGCCGAACGACGTGCAGCCCTGCGAGCCATGCATCACCGGCATGCAGGCATCGAGCCCGAGGAACGCGAAGCTCGCGCCCAGCGGCTGGCTCATCTTGAGCGGATTGACCGCACAGGCTTTCTTTGATTCGACGACGTCGGCCACGGTATTTCCTCCAGGTCGGGCGTCAGCCCGGCACGCCAAGTTCCAGACCCATCACCCACGCCGCGGCCCCCGCCAGAGGGCGCGGGGCCTGCGCTTGCACTGCGCCCAGCGTCTCGCCGTCGTCGCCCCACGGCGCCGGGATGCGCACCTGCTGCCACACCGGGTTATAGATCGCGCGGTCGATCTCATGCACCAGTTCCACGATGCCTTCGTAGCCGCCATACGGGTGGTGGCGCTCCTGATTGATGTCGAGCCACGGCATGCGGGCTTTCAGCGCGACGAACTGCGAACGGCCGCCCGAGAGCATGATGTCGGCCTTTGCGTCCCTGAGCATTGCGTACATCTCGCGCGGCGTCATGTCGTCGATCATGTGCGCGTCGTCGCCCATGATCTCCTTGATTTTGTCCTTGTCTTCCTTCGTGCTTTTCTTGACGCTGGTGCCGACGATTTCGAGCCCGGCTTCCTGAAGCGCGGCCACCACCGACCACGACTTCACGCCGCCGGTGATCAGCAGCACGCGCTTGCCGGTGAGGCGCGCCTTGTAGTGCGCGATGCGCGCCCAGGCGCGGGCTTCCTCGGCGGCGATCAGACGCTCGGTGCGCTCGAGCAGATCGTCCGGCGCGCCCTGCTGCACCAGCAGGCCGGCGATCTGGCGCAGCGTGTCGCTCATGTCGCCGATCCCGTAGAACGAGCCTTCGAAGTAAGGAATGCCGTAGCGTTGCTGCATTTTCGTCGCGATGTTGATCATCGACTTCGAGCAGACCATCATGTTGACTTTGGCGCGATGCGAGCTCGCAATCTCGTTGTAGCGCCCGTCGCCGGAGATGCACGAGAGAATGCGGATGCCCAGCGCGTCGAGCAGCGGCCTCGTCTGCCACAGTTCGCCCGACAGGTTGTATTCGCCGATAATGTTGATGTCGTACGGCGTGGTGTACTCGGGCTCGCGCGTGCCGATCACGTAGTCGAGAAGCGCCTCGCCGCCGAGCTTGTTGCCGAGGTTCTTCGGCCCGGCGAAGCCTGGCGAATTGACCGGGATCACCGGCTTGCCGAATTTTTCGGCGGCACGCTTGCAGACTGCCTCGATGTCGTCGCCGATCAGCGCGGTCACGCAGGTCTGATAGACGAACACGGCCGGCGGATCGTATTTCTCGATGATCTCGCGCACGCTTCTGAAAAGCCGCTTCTCGCCGCCGTACACCACGTCGAGTTCGTTGATGTCGGTGGTGAAGCCGGTTCGATAGAGTTGCGAGCCGGACGAAGCAGCGTGCCGGTTGTCCCACGAATTGCCTTCGCAGGCAATCGGTCCGTGCACGAGGTGCGCGACATCCACCACCGGCTGCAAGGCGATCTTCGCGCCGTCGAATGCGCACCCGCCTGCGGCGGCGCCCGGCGAAAGCTGTTTCGTACAGCCTTTCTTGCGCTCCTTCTCGCTCTTGCCTTGATTCTTGTCGCAACCCGGTTCGTCGAATACCTCGGCGATCTTGGCGTTGAGCGAAGCGGACATGACAGGCTCCTGATGGATGGATGTTTCTCTAGTGGCAAGTTCCATACCACCGGGGAATACCGTGAATGCGGTTCAACCGGCCTTCGATCACGACACTCCCAGGCGTCGTCATGGCGGGTTTGAACGGTTTGCGACAGACGGTTTGCGACACATATAACGTGCGGCTCGGCGGGTTCTCCGCACCGCTGGGTGAAACAGTACGTCGGGTCCGGACAAGCGGGCATGTGCTGGTGGTTGCCTCACGCTGCACGACTCTTGCGCGATTCGTGCGCAACTCAGTTGTCGTCGGCCAGCACTTCCAGCGCCACCAGTTGCCCGTACAGCGCGCGCCGCGCCGACCAGTTCGATTCGCCGGCAAGGCGTGAGTCGGCGCCTTCGAACGCGCCGATTGCGTCACGGTCGTTCCAGTAAATCAGGCACCGCCCGCCGCGCGCGGCCAGCGCAGCCGCCTGCGCATCGCGTTCGGACACCGGCTCGCGCCGGCACACGCCCCGGCCGAGCAGATAATCGGCGCGGTAAAGCAAGGTGTCCCAACCATGCTCGTCACCTACCGCGCAGATCGCGGGATACGCCGCCCGTCCGCTCGCATCGGGAAGGTGATCGACCAGCGCGAGCAGTTCGCGCGGCGTGACTTTGTCGTAGATCTCGGCAGCGCTCAACGGATCGGACGCCGCCACCTTGCGCGCGAAGTCGTCGTCATCGTAGGCGAACCACGCGAGCGGCGGCGCTGAGTCTGATTGCTCGACAACATAGATCACGTTGTGCTCCTTCACTGGGAGTCGTCGCATCGGCTGGCGCCGGATAGCGCAGCAAGCCTGTTGTTCAGCGGTGTTCCCGTGCCGGCTACTCGACGCCCTCGGCGGCGGTCTTCGCCCACACCGCGCGGCGCAGCCGCTGCGCGATGCCGGCTGGGCTCGCGTCGAATTGACGCTGAGCCGCCGACATCGCCCCTTGGGCAATCGCCGTTTCCTCGTGTGTCAACGGCAGCCGGCCAGCCACATGCGTGGCCCCCGGCACCGAACGGGCGATCATCTGCCGGTTCGGGTGTTCAGCCAGCGCGACGAGATGGTCGGCCTCGCGCACACCGGCCAGACAGACCCAGCCGTCGATGACCTCGACCTTGCGGCCGTCCTGCGTCATCCTGACCAGAACCGCATCTGCCGAACCCGATGCATCTGCTATGTCTGTCATGGCCGTGCGCTCCCGTCAGCGGATGATGTCGTAGCTGTAGTCGGTCTTCGCCGCGACGATCGTGTTGGCGTCGAGCGCCTCGAAGAACTCGTCCAGCAGCGTAACCAGCACCCGCAACGCGCCTTCGTAGCCCCACGTCGGGAAGCGATGATAGTGGTGGCGATCGAAGATCGGGAACACCATGCGTATCAGCGGCGTTTTCGTATCGCGTTCGAGGTATTTGCCGTAGGTGTTGCCGATCAGGAAATCCACCGGCTCCGTGAACAGCAGCGAGCGCATATGCCACAGATCGCGTTTCGGATACACCTTGCAGCCCGCGCCGTACGGCGACGCGTCGAACAGCGCCCGCACCTTCGCAGCCCAGCTTTCGCCGCCGTTGGTCGCCAGCACGTGCGCCGGTTCGGCGCCCAGTTCGAGCAGGAACTGGGTGTAGCCGAGCATCTGGTCCGGGTCGCCGTAGAGCGCGAAACGCTTGCCGTGCAGATGCGCCTGGCTATCGGCCATCGCGTCGACGAGCTGGCCGCGCTCCTTCTCCAGCTGCGCCGGAATCGGCTTGCCGGTCACGCGCGAGATTTCCATCAGGAACTGATCGGTGCCCGCCACGCCGACCGGCGCATTCAGCACCACGACTTCCTGACCGTGCTCGGCGATGAACTTGCTGGTCTTCTCGCAGCAGTATTCCTGGAACACGAAGGTCGCCTTCGCGTTCAATGCGCGCTCCACCTCCTCCTTGGTCGTGCCGCCTTCGTACATGCGGAACTCGCGGTCCGTCGGCGTATTCCACGTTTCGGACGGATCGCAGAGGATGTTCACCTGCACGCCGAACAGATCGAAGATGCGGCGGATTTCCTTCATGTTGCCGACCACGTAGCCGTCGAACCCGCCGATGAAGTTGACGCTCTCATCGGCCACACGTTCGAGCGGCGCCGCCGTGCCGGCCTTGCCGTCCCAGAAGTGCTTGAGGATGCCGAGAAGCGCGTTGTCGTAGCCGGTGACATGGCTGCCCACGAAGGCCGGCGTGTGCGCGAACGGCACATCGTAGTCTTCCGGCACGCTGCCCTTCTGCTTGCTGTTCTTGATGAACGCGTCGAGGTCGTCGCCGATCACCTCCGCCATGCAGGTCGTCGAGACCGCGATCATCTCGGGCTTGTACAGGTTGTACGCGTTGGCGAGACCGTCGATCATGTTGTTCATACCGCCGAACACGGCCGCGTCCTCGGTCATCGACGAACTGACGCACGAGGTCGGCTCCTTGAAGTGACGCGAGAAGTGCGAGCGGTAATAGGCGACGCAACCCTGCGAGCCGTGCACGAAGCTCAGCGTCTTGTGAAAACCGTTGGCGACATACACCGCGCCGAGCGGCTGGCAAGCCTTGGCCGGGTTGACGGTCAGCGAGTCGCGCGCAAAGTTCTTCTGCTTGTAGTCCTCGGTTTTGGTCCATTCGACGATCTGCTTGACCTGCTCGTCGGGATGGTTGAATTCGAAGTTTTCCTTTTTCGTGCGGAAAATTTCCTGGTACTCGGGCTCACGGAACAGCAGTTCGTGGTCGAGAATCTTGTCTGCGGATTGGGGCATGGGATGCTCCTGATATTCAGTTCGATGGCTTCAATGGCCTGCCGGCCATCGGGGCTTAGGAGGTTTTCTTCCAGGGCGCCCTGGCGAGCCCCCAAACCGGGCTGGAAATGGCCATATCCATGTCGCGCGCGAAAATGGCGTAGCCGTCGTAGCCGTGGTACGGGCCGGAATAATCCCAGCTGTGCATCTGGCGAAATGGCACGCCCATCTTCTGGAATACGTACTTTTCCTTGATGCCGGAGCCGACCAGGTCGGGCTGGATCTGTTCGACGAACTTCTCGAACTCGTAGCCGGTCACGTCGTCGTAAATCAGCGTGCCGTCCTTCACGTAGTGCGTGGTGCGCTGATAGTCGTCGTTGTGGCCGAACTCGTAGCCCGTGCCCACCACGTTCATGCCGAGGTCTTCATAAGCACCGATCACGTGGCGCGGACGCAGCCCGCCGACGAACAGCATCACCGTCTTGTCCTGCAGGCGCGGCCTGAACTTCGCGTTCACCGCGTCGACGAGCGGACGATACTTCGCGATCACCTTCTCCGCATTGGCCTTGATGGTGTCGTCGAAATGGCTGGCGATTTCGCGCAGGCTCTTCTCGATCATCGTCGGGCCGAAGAAGTTGTATTCAACCCAGGGAATGCCGTACTTCTCTTCCATGTGCCGGCTGATGTAGTTCATCGAGCGATAGCAGTGCAGCACGTTGAGCTTGGCCTTCGGCGTGTTCTCGAGCTCGGCGATCGAGCCGTCGCCCGACCATTGCGCGATCACGCGCAGGCCGATTTCTTCGAGCAGAATCCGGCTCGACCAGGCATCGCCGCCGATGTTGTAGTCGCCGATAATCGCGACGTCGTACGGCGTCGACACGAAATCGGGGCGCTTGTCGGGATCGGTCTTGTCGAACACCCAGTCGCGGATCGCATCGTTGGCAAGATGGTGGCCGAGCGACTGGCTGACACCGCGAAAACCTTCGCAACGCACCGGCACGATGGTGTGCCCTTCATACTGCGCACTTTTTTTCTTCGAGACGGCCTCGATGTCGTCGCCGATCAGCCCGATCGGGCATTCGCTCTGGATCGAGATGCCCTTGTTCAGCGGAAACAGCACCTGAATCTCGTCGATGATCTTGTCGAGCTTCTTGTCGCCGCCGAAAACGATGTCCTTTTCCTGGAAGTCCGAGGTGAACTGCATCGTCACGAAGGTGTCGATGCCGGTGGTGCCGATGTAGTAGTTGCGGCGTGCCGCCCACGAGTACTGGCCGCAACCGACCGGGCCGTGGCTGATGTGGATCATGTCCTTGATCGGCCCCCACACGACGCCCTTCGAGCCGGCGTACGCGCAACCGCGAATGGTCATCACGCCCGGCAATGACTTGATGTTGGATTTCACGCCACAGTCGGGCTTGCCGTCCTCGAAGGTGCCTAAATGCTTGGCGCGCCGTTTGGCCATTTTCTCGGGATAGGCCTTCAGCACTTCATCGATCAGGGCCTTGTTCGCGGCCTTGCGCTCTTCAACAGTGACGCTCATGGGAATGCTCCATTGGGTGAATATCAGGCCTCGCGGCGGGTTGCATGCACGGCCCGGTCATTGCGTGAAGAACAACGCCGGGCCGCGCACTGCAACGCTCGCTCAGGCAGTCAGCTCCGCTGCGGTCTTGCCGACTTCGGATTCGTCGATGGACTTCATGATGCCGTGCTCCATCAGCAGGTCTTCCAGCTGATCCATCGTGATCGGCGTCGGGATCGTGCCGTTGCCCGCGTTGTTGTGTACCTTGGTGGCGAGCTGGCGATACTCTTCAGCCTGCTTCGACTCCGGCGCGAATTCGATCACCGTCATGCGGCGCAGCTCGGCGTGCTGCACGATGTTGTCGCGCGGAACGAAGTGGATGAGCCGCGAACCCAGCATCTTCGCCAGTGCTTCGGCGAGCTCGAGCTCCTTGTCGGTCTGACGTTCGTTGCACACCAGACCGCCCAGGCGCACACCGCCGCTGTTCGCGTACTTCAGAATGCCCTTCGAAATATTGTTGGCGGCGTACATGGCCATCATTTCGCCGGACATCACGATGTAGATTTCCTGGGCCTTGTTTTCGCGAATCGGCATGGCGAAGCCGCCGCACACCACGTCGCCGAGCACGTCGTACGAGACGTAGTCCACGCCGTCATAGGCGCCGTTTTCTTCGAGGAAGTTGATCGACGTGATCACGCCGCGGCCCGCGCAGCCGACGCCCGGTTCCGGGCCACCGGATTCCACGCAACGGATGTCGCGGTAACCGATCTTCATCACGTCCTCGAGTTCGAGGTCTTCCACCGAGCCGGCTTCGGCGGCCAGCGACAGGATGGTGTCCTGCGCCTTGGCGTGCAGGATCAGGCGGGTCGAGTCCGCCTTGGGATCGCAGCCGACGATCAGGATCTTCTGGCCGAGTTCGGTCAGGGCTGCCAGGGTGTTCTGCGAGGTGGTCGACTTGCCGATGCCACCTTTGCCGTAGAACGCGATTTGCCGAAGTTTGGACATTGCATTTCTCCATTCAGGAAGGAGGGTTGAAACCAGGGTTGCGTAACCGCGACCATGTCAGCCTGTCGTGCCTGTATGGGTCTTCTTATATCGAGTCACGCATCGGCCGGACCTGTGTCCGCGCTGGACCCCAAATGCAGCTTCCGTGCCATGTCGCCAGCGATGCCGTGTCGCGTCCGTGCTGCCGCACTGTGCGGTACGTTCGTGACTTTCCGGACTCCTGTGCTGTCTTGTCGGTTTCGCGACAAAGCTCGCGAACTTCGTCGCGAATCAAACCGTTCGGGCGCGTTTGTCGGGCCGTGTGTCGGGTCATTTGTCGGGCCATTTCTGTCGCGTTGGTCCGCATGCGTGCGGTCCGGTCGCCGCATGCGCGGCTGGCGGCGGCCTCGTGAGCGACTCGACTCAGCCTGGTTCGGTTATTGCATTGATCGCGCCATGAACACACCTGCCATCCCCTCTCCGCAACACATGCCGCGCGCGACGCATTTCGACCGTCTGGGCGGCGAGCCCGCCGTCATCCGTCTGGTCGACGCGTTCTACCGGCTCATGGATACGCGGCCCGACGCACAGCGCATTCGTGCGATGCATCACCCGGACCTGTCGTCGACGAAGGCGGTACTGGTGCTGTATCTGTGCGAATGGCTCGGCGGCGACAAGCAGTACTCGGCGCAGCGCGGCCATCCACGCTTGCGCATGCGTCATGCGGCTTTCGCCATCGGGCTCGCGGAACGCGACGCCTGGCTGGCCTGCATGCATGGCGCGCTCGACGAAACGGGAGTCGATCCAGTGTTGCGCGACGAACTGATGCAGTCGTTTTTCAAAACCGCCGACTGGATGCGCAACACGTAGACGTGAATTCCTCTTCAACGCTGTTCAACCCAAGGATCTGTGATGACCGAAACGCTCGCCCACAAGGAGATCGACGACACCGCGTTCGCCCGTCTCGAACACGAAGGCCGTCTGCTCAACCCGGTACTCAAGGGGCTGACGAACAAGTTCGGCCGGGTCGGCTTTCGCGGCGAACTCGCGCTGCGCTTTGCGCCGAAGCTCGCCGACGAGGCGCGTCCGCCGGAGCTGACCTGCGATCAGGTGATGGCCTGCGCGACGATCGGCGAAAAGCACCTGCCCTTTTTCGCCGGGTATCTGCTGAGTTTCGAATATCTGAAGGATGTGGCGGAGGTGCTGGGCGACACGCTGTCGGCGGGCGGCAAGTACTTTCTGTTCTGCGACAACATCGACCTGAGCAAGCGGTATCAGGTGCCGTACAAGGGCGCGATGTTCTATGTGCTGCCGATCCTCGAATCCACCGTGTACAACGAAATGCTCGAGCTGCTGTACCTGGAAAAGAACGAACTGAAGAAGAAGGACACAGGCGGCAAGCTCGATGCGGTAGCTGACGCGGCTATCAGGTTCGACGTGACCTTCGACACGATCACCTACAGCGAAGGGCTTGACCTGATGGGACCGGTGCGCAACCCCAACGAAAACCGCCCGGTCTGAAGCACGGGGCCGATGGCAGCCGCCCGCGCGGCTGCGTCGCCCGATATTCCCTTGCACCCGAACGCGAGCATGATCATGCACACCGACACTGCCCTCGCCGTCCGCGAACGCCTGCCGCGGCGAGTGGCCCAGAGCGCCGACGCACGCCTCGAAACGATCGCGCCCGCCGCACTTTCCACCTGGCTGGTATACCACGGCTTTCCCGATCTACATTCGCGCGGCGTGAACGGCGAGACCCCGCTGATGCGCGCCGCGCAGCACGGCGAAGACGCGGTGGTCGAAGCGTTGCTCGCATTCGGCGCGCGCGCCGGCGCGCTCGACGACGACGGCAACCATGCATTGTGGTTCGCGTGCCTGCACGGCGGGCCTGCGACGATCCTGCGGTTGATCGAAGCCGGCTCGCCCATCGACCATGCGAACGACGACGACATCACCTGCCTGATGCAAGCGGCCGCGAGCGGCCGCCTCGACATCCTGCGAATGTTGCTTGCGCACGGCGCGAGCGCTGAACTGTGCGCGCCCGACGGCCGCAGCGCGCTCGACATGGCGGCCGACCTCGGTCTGCAACTGCTGCGCGCGGCGCGCCACATGGGCCAGATGGGCCAGATTGAAGAAGCCGGCACGCAGCGTATCGCCGCGACGCCGGACTTCGTCTGACATGCGGGCCATCCGTCAACATGCGCAGCGTCGACGAAACCGGTACGAGCGACGTCGCCGGCGGGAGCTCGCACGATGAAAGGCCGACATGTGTTCCGTCGCCTCACGTTCGACGAGGTCCGCGCATGGCTCGCACGACGGCCGGATGCGCTGCTGCTCGACGCGCGCGACGCCGCCAGTTACTCACGCGACGGCTGGCCCGGCGCCGTGCGCCTCTCAGCCGACAACCAGGACGCACTGCTGCTGCGCACCGATCGGCAGCGGCCCGTGCTGATCTATTGCTACAAGGGCAACGCCAGCCAGGTGTGTGCGCAAATGTTCGCCGACTTCGGGTTTACCGATGTATGCGACCTGGTCGGCGGCCATCGCGCGTGGATGGCGGGCGCCGATGGCTCGAATCCGTCCGGTGAGGCGCTTGCGCCGGAACTCGCCGCGTGGCTCGCGCGCGAAGGCTTCATCGGCACGCAGGCACGCAGCGCGCACGGCAACACGCCGCTGATGAACGCCGCATGGCGCGGCGCGCCGGCCGTCGTCGAACAGTTGCTCGCATGCGGCGTCGCACTCGACGCCATCAACGAGGACGGCAACAACGCGCTGTGGTTCGCCTGTGTGAACGGCAATCCGTCGCTCGTCACGCGTCTCGTTGCGGCCGGTGTGCCGATCGATCATGCCAACGCGAACGGCGCGACCTGCCTGATGCTCGCGGCTTCGTCAGGCAAGGCCGAGGTGCTCCGCACGCTGCTCGCTTTGGGCGCCGATCCGGCGCTGCGCTCCGAGGACGGCTTCACGGCCGTCGACATGGCGGCCAGCGTCGACTGCCTGCAACTGCTGCGTCAACTCCGGGAAGCCTGACAATGGCCCACCTCGTCTTCTACGAAAAACCCGGCTGCGCCGGCAATGCCCGCCAGAAAGCCCTGCTGCGCGCGGCCGGTCACACGCTCGAGGTGCGCGACCTGCTGGGCTGGCCGTGGAGCGCCGACGCGCTGCTGGCATTCATCGCGCCGCTGCCGGTCAACGCGTGGTTCAACCGCGCGGCGCCGCGCATCAAGTCGGGCGAGATCGTGCCGGAAACGCTCGACGCCGATACCGCCTTGGCGCTGCTGCTAGCCGAGCCGCTGCTGATCCGCCGGCCGCTGATGCAGTGCGACGCGCGCCGCATGGTCGGCTTCGATGCAGCCCAGGTGCATGCGTGGGTCGGGCTCGGTGCGCATCCTCCGGCCCCGGACACGCCGCTCGAAGGCTGCGCCGCAACGGCGGCCCCCGGAGCGGACCAACGCACAGAACAGCGCACCGACCAACGGACAACTCGCTGCACCCCTTCCACCTGAAACGGAAATCCGAGCACCATGCCCCTCTACGACTACCACTGCACGGCCTGCGGCCACACATTCGAAACGCTGGTGCGCGGCGGCCATACGCCGGTCTGCCCGCAATGCGGCAGTACCGCGCTTGCGAGGCAGGTGAGCGCCCCTGTCGCGCCCGGCAAGAGCCGCGCGATCATCTCCTCGGCGCGGCGCCAGGCGGCGCGCGAAGGACACCTCAGCAACTTTTCGCCGGCTGAGCGCGGCAAACTGCTGCGCTGAGCCGCACGGATGCGGTCATGGATCCCGTCGATCGGGCCGCCCTGATGACGCAGGGCGGCCTTCCCGCTCAGACGAAGCTCAGCAGTTCGACGGTCACCGGCTCTTCGCCGAGCACGGCCTGACACGCGAGGCGCGACTTGGAGCCGATGCCGACAAGCGTATCGAGCTTGTCGTTTTCGAGCCGCTGGATCTTCGACAGGCTCTTGCGCCCTTCCTGCACGAACAGATGGCACGATCCGCAATCGGCCTTGCCGTCGCACTTGTGCGCGATGTGCTCGCCCACAGCGAGCAGTGCCTGCAACAGGGTCGCGCCGGCGGCGACGTCATAGGTCTTGCCTGAAGGCAATACGGTCAGTGTAGTCATGATGGTGAGCTTGATAGAAGGCGACAGGTAGAGAACAACGGATAGGCGGCCGCGCGTCACGCGGCCAACGCGGGTTGCAACGCATCCACCAACGCGTCGGCGAAACCGGCCAGCGGCATCGCGATGCGCTTGATGCGCTGCTCTTCGAGAAAGCGCGCTTCCATCCGCGTCGGCTCATCAGGCAGCACGGCCCAATGCGTGTCGGAAGAGCGCTTCATGATCTGGCGCGCGAAGCTGCGCGTGAGCTGGTCGTCGAAACGGCAACCCAGAAACAGAAAGCTGCGGCCGCTGCGCCATGCCTGCACCGCGGGCGGAATCGGCGTCTGGATGTCGATCTCGGTCAGCACTTCGACGAAGTCGCTGTCGGACACCAGATAGTTCGACGCGGGCGCGTGGCCGCCGATCGGCTTATAGAGCAGCGCGCCCGAGGCCGGCACCGCGTGCAGGAAAGTGCCGTCCGGCGCATACGCGCCAAACCACTGGCCGAAATGTTCCGACTGCGACAAACCCTGCACCTGAAACCAGCCGCCTTGTGGCCGCGCCTCGTCGAGGGCGACGGCAAACGTGTCGTCGTACCAGCAATCGACATACAGCCCCGCGCCGCTGGCCGCAAGCGCCCGGTGCAGCGCCGACGGCACCGGCGTGGTGGCGAACGCGCCGTTCATCAGGTTCACCACCGACTTGCGATGCTTGAAGTTCTCGATGAATTGCGCAGCCTGCGTGAGCCGCTTGCGGATCTTGTGCGGCACGCTCACTTTCGCGGTCATGATCTCGGCCAGCGCGCCCGGCGTGGCCGGCGTGGCCGGCACGGGCGAATCGGGACACAGCGCGAGCAGCCCCGGGCCGAGGTAGGGAATCACGCCGCCGCCCTGGAGCTGGCGGGCAATGGTCTGGACTGAAACGGTCATGGAGTGAGCCTCACAGATAAATGGCGGCACCCGCGCCCACGTTGGTCGCGGTGTCCTTCAGCGTCTTGACGATGTACCTGACCTGATCGGCGTCGAGCAGCGTGTGCAGCGGCAGCGCCAGCGCGCGGTCGCCGATGCGCTCGGTATCGGGCAGCAGACCGCGCTTGCGGCCGATCGCATCGCCCGTGTTCATGTAATGGAACTGCTGATGCAGCGGATGGCTGTAAGGCGCCGTCTCGATGCCGCAGGATTTCATGTCGTCGATCATCTGGGCGCGCGCGCTCTGCGTAAAACGCTTGCCCAGGTGGACGACATAGAGCATCCAGTGCACTTCCTCGACGTCCTCGGCCACATAGGGCGGCTTGATTCCCTCGAAGCTCTGCATCTCTTCGTGATACCAGCTCTCGACCTGTTTGCGCTGGGCGAGGCGCATGTCCAGTTCGGCCAGTTGCGCGAGGCCCAGCGCGGCGGTCAGATCGCTGATGCCGGCTTGCAGCGGCACCCACGAGCCAACCGAAACCGACGCGCGGTCCGTGACGCGCCGCTCGCGCAGATAGCGCAGTTCGTGCACGAGTTCGTCATCGTCGGTGACGAGCATGCCGCCCGCTCCCGTGCTCAGCGCGGACGGGCCGGAGAAGTCGAACACCGAGACGTCGCCGAAACAGCCGGTGTTGCGGCCGCGGTAGCGCGAGCCGAGCGCCTCGGTACTGTCTTCGATCAGGCGCACGCCATACGCGTCGGCCAGTTCGCGCAGCGGGCCCCAGGCGGCCGGGTGGCCGTTCGTATTGCCGGCGAGAATCGCACGCGTGCGAGGGCCGATCTTCTGCGCTGCTTTTTCGGCGCTCAGACATCCGCTCCAGTAGTCGATGTCGGCGAACACCGGCACGGCTCCCGCCAGCGTGATCGCCTGCGCCACCTGGTGCCAGGTATGCGATGCGCAGATCACCTCGTCGCCCGCACGGATCCCCATCGCGCGCAACGCGATCCAGGTGGCGAGCGTGCCGCTCGCCACCGCAACCGCATGCGTGCGGCCCACCCAGCCGGCGAACGCGCGCTCGAACGAGTCGAGCATCGGCCCGTCGCTCCAGCGCGACGATTGCAGCACGGCGTTGACGAAATCGATCTCGCGCGCCGCGCAAGCCGGTTCGCTCAGCGCGATCTCATCGATTTCCATGAGGCTCGTCCTCGGTCAGGATCAACGCGTCGGCCTCTTCAGGCCGCTGCGTGATCGACATGCAATGCCCATCCGACATCAGGAAGTAGACGCTGCGCGCACCGAGCCGCAGCGCCGCCGTCTCATCGCGCATGTCCAGTGCGTTGACCCGCATCGTGCGCACCGCCGGATAACGCTGCTGCCATTGCAGCGCGGCCTCGCGCAGCGTCGGTGCCGTGCGCAGCAGGTCAGCCGCGACGTCAAGCTGTTCGGCGTTCAGGCTCATCTCACTCCTCCACGCCGGCAATACGCCGGGCTTCGACGGTGATGGGTAGCGGCGTGTCGTCGGCCATCGCGGGCAATTCGAGCTGCCAGCCGTTGGCGAGCGTGACGAGACCGCCCCACATCCCGGGCTGAGCCATCGCGACAATGGGCTCCTCCAGGTCCTTCTTTGGCACGTAAGCGCTCAGCGCGCCCTTGCTGTCCTTGCGGATCATGACTTTCATGGTGACGGACTCCGGAGATTGACGACAGATTCAAACCAGGCTCAGGCGGAACATGCGGGTTGCTCCAGCAGCGGACGCAACAGCGGCGGCAAATGGGCGAGCAGATACTGAATGTCCTGTGCGGTGGTGGTTTCGCCGAGCGACAGCCGCACCGCCGCCAGCGCCTCGTCGCGCGGCACGCGCATCGCCGTGAGCACGTGCGAAGGCTCGCTGCCGCCCGACGAGCAGGCCGAGCCCGATGACGCGGCAACACCTAGCCGCCCGAGTCGCTGCAGCACGACCTCGGCGGGAAGCAAGCCGAAGCGCAGGTAGCTGGTGCCGGGCAGGCGCGCCGCCTGCGCAGAAAAAACGTGGACCTCCGGCAGCGCACGCTTCAACCCTTGCTCCAGCGCGTCGCGCAGCATGCCTATGCGCGCCGCTTCGCTCGCCACGTCGCCGAGACGTTCGAGCGCCGCCGCAAAGCCGGCAATGGCCGGCAGGTTCTCGGTGCCGCCGCGCCGATGCCGCTCCTGGCTGCCGTGTACCTGCGGCATCAGCGTCACGCCCTGGCGCACCAGCAGCGCGCCAATGCCTTTCGGCCCGCGCAGCTTGTGAGCCGACAGCGACACCGCATCGATCCCGCTCAGCGCGAAGTCGAACGGCAGCCTGCCGATGAACTGCGTCGCATCGACATGCAGGCGCGCGCCGGCCGCATGCGCGAGATCGCGCACTTCGGCGACCGGCATCACCACGCCGGTCTCGTTGTTGGCCGCCATCAGCGAGACCACGGCGACGTCGGGTCCGATCAGCGCGGCGGCACTGTCGAGGTCCAGCGAGCCGTCGGGCCGCACGGCAATGCAGTCGAGCGCAATGCCGCGCGCCGCCAGCGCACGCGCCAGCTTCAGATGCCCGGCATGCTCGACCGCGCTGAATACGACACGGTGCCGGCCATGCGGCGCCGCCGCGTGCAAGCCGCACACCGCCAGATGATTGGCTTCGGTCGCGCCGCTGGTGAAGACCAGTTCCGCCGGCTTGCAAGCGAGCGTTCGCGCGATGGTCGCGCGGGCCGCCGCGAGCGCCCCCTTCGCCTGCTGCCCGAGCGCATGCTGCGACGACGGGTTGCCCCATACATCGGTCAGGATGGACAGCATCGCCTGCACGACGGCGGGGGCCGGCGGCGTGGTTGCGTTGTGGTCGAGATAAATCATCGCCCAGCTCCGTTGATTGGCTTCACGGCCAGAACACACGTTCGCGATCGATGCACAGCGCGTCGAGCAGTTCGGCCAGATCGGTACTCTCGTGCTGGAGCATCCACCGGTGCAGCGCGTGATCGCGCGCGCTCAGGCGCCACACGCCGTCTTCGTCGCGCGTGAGCCAGGCGATATCGATCACCCCGCCGGTCGTGTCGACATTGCGCGAGCAGCACGGGCTCTCGATACGAAACCCCTGCCCCTCGCGCAGCACGCGCGGCGACACATAGCGGTAGCGGGTGCGCTCGCGCAACGCCCGCTCGATCTGGCGCAGGGTCAGGTCGACGAGGCAGCCCGCGTGCAGGCCGCCGCGTCGCGTCGCCGCTGCTGGCGCGTTAGCCCGCGCCGTCACGCCAGGCCACCCGGTTCGGCTAGCACGCCGGCGGGAACGGGCGCGATCTCGTCTTCCGTGCATCCGACCACGCAGTTGCCGAACTCCACCAGATAGACCGGCTCGCCGCTCTCCACCACTTGCCCCACATTGACGATTTCGCCGACCGTGCCCGCTTGCGCGAGACATTCGTCCGCGCCGCGCTCGGGGAAGCTGCCGTCGTTGCACAGGTCGTCCAGCGCGATCACGCGCATGCCCCATTGATATGCGGGCTGAACCGGTTCGATGCTCATGGCGAGGGCTCCTTGACTTGCGACGTATCCGGCTGGACCCGCGTGCCGATCTTGCGCAGCGCTTCGGCGCGCTCGCCCAGACCTTGCAGCACGTCATCGGGCAGGTTGTCGAGCGTGCACAGCTCTTTTGCGCGCATGCCGACACGGTGGCCGCTCTCGACGAAATCCACCGCGTAGATGTAGAACTGCTGCAGGAACGTGTTGATGCTGGTGACGTAGCCCATCTCGCCCTTGTTCACCAGCACTTCGCCGATGTCCTTGCCGTTGTACGTGCCGTCGTTGCGGATCACCGAGCGTGCGATCACGCGCTCGCCGTAGTTGAAGCGCGGAGGAAACGCGACCTCGATCAGGTCGTCGTCGCGGTTGATGTCAGCCATGATCCACTCCTGCTGGGCGTTGCATCTGTCCGCCGGTTGTCATGCCCCTGAGCGTGTCCGACTGCCGGCGCTGCCGCGCGAGCGCGCGCACCTCTTCGTCCGCGTCGTTCACCAGCGAGGCCGCGATGCCCGCCGCCGCGCGCCGCGCGACTTCCCAGCGCACCCGCCAGTCGGGATCGAAGGCGAGGCGCGACAGCAGCGGCGCGGGCAGACGCTCGGCGACGATGCGGCGCACCTCCGCGTCGCTGTCGTCGGCGAGGCGCAACAGCGCGGGCATTTCGAGGCGTTCGGCGACGCGCATCCTCACTACGCGATCGGGGTCGCGAATCATCTGCGGCAGCAGCGCCAGCGGCAGACGCCGGGCGACCCATTCGCGCACGCCGTAATCGGCATCGGCGCGCATGTCCCCGAGCGCGGCGGGCGCGAGGCGCTGCGCGACGCGAATCCGTACCTCGCGATGCGGATCGTGAATCAGGCGCCCCAGTTGCCCCAGCGGCAGACGCAACGCGAGTTGCAGCCGCACCGTCTCGTCCGGGTCGCCGAGCAACGCGCGCAAGCGGAACACGTCGGCGTGACGCGCGGCGATAGCGCGCACCTCGAAGTACGGATGCGCGAGCTGCTGGTTGGCCAGATCGGGATGCCAGTGAAAGAAGCGCTCGATGCGGCGTGCGTACGCATCCTGCATGCACGCGTGACCGGGTTCGCAGCCCTGCTCCGCCCGTTCGCGCAACCGCGCATACTCGCAACCGGCGCAGTCGAGCGGGCCGCCTTGCCAGTGAAGCGGCGCAATGTCGCCACCCGGCGCGCGCACGTTCTGTACGGTCATGGTTGCGTCCCCGTCCAGCCGCGCGTCGGATAGGCGCTCAACGCATCCATTGCGTCGTCGGACCCGGCGCCGCTTTCATGACGCGCCAGAATCTGCGAAAGCAGCGCGCCGCCCACCCTGTCTTCGGGATCGAGGCGGCGCAGTTCGCGCAGCAGCATGCGCGCTTCGTCGAAATCGCCCAGGCGCATGTTGAGGTATGCGAGCCCCTTCAGCGTGAACAGATAAAAGCGCGCGGCCGCGTCGTAACGCGTGATTGCGGGAGCCAGCGGCTCGTCGCCGAAATCGGGGCCCAACGCGGTGCGCGCAATCGCCAGCGCGTCTTCGCCGATTGCACGCGCCTGCGTCAGTTGATGACCGTAGAAGTAAAAGCGATACAACGCGATCAACGGCACCGGATGGCGCGGCGCCGCGGCGCGGGCGCGCTGCAGCAACACGAGCGCCTCGTCGCGCCGTTCGCGCAGCCGGCCCGCCTCGGCGATCAATGCATCGACGCCGGACGGCAGGCCGCCGCCGACCGCACTCTGCGCGAACGCGGTCATGGCATCGTCGAGAGCACGGTCGCCGGTATCCATTGCCATCGCTCCGCCTCAGGAGACCTGACGCGGCAGCGGCGGCCGCCCGCGGCCGATCGCGCCGATCTCGATGGTCGCCACGCCCGGCGGCGTGGACTCCCCACTGCTGCTGCAACCGCAAGCTGCCTGATTCGGATTGAAGAAGGTCAAGCCGGATTGGGTTGGCGTATCGGCAAAATCGATCGTCACGCCTTCGAGCATCAACCGGCTCTCGGCCGGCAGAAATACCCGCAGACCGTTGACGTCGAGTTCCTGTTCGCCCGCTTGCAGCGCCGGCTCGACGGTGAATTCCGCCGTATAGCCGGAACAACCGCCGGCGCTCACCACCAGCCGGAAGCCGGCGCCGGCTGGCAGGCCCGAAAAGCGCACGATACGGCGCATGAATTTCTCGGCAGCGCTTGTGACAGTTACGTTGGACAGCATGATGCGCAGTCTCCTGAAAGATGAATGGCCGGCCCGGCGAGAAGCCGGACTCAGACCTGAACGATGCAGCCGTCCACGGGACACACCGCGACGCACTGCGGGTCGTCGAAATGGCCTTCGCATTCGGTGCATTTCTTGGGGTCGATCACGAAGATGCCGCCTTTCTCGCTGATCGCGACGTTGGGACATTCCGGTTCGCAGGCCGAGCAGCCCGTACAGGTGGACGCAATAATCTTGAGGGCCATGACAATTCTCCTGGTGTCCTGTCTTTAAGAATGTGGGGGGTCATGCCGCCGAGGCTGACGACGTGTAAGCGCCCTGGCGAATCGATGCATCGCCGCGGTCCCGATGCACGACGGCACCGCTCCCGATGCGGCTGCGGTAATCGTTGAACCAGGCGAGGGCCGCCTTTTCGATGAATTCGCCGACGTACTGATCCACCGGTTCGATACCGGCTTGCGCCAGTTCGTCCTTCGGGCACGCGCCGATCTTCGCGACCAGCACCGCGTGGCAGTCGTTGATCGCGCGCACCACCGACGGCAGTTGCTCGTCGTCGCCGTAGCCGCCCTGGCAATACAGATCCACCCGGCGATGGCCGACGAACAGCGCTTCGGCAGCCGAGACTTCGAAGATCTGAAACTCGGTGACGTGGCCGAAGTGTTCGTTGACGCGGCCGCCGCCTTTCGTTGCGACCGCAACCAGCACCTTCATGTCGTCGGCGACGTCGATCTCGCGCGAGACCGCCAGCGCTTCCTGCTTCGCATCGTGCTGCGCCTGGCGCTCGGCTTCCACGCGCTGCTGATATTCACGGCGGCGTTCGAGGTCGTAGACCACTTCCATCTGATCGATCTTGTCGAGCGTGAATTCATCGCTGCGGTCTTCGCCGAGCAGGCCGACCGCGTCCGCGCGGCACTGGCGGCAATGGCGCATCAGATTGGCGCCGCCCATGCAGGCGTCCTGCACGGCCTTGAGTTCCTGCGCGGTCGGTCCGCGCTGCCCGCTCAGGCCGAAGTGCGTGCCGTGCTCGGGCTCCGAGATCAGCGGCATGATGTTATGCAGGAACGCGCCGCGCTTCTTGACCTCGCGGTTGACCTCGTACAGGTGCTCGTCGTTGATGCCGGGAATCAGCACCGAGTTGATCTTGGTCAGCACGCCGCGCGCGGTGAGCATCTCGAGCCCCTTCATCTGCCGCTCATGAAGGATGCGGGCTGCCTCGTAGCCGGTCACGCGCTTGTGCTCCCAGAAAATCCACGGATAGATTTTCGCGCCCACCGCCGGGTCGACCATGTTGATGGTGATCGTCACGTGGTCGATGTTGTACTTGCAGATTTCGTCGACGAGGTCGGGCAGCGCGAGGCCGTTGGTCGACAGGCACAGCTTGATGTCCGGCGCCTGCTCCTGCAGCATGCGGAACGTCTCGAAGGTTTTCTTCGGGCTCGCCAGCGAATCGCCGGGGCCGGCAATGCCGAGCACGGTCATCTGCGGAATTTCGCTTGCGACCGCAACGACTTTCTTGACCGCCTGTTCCGGCGTGAGCTTCTGCGAGACCACGCCGGGGCGCGACTCGTTAGAGCAGTCGTATTTGCGGTTGCAGTAGTTGCACTGGATGTTGCAGGCAGGCGCCACCGCCACATGCATGCGCGCATAGTGATGGTGGGCTTCTTCCGAGTAGCACGGATGATTCTTGACCTTCTCCCAGATCTCCGCCGGCATGTCGTCGGGACCGCCCGACGAGCCGCAACTGGCCTTGCCCTCGCCACCTTGCGTACCGCACCCGCCACCGGCGGAGGGAACGTCGATCTTCACACCGAGGGGTTTGATCTGGCCGATGCCGATATAGGTCGCTGCGGGCAGGTCGCTCGCATTTGTACTCGCTTGCATGGATATCTCCTCGCAACCGACGGCGGCCGCGCGAAGCCTATAAAGCCAGATCCATGCCACTCGGCGAGAAGGCCTGAATTCAATGCATCAGGAGATATTTCGCAGTTCTGTATGATCCAGGCGAACGACCAATCCTCACAATTTCGTTGCGTCGTGTCGGTGTTGCGACAAATCTCACATGAACGCAAAACGCTTGCGGTGGTCGACGTCTGATGCAGACTGGAATAAAGACGCATCTATCCCCGCACGCGGGAAAAAGACGGTAGTTGTGGAGCGAAGCCTTCCACTCCGCTCAGAACCGGCGAACCTCAATGGCGTATTTATGCAGCGCGTAGCCCATTTGCCGGGGCGTGATGCCCAGCAGCCGCGCAGCTTTAGCCTGCACCCAGCCGCAACGTTCCATCGCCCAGATCAAGCGTTCGCGTTCGCCTTCCGGCTTGCCGGCCGACGATGTCGCGAATGCGCGCTCGTCGGTCGCGGGATCCAGTTCGGTTTCGGCGTCCATGTCCGTGCCGCCGGACCAGGCAGCCGGCACCGACGGGACATCCAGATCATGATGGCCGTACGGCGGCGACGACACTTCGGCGATCGGAATGTCGACGAGGCGCGCGGGACGCACGGCATCTTCGCGCTCGATGTAGTGCAGCACCTTCGTCAGGCAGCGGTCTTCCTGGCACAGGAACTTGAACCGGTCGATCACGCCGTCGCGCGTCATGGTCGCCGTGCGCTCGACGCAGTTCTCCAGCTCACGCACGTTGCCCGGCCAGTAGCAGTTCGTCAGCACCCGCATCGCTTCGGCGTCGAAGCGGATCGACTGCGAGTTTTCGCGGTTGAAACGGGCGAGAAAGTGCTGCGCCATCGCGGGAATATCTTCGCGCCGCTCGCGCAGCGGCGGCAATTCGATGCTGACCACGTTGATGCGGTAGTAGAGATCCGCGCGAAATTCGCCGGCCTTTACCATCCGTTCGAGGTTGCGGTTGGTGGCGAGAATCAGACGCACATCGACCTTCACCGGCGTCGTACCGCCCACGCGTTCGAACTCGCGCTCCTGTAGCACGCGCAGCAGTTTGGCCTGGAACGACGGCGAGATGTCGCCGATTTCATCGAGAAACAGCGTGCCGCCGTGCGCCAGTTCGAAACGGCCCTTACGCTGTCCCTGCGCGCCGGTAAACGCGCCCTTCTCGTGACCGAACAGTTCGCTCTCCAGAAGAGATTCTGTCAGCGCCGCGCAATTGACCCGCACGAACGAATCGCCGCTGCGGGGCGACAGATTGTGGATCGCGCGCGCGATCACTTCCTTGCCGGTGCCGCTCTCACCGCGCAACAGCACCGTGGTCCGCGCCGGCGCGACCTGGCGCACCTGGCCGAACACCGCCTGCATGGCCGCCGAGACGCCGACCACCTGATCGATCTGCTGGCTCGGCTTGATCGCCTTCTGCATACGTCTGACTTCATCCTGCATGCTGTCGTGCGCCGCGCTGACGCTGCGCTGAAGCAGCAACGCCTGCCCCATCAGCGTGGCGACGATCTTCATCAGATGCAGGTCGTCGGCGAACAGCCGGCTCGCGCCGGGATTCACGCAATCCACGGCGAGCACGCCCAGCGTGCGCCGGTCGGCATAGATCGGCGTCGCGAGCATGGCGATGCACGCACCCGGCATCTGGTCCGCGCCGCCGGTGCGATTCAGGAACACTGGCTCATCGTTCACGTCCGGTACGATCACGCCGATGCCGCTTTTGAACGCGCGGCCGACAATGCCTTCCCCTGGACGAAACTGCAGACGCTGCTGTTCGTCGCGCGAAAGACCCGCGGCGCACAGGCCGCGCAACTGCCCGTCGGATTCGGCCAGCACCACAAAGGCGCGTCGCCACTCCATCGTGTGCAGAAGGTAGTTCAGGGACTCGCGGAAGGTCTTCGCCACATCGAGCGACGAAACCAGCGTCTTGCTCACCTCATAGACGCAGTCCAGTGCTTGCCGGGCGACGGTTGCCTGAATGTTCACCATGGATTTCTCCTTCGTGCGCCACGCGCGTTCGATGCACCAGCGCAAGGCGCAAGTTCGACGCCAAAGGCACAACTTCGAAATCAAGCAATATCTACGCCCGGCGATTCAGCCTTCGCGCCTGTCGATCCCGCTTGCGGAACGACAAAGCCGACAAAAAGAACAGCGGACATTCTCACGTGTCGCACGCATCGAGACAAAGACAACAGCAAGACCGCGTGTGTCCCGCCGAAACAGGCCGCTCACCTGCGAAAGTCCGGTGGCATGGAAGTTGCCCTGAAGGTCGCACTACCACCAGCCTTCAGGAGCCTGCGATGTCGGATCTCCAACGCGTAGTCAGTACCGGTCCCCGTCTGCGAGGCGCCAACCCCGTGTACCTGGATCATGCCGCCACCACGCCGGTCGATCCGCGCGTGGTCAGACGCATGCTGCCGTATCTGACCGAGATGTACGGCAATCCCGCCAGCCGTTCGCACGCTTATGGCTGGGTCGCCGAGGAAGCGGTCGAACTGGCTCGCGAGCAGGTCAGCTCGCTCGTCAACGCGGACCCGCGCGAGATTGTCTGGACCTCGGGCGCGACCGAATCGAACAATCTCGCGATCAAGGGCGCGGCGCACTTTCATCGCGGCAAAGGCAATCACCTGGTGACGCTCGCGACCGAGCACAAGTCGGTGCTCGACTCGATGCGCGAACTCGAGCGCGAAGGCTTCGAGGTCACGGTGTTGCCGGTGCAGGAAAGCGGCCTCGTCGACCTCGCCGTGTTCGCCGCGGCCCTCAGGCCCGGCACCGTGCTGGCTTCGGTCATGCTCGTCAACAACGAGACCGGCGTGATTCAGGACATCGCCGCGCTCGGCACGCTCTGCCGCGAGCGGGGCGTCCTGTTGCACGTGGACGCCGCCCAGGGCGCCGGCAAGGTGCCGATCGATCTCGCCGTGTTGCCGGTCGATCTGATGTCGTTCTCGGCTCACAAGATATACGGCCCCAAAGGTATCGGCGCGCTGTACGTGGGACGCCGGCCGCGCGTGCGGATCGCGTCGCAGATGCACGGCGGCGGCCATGAACGCGGCATGCGCTCCGGCACGTTGCCCACGCATCAGATCGTCGGCATGGGCGAAGCGTTCTGGCTCGCGCGCGAGAACATGGCGTCCGAAAACACGCGCATTCAGACGCTGCGCGAGCGGCTGTGGAGCGGCCTGCAAAAGATCGATGCCGTGGAACTCAACGGCGATGCCGGGCGCCGCGCGCCTCACTATCTCAACGCGAGCTTCAACTACGTCGAAGGCGAATCGTTGTTGATGGGGATCAAGGAAGTTGCAGTTTCATCGGGCTCGGCCTGCACGTCCGCGAGTCTCGAACCCAGTTACGTGCTGCGGGCAATGGGCCGCAACGACGAACTCGCGCACAGTTCGATCCGCTTTTCGATTGGCCGCTTCACCACGGCCGACGAGATCGACTTCACGATCGATCTGATCACCCAGGTCGTCTCCCGGCTACGCGCGATGAGCCCGCTCTGGGACATGGTGCAGGCCGGCGTCGATCTGCAGACGATCCAGTGGGCAGAGCATTGACATACCCGTTCCAGCCGAACCCCCGAATACGCGAGCATTCAACCACCTGTGCGGAGCACCTCATGGCATACAGCGACAAGGTCATCGATCACTACGAGAACCCCCGCAACGTCGGCGCGTTCGATCCGGACGCCGCGAACGTCGGCACCGGCATGGTCGGCGCGCCGGCATGCGGCGACGTGATGCGGCTGCAGATTCGCGTCAACCGCGAAGGCGTCATCGAAGATGCGAAGTTCAAGACCTACGGCTGCGGCTCGGCGATCGCCTCCAGTTCGCTCGTCACCGAATGGGTGCGCGGCCGCACGCTCGACGAAGCGCTCGCGATCAGGAACACGCAGATCGCCGAGGAACTGGCGCTGCCGCCGGTCAAGATCCACTGCTCGATTCTCGCCGAAGACGCGATCAAGGCCGCCGTGGCCGACTTCCGTTCACGCCAGGCGAATCAGGGCACTGCCGCCGACAGCCTGCAACTCGCCGACCAGCCGGTCTGCTCGTCCAATCCGAACTGAGTCCATTCAAGCCTGAGAGGAACCACCATGGAAACGCTCGCCCAACCGGCCGCCGCCACTTCCGGCGCCCTGCCCGCTCTGCTCGAATTCACACCTCAAGCCGCCGCGAAAGTGGCCTCGCTGATCGAGGAAGAAGGCAACCCCAACCTGAAGCTGCGGCTGTACGTGTCCGGCGGCGGCTGCTCGGGTTTCCAGTACGGCTTCGCGTTCGACGACCAGGTGGCGGACGACGACATGCAGACCGTCACCGACGGCGTCACCTTGCTGGTCGACTCCATGAGCCTGCAATACCTGCCTGGCGCGCGCGTCGACTATGAAGACGGCCTCGAAGGCTCGCGCTTCGTCATTCACAACCCCAATGCGCAGAGCACCTGCGGTTGCGGCAGCTCGTTTTCCGTGTGAGGCAATCATGGCAATCTCACTGACGCCCGCCGCCGCGAGGCATGTCGAAAAATCGCTGCGCAAACGCGGCAGCGGCATAGGGCTGCGCGTCGCGGTTAAGACGAGCGGTTGCTCGGGCTTCGCGTACGCGCTGGAATTCGTCGATACCGCCAACGACGAGGATCAACGCTTCGAAGCGCACGGCGTGACCGTGGTCGTCGATCCGCGCAGCCTGACCATGCTCGACGGCACGGAGCTCGACTTCGTGCGTGAAGGACTGAACGAAGGCTTCAGATTTCACAATCCGAATGCCAGGGCGAACTGCGGTTGCGGCGAAAGCTTCGCGGTCTGACACACCCACTCAAGGACGCGCACATGGCCCTCCTGCAGATCGCCGAACCCGGCCAAAGCGCCGCTCCGCACCAGCACCGGCTGGCGGCGGGAATCGACCTCGGCACCACGAACTCACTGGTTGCCACGGTGCAGAGCGCGGTGGCCCGGGCATTACCCGACGAGGACGGCGCCTGCCTGCTGCCGTCGGTCGTGCGTTATACGCGCGCCGCCGAGCCGGAGGTCGGCCACCCGGCTCAGTTGCGCCAGGCCGAGGATCCGCTCAACACGATCGTGTCGGTCAAGCGCTTCATGGGACGGCGCCTTGCCGATCTGCCGGAAGCCGCCTCGCTGCCCTACCGCTTCATCGACCAGACAGGCATGGTCGGACTCGCTACCGACGCTGGCGAGCGCTCGCCCGTGCAGGTTTCGGCCGACATTCTGCGGACCTTGCGCGTACGCGCCGAGGCCTCTCTGGGCGGCGAACTGGCGGGCGTCGTCATTACGGTGCCGGCCTATTTCGACGACGCGCAGCGCCAGGCAACGAGGGACGCGGCGCACCTCGCCGGGCTGACGGTGCTGCGGTTGCTCAACGAACCGACGGCAGCCGCGATCGCGTACGGCCTGGACCGCGCGGCCGAAGGTGTCTTCGCGATCTACGACCTGGGCGGCGGCACTTTCGATATCTCGATCCTGCGGTTGTCGAAAGGCGTGTTCGAGGTGCTGGCCACCGGCGGCGACTCGGCCCTCGGCGGCGACGACTTCGATCGCGCCATTGGGCAGTGGTTCTGCAACCGGCACGGTGTCGAAGGCCTCGCCATGCTGGCGCCTTCCGCACAGCGCAGGCTGATGATGGCCGCCCGCGTGGCTAAAGAAGCTTTATCGCAGTCTGAGACAGCGGTCATCGCGCTCGCGCACGCCGATCGCAGCATCTGGCAGGCGGCGCTGTCGCGCGCGCAGTTCGCCGAACTCGGCGCCGCGCTCGTCGCACGAACTCTCGCCGCCACGCGGCGCGCGTTGCGCGACGCGAAGCTCGGCACGGGCGATATCGACGGCGTGGTGCTGGTCGGCGGTTCGACCAGGATGCCGCTGGTACGGGACGCCGTGCAGGAATTTTTCGGTCGCGAACCGCTTGCCGATATCGATCCGGATCAGGTGGTCGCGCTCGGCGCGGCGATCCAGGCCGATGTGCTGGCCGGCAACCGCAATGGCGACGGCTGGCTGCTGCTGGACGTCTGCCCTCTGTCGCTCGGCATCGAAACGATGGGCGGGCTGGTCGAGAAAATCATCCCGCGCAATTCCACGCTGCCGACCGCGCGCGCCCAGGAATTCACCACCTTCAAGGACGGCCAGACGGCCATGTCGTTGCATATCGTGCAGGGCGAACGCGAGAGCGTGGCGGATTGCCGTTCGCTCGCCCGCCTGGAGTTGCGCGGTATCCCGCCGGCGGTTGCCGGTGCGGCGCGCGTGCGCGTGAGTTTTCAGATCGACACGGACGGCCTGCTCGTGGTCACCGCGCGCGAGCAGACCACCGGCGTCGCAACGCACGTCGAGGTCAAGCCGTCCTACGGACTGACCGATGTCGAGATCGCGGCGATGCTGCAACAGGCCATCGACGCGTCGCTGCCCGATATGCAGTTGCGCACGTTGCGCGAGGCGCAAATCGACGCACGCCGTCTGCTCGATGCAACCGAAGCGGCGCTGGACAGCGACGCCGCGCTCCTGTCCGCCGACGAGCTGGCAGCCGTGCGGCGCGCAATGTTCCAGGTGGGCGAGGCGCTGGAGACCGATGCGTCTGCCGATCTGCTCAAGGCTGCGTCGACGGATCTCGCGGGCGCGACCGAAGCCTTCGCTGCGCGGCGCATGAACGCGTCGATCCGCAACGCACTCGCCGGACGTAACCTCGATACCCTCGTCTGAACTCGCCTTACCTCATTTGACCTTGTGTGACCTCGCCCGAGCCGGGAGCCCCACCTCATGCCGCGCATCCGTATTCTTCCCCACCCCGATCTCTGTCCGCACGGACACGACCTCGACGTGCGGCGCGGCACTTCGCTGTGCGAGAGCCTGCTCGCGTCCGGCGTCGCGATCGAGCACGCTTGCGAGATGGTCGCTGCATGCGCCACCTGTCATGTGTACGTGCGCGAGGGCGGTGCGTCGCTGGCGCCTCCCGACGACGAAGAGAGCGACCAGCTCGACCATGCGTGGGGCCTTGACCCGCAATCGCGTCTCGCATGCTGCGTGAAGCTGCGCGACGCCGACCTGACGATCGAACTGCCGGCACACACACGCAACCTCGCGCGCGGCTGACCACGCACGTCGTATCGCACATCGCAACTGCTTTCCGCAACGCTGCATTCATCACTACACCTGGCTGTCCGAAACAGGACATTCGCGACAGGCCTTCGTTGGGACCGCTTCATCCAGACACCCACGAATGCCGGAAAGCGCCCGCTACAGGCGTCGATGCAACGCAACCGCGCATGGCACAGCACTTGCAAACAGTGAGATCAAAGGTCAAAAGGACAACTTCTCATGTCGAATCCGATCATCAACGACACCACGCTGCGCGACGGCGAGCAGACGGCCGGCGTCGCCTTCACGATTGCCGAAAAATGCGCGATTGCCGAGGCGCTCGCACGCGCCGGCGTGCCCGAACTCGAAATCGGCATCCCTGCGATGGGTGACGAGGAAATCGATTGCATCCAGACCATCGTCGCGCTGAATCTCGACGCCGATCTGATGGTCTGGGGCCGCCTCACCGATGCGGACCTGGCCTCGGCCCTGCGCTGCAATCCCGACATCATCCACCTGTCGATTCCCGTTTCCGACATCCATCTTCAACACAAGCTGCGCCAGCCCCGCTCATGGGTATTGGCGCAGGTCAATCGCGTGATCGGCGCCGCTGTCAGGAGCGGGCGCAAGGTCTCGCTGGGCGCGGAGGATGCCTCGCGCGCGGACCCGGCTTTCCTCGCCGACGTGGCGCGGCGCGCGCAACAGTGCGGCGCGCAGCGCATCCGTTTTGCGGACACGCTCGGCGTTCTCGATCCGTTTTCGACCTATGAAGCGATAGCGCGATTGCGCGACGCGGTCGATCTGGAAATCGAAATCCACGCGCACAACGATCTCGGACTCGCGACCGCGAACACCCTTGCCGCGCTGCGCGCCGGCGCAACCCACGCCAACACGACCGTCAACGGTCTGGGCGAACGGGCCGGCAATGCGGCGCTGGAGGAAATCGTGATGGGCGTGCGTCATATCATGGGCCGCGATACGGCCGTCGACACGACCGCGTTATTGAGCATCTCGCGTCTCGTCGAACGGGCTTCGGGACGCCCGGTCGCGTTGAACAAGAGCATTGTCGGCGGCGGCGTATTCACGCACGAGTCCGGCATCCACACGGACGGGCTCGCGAAGAACGCCTCGACTTACGAGAGCTTCGATCCCGCCGAGCTCGGCCGCGAGCGCTCAGTCGTGCTCGGCAAGCATTCGGGTTCGCAAAGCGTGCGCCAGGCTTATGACGCGCTCGGCCTGCCGGTCAACGACACGCTTGTCGCGTTGCTGCTCACGCGTATCCGCCACCATGCGACCCATCACAAGCAGGCGCCCAGCGCCGCCGACCTGTATCGCTTCCTGATCGAAGTGCGCGACACCGTCGGAGAGCTGTCGTGAGCGGCGCCAACCACAGATACCGCGCCGCGCCGCCGGCGTTCCGCCCAATCCCATCCTCATCCGCCCGCGAGGAGTAAACGCGATGGAAAGCTTTGTCCAGCAACTCAAGGCACTATCCTCGGCCGAGGACTTTCTGCAGTTCTTCGGCATTCCGTTCGACCAGAAAGTCGTCAACGTGAGCCGGCTGCATATCCTGAAGCGCTTTTTCCAGTACATCCGGCAACAGGACGTGCTCCCCGAAGGCGAGGAGGCCGCGCTGTTCGCGTCGTATCACGCGCTGCTTCTCAAGGCTTACGGCGACTTCGTCGTCTCGACGCCAGCCCAGGAAAAAGTGTTCAAGGTGTTCCAGGACACCGCCGGGCGGCAGCACGTTTCCCTCGACAGTCTGCGCGCGTCGCTGCCCGCGCGCACCGTTGCCTGACAGGCGGAGCAAGACCATGCACATCGTCGTCTGCATCAAACAGGTTCCGGACTCGGCGCAGATTCGCGTTCACCCGGTGACCAACACGATCATGCGCCAGGGCGTCCCGGCGATCGTCAACCCGTACGACCTGTTTTCACTCGAAGAAGCGCTACGGCTGAAGGACCGCTTCGGCGGCAAGGTCACGATGCTGTGCATGGGGCCGCCGCAGGCCGAGGATGCGCTGCGCAAATGCATCAGCTTCGGCGCCGACGACGCCGTGCTGGTCACCGACCGCGCGTTCGCGGGCGCGGATACGCTGGCCACCTCGTATGCGCTGGCCGCAGGCGTCCAGCAGATCGCGAAGGAGCAGGCAGTCGACATCGTGTTCACCGGCAAGCAGACGATCGACGGCGATACCGCGCAGGTCGGTCCCGGCATCGCCAAACGCCTCGGGCTGCAACTGCTGACCTACGTGTCGCGCATTGTCGAGACGGATCTCGACGCACGCACGATCACGGTCGAGCGGCGCGCCGAGGGCGGCGTGCAGGTGCTCAGGACCGCGCTGCCGTGCCTGATCACGATGCTGGAGAACACCAACGAACTGCGCTTCGCGACGCTGCCCGCAATGATTCACGCGGCCGGCTATCCGGTGCGCAAATGGAACCGTGAACAGGCCGGCATCGAAGACGTCAGCAAGATCGGCCTGAAGGGTTCGCCGACGGTAGTCAGCAAGGTGTTCGGCCCGACACCGCGCAGCGAGAAAGCGGAGCTGCTCGATCTCGACGCCTCCAGTCTGCGCGATGTGTCGATGAACCTGCTGCAGAAGATTTTCACGCGCCATCCCACCCTGGAAGCCGACCTGCTGATGAAGGAGGGATCATGAACACACCCGCCGCTCCCGCGAAGAAACCCGCCGGCCGCGCGGGCCGCAACCTCGAACTGCCGGAGCATCTGAAGGCCTATAAAGGCGTATGGGTCTTCATCGAGCACGACCGCGGACACGTGCACAGCGTCTCGTGGGAACTGCTCGGCGAAGCCCGCAAGCTGGCCGATACGCTCGGCAGCCGCGTGGGTGTCGCCGTGCTCGGCGGCGCGGACGAGCCGCTCGAACAGTTCGCCGCGGAAGCCTTCGCTTACGGCGCGGACGACGCTTACATCGTTCACGACCCGGTCCTGCGCGGCTATCGCAACGAGCCGTTCACCAAGGGGCTGACCGATCTCGTCAACCGGCATCAGCCTGAGATCCTTCTGCTCGGCGCGACGTCGACGGGCCGCGACCTCGCCGGCTCCGTCGCCACCACGCTCCTGACCGGGCTGACCGCCGACTGCACCGAACTCAATATCGATCCCGTCTCGCGCGCGCTGGCGGCAACCCGCCCCACCTTCGGCGGCTCGCTGCTGTGCACGATCATGACGCTCGCGTACCGCCCGCAGATGGCGACGGTCCGCCCACGCGTGATGCAGATGCCGCCGCGTGACACCGCGCGCACCGGCAACATCGTCCAGGGAACGCTGGGGATGATCGAGACGGACATCGTCACGAGGCTGCTCGACTTTATCCCCGACGCGAGCAGCAACCGCATCAACCTGCCTTACGCCGACGTGATCGTGAGCGGCGGCAAGGGCATGAAGAACCCGGAGAACTTCAGACTGGTGTTCGAACTGGCGAACGTGCTCGGCGGCGAAGTCGGCGCGACCCGGCCATGCGTGCAGGCCGGCTGGGTGGAAGCCGAGCGCCAGGTGGGACAGACCGGCAAGACGGTACGGCCCAAGCTCTACATTGCCGCCGGCATTTCCGGGGCGATCCAGCACCGCGTGGGTATGGAAAGCGCGGACGTGATCGTGGCGATCAACACCGACCCGAACGCGCCGATCTTCGACTTCGCGCACTACGGCATTGTCGGCAACGCGCTGCAGGTGTTGCCCGCGCTGACGCAGGCTTTTGCGGAGCATCTGTCGCGGCGCCGCAAACAGGCTGCCTGAGGAGAATCATCATGAAGAAGCCTTCACAGTTCGATGCGATCGTGGTCGGCGCCGGTCCGTCCGGCAATGCCGCCGCCTATACGATGGCCAAGGCCGGCCTGAAAGTGCTGCAGATCGAGCGCGGCGAATATCCCGGCAGCAAGAACGTGCAGGGCGCGATCCTGTACGCGAAGGCGCTCGAAGAAATCATCCCGGACTTCCGCGACGACGCGCCGCTGGAGCGCCACATCATCGAGCAGCGGATATGGATGCTCGACGACACTTCGTTCGTCGGCACGCATATGCGCAGCGAGGAATACAACAAGCCGCCCTACAACCGCTACACGATCATCCGCGCGCAGTTCGACAAGTGGTTTTCATCGAAAGTGCGCGAAGCCGGCGCCTTGCTGATCTGCGAGACCACGGTGAAGGAACTCATCATGGACGGCGATCAGGTGGTGGGCGTGCAGTGCGATCGCGAGCATGGCGACGTGTATGCGGACGTGGTGGTGCTCGCCGACGGCGTGAATTCGACGCTCGCGCGCAAGGCGGGCTTTCATGGAGAGATCGAAGCCGGCAACGTCGCGCTCGCGGTCAAGGAGATTCTCTTCATGCCGGAGGAGACGATCCGCCAGCGCTTTAACATCGGCGAGGACGACGGCGTGGTGATCGAAATGGTCGGCAGGATCACCGACGGCATGACGGGCACCGGCTTTCTTTATACCAACAAGGAATCGCTTACCATCGGCGTGGGCTGCATGCTGGGCGACTTCAAGAAGAACCCCAACCGCACGAGCCCCTACGTGCTGCTCGAAAAGATGAAGCAGCACCCGTCGATCGCACCGCTGATCGCGGGCGGCGAGATGAAGGAATATTGCGCACATCTGATTCCGGAAGGCGGCTTTCACGCAATCCCGCGGGTCTACGGCAACGGCTGGATGATCGTCGGCGACTCGGGTGGTTTCGTGAACGCTGCGCACCGCGAGGGCTCGAATCTCGCGATGACCACCGGGCGCCTCGCCGCTGAAACGGTAATCCACGCGAAAGCCGCGGGGCTCGGCTATCGCGCGGCCACGCTCAAGGCCTACAAGACCGCGCTCGACCAGAGCTTCGTGATGAAAGACCTGCACAAGTACCGCGACATGCCGGCCGTGCTGCACCAGAATCCGCAGTTCTTCACGACCTACCCCGACCTCGTGGCACGCGCCGCGCGCACGATGCTCACGGTCGACGGCAAGGACAAGAAAAGCAAGGAGCGCGAAATCTTTTCGAGCTTCCGCAAAGCCCGTTCGCTTGCCGGCATGGTGGGCGACGCCTACAAACTCCTGAGGGCCTTCCGATGAGCACCGTACCCGTCAACGTAGAGGAAAAGCTGTTCCAGAACCGTTACCGCGTGGATGCGGGGCGGCCGCACATCCGCATCAAGGACGCCGACGTGTGCCTGAGCGAGTGCAGCGCGAAGAGTTGCACCTTTGTCTGCCCGGCGTCCTGCTACAAGGCCGAAGGCAACGGCACGGTCACGCTGATCACCGACGGTTGCCTCGAATGCGGCAGCTGCCGCATTCTCTGCACCGACCACCAGAACATCGAGTGGGACTATCCGCGCGGTGGTCACGGCATCCTGTTCAAATTCGGTTGAGGGACACGTCATGGCCAGACCCGAACGACATGTGTTTGTCTGCACCCAGAACCGGCCCCCGCAGCATCCGCGCGGCTCCTGCGCAGGTGGCAAAAACTCCACCGCACTGCTGCAGGCGTTCTGGGCGGAACAGCAGAAACGCCAGGCGTACGACACCGTCGCGATCACGTATTCGGGTTGTCTCGGCCCGTGCGATCAGGGTGTGAACGTACTCGTCTATCCGGAGGCGGTGCTTTACAGCGGCGTGACGGTTGCCGACGTGCCGGAAATCTTCACGCGCCACCTGGAGGGCGGTGAACCGGTGCAGCGCCTCATGGCGGCGGAGAAGGTCTGGTGAACCTGCTGACCGGTGTCGAATCGACCGAACTGTTCGGCGGCGACGTGTCGCCCGCCGTGCGGCGCCTCATCGAAGGCTTGCACGGCGCGCCGCCCGAGCAGGTCGTCGCGGTGCTGTGGAGCGTCACGCTGACCTCGCCGCAAAGCCTTGCCGTCTACTATCTGCTCTACAAGTTCCACGCCCGACGCGGCGAGCTCGACGAGGCACAGCACGCGGCGCTGCGAGGACTGAAAGCGGCCGCGCATGCCGCCGGGTTGAATGAAGACTGGCAAACGGTGCGGGCCGGCGACGCGAACTTCGACGCGCCCGGCCCTGCCCGCTTCTGGCTCTTCACCCTGAAGGCGCTCGCCTTTATCGGCCTGCGGCGCGGCGAACGCGACACAGCCGCACAGCTGATCGCCCAGTTGCGGCGGCTCGATCCGGCGGACCACCTCGGCTTCGGCGTAGTGGAAGCGTTGCTGCAACGCTCCGCTTGAGGCGAAACGCAATTTCCAGACGCACCGTCGTCGTTCCGCCGGCCCTATCCGGGCTATTCAGAGCTGCAATTCGCGAACCGGCGCCCCGTCGAGCCAGGCCTGAATCCCCTCGACGATCTGCGGATAGGCGGTACGGTAAGTGTTTTCGGTAACGTAGCCGATATGCGGCGTTGCCAGCACGTTGGGTAGAAACCGGTACGGATGCTGAGGCGCGAGCGGTTCTTCGTCGAATACGTCGAGTGCCGCGCCGGCAATACTCCGTGCCTGCAGTGCCGCGATCAGCGCCGCTTCGGAGACGATCGGCCCACGCGACGTGTTGACCAGATAGGCACTCGGCTTCATCAGCGCCAGTTCGCGCTCGCCGACAATCCCGCAGGTGCGCTCGCCCAGTTTCAGATGAACGGAGAGCACGTCCGCGTCGCGAAACAGCTGATCCTTGTCGACGCGTTCCACGCCGTGTTCGGCGGCCCGCTCGGCCGTCAGGTTCTGGCTCCAGGCGATCGTGCGCATCCCGAATGCCTGCCCCAGGCGGGCGACCGCCTGCCCGATACGGCCAAGTCCCAGCAAACCCAGCGTCTTGCCGTTCACATCCACACCCAGGCCCACCTGCCACCCGCCGGCGCGCAACGAGGTCGCCTCCGCATGCAGGTTGCGCGTGACGGCAAGAATCAACGCCCAGGTGAGCGCCGGGGTGGCCGCGGCGTCGCCGCCGGTCGTGCCCGATACGACGATCCGCTGTTCGCGCGCGGCGAGCAGATCGATTGCCGCGTTCCACATACCGACCGTGACGATCAGCTTGAGCCGCGGCAGACGCGCGAGCAGCCCGGCGTCGAGACGGGTGCGCTCGCGCATCAGCACCACCACGTCGAACGGCGCGAGGCGCGCGGCGAGCGAGTCGGGATCGGCGACGTGGTCGTGAAAGAAGACCGCCTGTGCGCGCGGCGCGAGACTGGCCCAGTCGGCGAAAGAGCGGGCCGTCTGCTGATAGTCGTCGAGCACCGCAATGCTCGCGACAGCGGAATGTGACATGTAGGCGACTCCTGTTGTCAATGAGAGATGACGACCTTGCCGAAGAAGGCACGGTCGTCGAAGTGATGCCAGGCATCGAGGGCGCGCTCGAACGGGAACACGCTGTCGATCACCGGCTTCAGGCCGGATGACGCGACCGCACGCACGAGGTCCTGCAGCCCCGAGCGGTCGCCGACCGAGATCCGGTAGAACACGCCGCCGCTGCGAAACAGGTCGTTGAAATCGAGGTTGGACTGGCTGGAGGCGAGAAAGCCGATCAGCGCGACTTCGCCGCGGTTCGCCACGGCCTTGATCGACTGTTCGAGCGTGCCCGCGCCGCCAACTTCGAGCACCCGATCGACGCCACGTCCGTCGGTCAGCTCGCGCACCCGGTCGCCCCATGCCGGGGTCTCGACGTAATTGATGACTTCGGCGGCGCCGAGCGCCTTGAGGCGCGCTGCTTTTTCCGGCGAAGAAGTCGTGGCGATCACGCGCGCGCCGAGCAGTCTGGCGAGCTGGACCGCGAATACGGAGACGCCGCCGCTGCCCTGGGTCAACACCGTTTGTCCGGGACGCAGCGGTCGCAATCCGGATAGCGATGTCCATGCGGTCAGCGCCGCGCAAGGCAGCGTGGCCGCCTCTTCGAAGGTAAGGTGGGGAGGCGCCGCGACGATTGCCTCTTCGCTGACAACCTTGTACTCGGCCAGCCAGCCGTCGCGATGCGAGCCATAGCTCTGCGAGCCGAGCGTGGGCGGCGGATTGCCACCATACCAGCGCGCATGAAACGTATTGATGACCCGGTCGCCGACCTTGAAGTCGACAACGTCCTCGCCCACGGCCGCAATCTCGCCGGCAGCGTCGCTGAGCGGAATCAGGCCGGCCTGTTGCGCGCGCAGGTAGGTGCCGTGAACCATTGCGATGTCGCGATAGTTCAGCGACGACGCCCGCACCCGGATCAGCACTTCACCGCGCTGCGGCTCGGGCGTAGGTTCGTCGTGAAGCGTGAGATGGTCGAGGCTGCCGGCTTGATCGAAGCGATACACTTTCATCGAACGACTCCCATGAAGTCGCGCGATGCGGGCCCCTCGACGGAGAATGGCGAAGCCAGGTCGTCGCGCGAGTCGTCAGTCTAATGGGATCTTCGCGAGCCTGCTTGCCGCTGCGGCGTTCCACCTTCGTGACTTTCAGTCGTAAGGTAAACGGCGGCACGCAGTCACGCGAAGTGACTCCGCGCAGCGAGACCGGGCCGCTCAGAAAAACAGCAGCGTGCGCAGTTCGATACTGCGTCGCGGCGGCGCGTCGGCCGGTGACGTGGGGTCGTCGAATGCCGTGTGCGCGGTGAGCCGCGCAATGCCGTCACCCGCCGAATCGTAGATCTTGAGCAACAGGAATTCATCGGGCGCCATATTGGGGAAGTAGTACCAACGGTGACGCGGATTGAAGACCAGCGCATACGTCTCGCCTACTTTGTCGGGATAGACGAGATCCGAAGCCACCAGATCGTTGAGCGCGATACTGCGCGAATCGCACAGCGCGAGCGGCGACGACCGCACCGTTTCGCCGATCGGTCGCCACAGGTTGACGATCGCCACACGCCCTTGCAGCAACTGCTCGGCTTCCTCCGCCGGCAGATGATCGCGCACGCGCCGCGGCCCCGACACGAAGGTCTGGTCGTTATGAATGTACTTGACCGGTTCCCTCACACCTTCGGCACGCCCTGCGTTGCCGTCGCGCAGCGTGTGATCGAACACGACGACGCGGCGGGCGCCCGTGGCCTGCTTCAATAGCTGTTCGCTTTCCCGGTAGTAAACGGATTCGATCTTCGCCGGGTCGGAGAAGTCGGTCAATGCACTGGCATGCCGATGCAGTTCGAAACCGTTCCGGTCGAGCGACAACGCACCCGGCGGCGGCGCAACGCGCGCGTTCGAGACCGTCACCCGATGCAGGCGGTACACGCCGCTGCGCTTCGGCACGCCGGGCGGCGGCTCGTATTGATACGCGACCGGTTTCTCGCCGCTGAACTCGAGATAATTCAGCTCTGCCTGAACCGATGCGGCAGAGGCCGGTGTGTCGATGACGATATCGCTCATGGTCGCGTCCTCATTACGTTAAAACGATTCGTTGAACGGCCGCAGGTCGATTTCCTGCGACCATGCGCTGCGCCCTTGCTGATGGAGATGCCAGTACGAGTCGGCGATCTCGTCGGGATTGAGCAGGCCGTCCGGGCCGCGTTCGGCCGCCCGCTGCGGCGCGGAGGTGCGCAGGCGCTCACCGTCGATGCCCCCATCCACCACCACATGCGCAACATGGATATTCTGTGGCCCGAACTCGCGTGCGAGGCTCTGCGTGAGCGAGCGCAGGCCGGCCTTGGCCGAAGCGAACGCGGCAAACGGCGGGCGGCCGCGCAGCGAAGCCGTTGCGCCCGTGAACAGCAGCGAGCCGCGGCCGGCTACCAGCAACGGCGGCAACGCCGCCCGGGCGAACAGGAAGCCGCCGAGCGTCGTGACGCGCCATGCCGCCTCGAACTGCTCGGCGCTCAGATCGAGCGTCGGTGCGCGCGTCGCGCCCGCGGCGTTGAAGATCGCGACTTCGAGCGTGCCTCGTTCCGCGAGTTGCCGCGCAATGGCCGCGAGGTCGCTCTCGCTCGTGACGTCGCCGGGCAAAGCCAGGGCCTGCCCGCCGGCGCGCTGAATTTCGGCGACCACCGTATCGAGCCGCTCGCGCGAGCGCCCTGTTACAACGACGCTCAAACCCTCACGCGCAAAACGGCGCGCGAGCGCCGCTCCCAATCCTGCGCTCGCGCCTACCCCGGCAATCCACGCAAGACGCGTGTTCGTCAGGTTGTTCTGGACAGCATCGCTCATTGGATTCTCCATTGCATCTATTCATCAGCGTAGGCGAGCGTTGCCAACGATAGAAATAACGAATTGTGGAAAGTTAAGCGGCAAAATCGGATCTTTTCGGTCAGCTGCTGGATCAGCGCGCACAGATCTAAGTGGTTACCTTGATTTGTTCAAAACTGGTCATTTTCAGAGTCCACTCTGAAGACTAATCTTCACTCACCGCATCACCGGATGCGCCCTATCCAACTCAGGAGTGAATCATGGAACAACGTCTCGATTTCTACAAAGCCAACCCCGCCGCCATCAAGGCGCTGCTCGGCGTCGAAGAGCGCATCGGCAAGTCGGCGCTCGAAAAATCGCTGGCCGAACTGGTGCGCCTGCGTGCCTCACAGATCAACGGCTGCGCGTACTGCGTCGACATGCATACCACCGACGCTCGCAATGGCGGCGAAACCGAACGGCGCCTGGCGACCGTGGTGGTATGGCGCGAAACGCCGTTCTTTACCGACCGCGAACGCGCGGCGCTCGAATGGACGGAAGCGTTGACGCTGGTCTCGCTCGACCATGTGCCCGACGCCGTGTGGACCGCCGTGCGCCCTCACTTCAACGAGGCGGAACTGGTCGACCTGACCCTGCTGATTTCGGCGATCAACGCATGGAACCGCTTCGCGATTGCTTTCCGCAAGCTGCCGGCGTAAGCGATGCCACTCAGCGCAAGCCGCAACCCATTTTGAGTCATCCTGGCACGGAAAGTATTGATGAAAATTATGCATGTCGATGCGAGCGCCAAGCGCGAGCGATCCAATTCCCGCGCGTTGAGCCGGTTCTTTATCGAGCGTCTGCGTGACGAAGGGGTGGAGCTTGACGTCGATTATCTGGATGTGACGGTGGATACGCCGCCCCACGTGAGCGAAGCGTTCGCCATTGCCACTTACACGCCGGAGCACGAGCGCACCGCTGCGATGCGCGCCACGCTGGCAGACTCCGACGCATTGTGCCGACGCCTGCTCGAAGCCGATGCGCTGGTCTTCGCGATGCCGATGTACAACTGGTCGATGCCCTCCGCGTTCAAGGCCTTTGTCGATAGCGTCACGCGAACCGGCGTGACTTATGTGAATACCGCCGACGGCCGCATCGAAGGCCAGCTCGGGCGGCAAAAGGTTCTGTTCATCACGAGCCGCGGCGCGGATCTGCGTCCCGGCTCACCCTATTCTTCGATGGATGCGCTGACGCCCGCGCTAAAAGCGGCCTTCGGCTTTCTTGGCGTCGCGGACCCTACCTTCGTCGATGCGCAGCCGCTGCAGTTCTCCAACCAGGAGGCGCGGGTCGAAGCAATCGAACGGGCACGCGCCGAGTTGTCGGCGGTGGCTGCGACATGGGCGAACCGGGCAATGTCGCCGAAAATGGAGCGGGATGTCGTGACCTCCTGATTTCCGCTGCGCCAGAAAGCTGATCAACCGCCGACAACTATTCGGCATACTAATTTCTACCATCTCAGAGTATTGAAATGCGTACCAGGAAACTTATCGCCGCTGCCGCACTCGCCGGTCTTTCCCTCACTGCCGTATCGCGCAACCTGTTTGCCGGGGAACCGGCCGCCACGCGCGAAACGATTACGCCGACATTCGCCGAAGCGATCGCCAACGTTCCCGGCAAGAAGATCACCGCCCTGATCGTCGACTATGCGCCCGGCGGCAAATCGCCCGCGCATCGGCACGGGCAGGCTTTCGTGGTCGGTTATGTGCTGTCCGGCGCAATCCGTAGCCAGGTGAACAATGGCGAGGAAAAGGTTTTTCACGCGGGTGAACATTGGACCGAAAATCCCGGCGTTCATCACACCGAGAGCGAAAATGCCAGCACCACGGAACCCGCCAGATTACTGGCTATCTTCGTGGCTGATTCGAAAGACAAAAACCTCGTCACGTTCGACAGCAAGTAAGCGGAGCCGCTTGTGCTCGAGCAATCGATGTTTTCTTGGCACCGCCGCATCGAAGCGGTGCAAAGTCGGGACACGACGAAGGCCGGCCCGCTTCAGGCCACCTCCGACGTAGCGCGATTGGCCGCATGCAATAACGCGTGACTTGCATTGAGCTTTTGGATCCCATATCCTGCATACATAAAAGCAAACACTGCAAAGGAACACCATAGTCATGCTGGTATTGAACGCACAGGATCAGGCCATGCGGGACGGCGCGTTCGGAAGCGGCGTCGCGCTTGCGATGCGCATTGTCGCCCGCACCGCAAACGTCATGGGCGCGCGCGAGCTTATCGATATCAGCTCGGCGCACATCGACGGGTGCCTTTATCACGGTCCCGCCAGCCTCGATTTCGTCGAACGTTTTGTTCAGGGCGATACGAGGGTCGCTGTTCCGACCACACTGAACGTCGGCTCGCTCGACCTGATCCACCCAGAGCTGTATCACGGCGACAAGACGACAGAGCGCGCGGCGGAACGACTGATGAAAGCGCACCTCGCGCTTGGCTGCGAATCGAGCTTCACTTGCGCGCCGTATCAGCTGAAACATCGCCCGAAAGCGGGCGATCAGATTGCGTGGGCAGAATCGAATGCCATTGTTTTTGCCAATTCAGTACTGGGTGCACGCACCAGCCGCTATGGCGACTTCCTCGATCTGGCCGCCGCCATTACCGGCCGTGCTCCGCACGCCGGGCTTCATATCACCGAAAATCGGGCCGCGCGTATTGTCGTCGAAGCGCCTGACTTCGCCAGGCTGCCTGGCCGGGACGTCTTCTTCGCCGTGCTGGGCTTTCTGCTAGGTGAGCAAGCCGGCGCGACAGTGGCCGCTATCGTCGGTTTGCCGCCCGATAGCAGCGAAGACGAATTGAAGGCGCTGGGAGCCGCGGCCGCGTCGAGTGGCGCGGTAGCGCTCTTTCACGCGGTTGGCATTACACCTGAGGCGCCGACGCTCGACGCCGCATTGCAGGGCCAAGCGCCAGCCCGGACCATTTCCATTTCAATCGATCAACTTGCCGCAGTCCGGCGGCGGTTGAACCAGGGCCGCCCCGGAGATCCGCTTATCGCGGTGAGCCTCGGTACACCGCATTTTTCAGTCGAAGAATTCGAGCAACTCGTCGAATTGTTCGCGCTGCATGACGGACCTCTGAAATGCGACTTTTACGTGAACACAAGCCGATTCGTACTCTGGCAGCTTGAAACGACGGGGATAGCTCAGGTTCTCGCCAAACGCGGTGTGCAGATCGTAGTCGACACCTGCACTTATATCACCCCCGTGATGAAAAAACTGAGCGGACTCGTCATGACGAACTCCGGCAAATGGGCACACTATGCGCCGGCGAATATCGGCGTTTCGGTGGCGTATGGAAGCATGCAGGAATGCGTGCGCTCCGCGTTCGAAGGCAAGGTGTATTTCGATGAACAGAGCAGCTAACGAAACCAGCCGCGGTGACGCGGATCATGGAATGGATCAGAGCGGCTGGTCACACGCCAGCACTCTGGCTGCCGGGCACGCGCGCGGCGCCGTACTCGCGCTCGAACCATTGAGTTTCTGGGGCGGCTACGACGCCGCGCTCGGAAAGATCGTTGAGAAATCTCACCCGTGTCATGGGCGGAGCCTTGCCGGCAAGATCATGGTGATGCCGCGCGCCAAGGGCTCCAGTTCAAGCAGCAGCGTGCTCGCCGAGGCGATCCGCAATGGCACGGGTCCGAGCGGCATTGTGCTTCGCGAGCGGGATCTGATCATCTCTATCGGCGTCATTGTCGCGAACGAACTTTACGGCGTGAGCGTTCCGCTCGTGGTGGTGGACGACGACGTCTTCGACACACTATACCGCTGCACACAGCCCATTCAGATCGATGCGCCGCATGAGGGCGGCGAGGCCCGCATCGAAATCATGTCTGGAACCACGCTATGAGCGTCGGGAGAATCGGATTCATTGGCACGGGGAGCATCACCGAGGCCATCGTCACCGGACTGGCGACATGCGCTGATGTACCAACCGAGGTATGGCTATCGCCGCGCAACGCGCGGGTTGCAGGCAGGCTCGCGCAGGCGTACCCAATGGTGCGCGTGGCGGGCGGAAACCAGGAAGTGGTGGATCGCTGCGACGTGGTATGCCTCGCCGTACGACCACAGGTAGCCGAAGGTGTATTGCAAGCCCTGCGATTTTCCGGTCGGCACCACGTGATCAGCTTTATAGCGACATATGGGGTCGACAAACTGAGAACGCTCATTAGGCCGGCAAAAACCCTTGTCCGCGCAGCGCCGCTTCCAACCGTGGCGGAACACCTGTGCAACACACTCGTGTTTCCCGCGGACGATATCGCCCGAAGTCTTTTTACACAGTTGGGTGGTGCAATCGAGGCCGGCAGCGAGGAAGCGTTCGACGTCCTGTTCTCAGCAACAGCAACGATGGGCAGCTACTTCGCCCTGTTGCACAACCAGGCTCGCTGGCTCGAGAAGCATGGTTCGAGCTACGGCGAAGCGCGCGACTATCTTGCAAGCCTGCACTTCGGCCTTGCTAGCGTCGCACGGAAAACGCAGAGCCGTTTCGACGAGCTTTCCGGCGAGTTCACGACAGCTGGCGGTTTGAACGAACAGGTACTGGACGCGCTTCGCGCCCATCAGGTGTTCAGTGCTTTCGATGAAGCTTTCGACCAGGTTCTACACCGGATCGGCGGGACATCTAGACCCGATCAATAACGCATCAAACGAAGAGGGCCAATGACCCTCTCCCCGATATGACCGGCAGAGCATTCTTCACTGGCCGCGCTATTGCGCGATTCACCGCGAAATCACCGCCTCGACCACGCTGACAATCTGCTTGGCCGCCGTCTTGACGTGCTGCTCCAGAAGCTTCGCTCCGAGTTTCGGATCGCGCTGGCGGCATGCCTCGACGAGGCCCATATGCTCTTCGTGCGACTGCTCGCGAATCGGCACCTGAACGACCTGAAACCGGAAATACCGGTCGCTACGGTCATGCAGCACCCTGAGCATCTGCAGTGTGATATCCCGCTGTGCAGGAAGATAAAGGGTTTCGTGGAATCGCCAGTTCAGTTGTCCCCACTGGCCCTCTGAAGCCTTGTCCATTTCCTTGACGAGGCGCTCCGCCTTGTTGATCTCGGCATCCGTAATGCGCGCAATCGCTTCGGCGAAAAGCCACGGTTCCAGACGCAGGCGGATATCGAACGTTTCCTGGACTTCTTCCACCGAGAGTTCCGCTACGTAAGCGCCTTTGTGCGGGACACTGGTCAGCAAACCCTCACCGGTCAGGCGCGTGATGGCTTCGCGAATCGGCACGCGGCTCACGCCCAGTTCCTCGGCCAGCGCTTCCTGTCGCAGCACCTCGCCTGGCGCGAGTTCGCCGCTCAGAATCCGTTGGCGGATCGCGGTCAACACGAGATCCACCGTGGTGGGACGAACGATTTTCCTCGTCACGTTCGCGGCGGCAGAAGCCTCGCCTGGCGGGGACGTTTCGGAGCGACGTTGTTTGGCGGCAACCGGGGGCATGGCAACGGATCTATAGGGTGAGGACGTTACCGACATCGTAGCACGATGTCGGCTTTAGGATCCAAAATCCAATAATCCGCCTGCCCTTTACGACAGGTTTACGACAGGGCTTGACGAACCCAGGCGCCATTTTTCATGACCGCCGAAATCCGCTCGCCCTGGCCGCCCAGCAGGCGGATGTCCGTGGAAGGATCGCCGTCGACCACGAGAAGATCCGCAAATGCGTCTGCCGCAATCACCCCGAGGCGCCCCTGCATGCCGACGATTTCAGCACCGATCGCAGTAGCCTGACAGATCGTCTCGAACGCGCCCAGAATGTCGGCACGAATCGACAGTTCGTCGCTTTGATACTGATGCATGTCGCCGAGCAGATCGGTTCCCAAACCCATCTTCACGCCGTGACGCTTCAGGATTTCCAATGCCTTCAGCCCCTGAATACGGACCGATTCGTTCTTGGCGAGCGCGCTCTCCCCAACCCCAGACTTGATGCCCACCTTGCTCATCGCGTCATAGGTCACCAGCGTAGGCACGGCAAACGCGCCGTGTTTTGCCATGACGGCGGCGGCTTCATCGTCGATCAGGTTGCCGTGCTCGATCGTGCGCACGCCGAGTTCGACGACCCGAGCGATCGCCTTGCCGGTGTAGGCGTGGGCCATCACATAGGTCTGATGCGACGCGGCTTCTTCCACGACGGCTTTAATCTCGTCGACCGAAAACTGCAGATTGCCGATCGGATCGGTCGGAGACGCCACGCCGCCCGACGCCATGATCTTGATGTGGTGCGCGCCGGAACGCATCTCTTCGCGAACGGCCTTGCGAACCTCGTCCACGCCGTCGACAATGCGGCCGATTGCGCCGAGGTTCCGGTGACAGCCGCACGGATCAGGATCCGAGTTGTCGAAGCGCTCGCGAAAATCGCCATGACCGCCGGTTTGCGACAGCGCCTTGCCGGCAACGAACAGGCGCGGGCCCGCAATCACGCCTTCTTCGATAGCTCGCGACAACGCATAGTCGGCGCCGCCGGCATCGCGCACGGTCGTGAAGCCGCGATGCAGCATGCCGGCCAGAATCGGTACGGCGCGCAGCACCGCGAAAGTGTTGGGCAAGCGCCCGTTGTTACCCAGATGCGCCACCGACGCAATCACATGCGCGTGGCAGTCGACCATACCGGGCATCACCGTTTTACCGGCGACATCGATCACGTCGGCACCGTTGATCGAGACAGGCTCGCGCGACACCTCGCGGATCCTGTCGTTTTCGATCACGATCGAATAGCGTGCGTCGTCGTGCTCATGATTGACATCGAGAACACGGGCGTTCTTTAGAATAAGCATGATTCCCTCTTCAGATTGAAGTCATTCGCTGCGTGAGACCTCGCTCGCAACTTCATTTCAACAGGAAGCCCTTCGCAAGCGGATCCCGGTCGTCGACAAAAATAGTGTTATGGCCGGTGACGCGAGCCCAGCCTTCGATACTCGGAATGATCGCGTCGAATTTCCCGACGCGAGTCGCCTCTTCCGGCACGCCCACAAATAGCGTGCCGATAATGCTTTCGTGGACGAAGCGTTCGCCGATCGCAAGCTTGCCCTTAGCCACAAGCTGCGCCATGCGAGCGGAGGTGCCTGTGCCGCAAGGCGACCGGTCGATCGCCTTGTCTCCGTAGAACACGGCGTTGCGGGCGGTTGCGCCCGCAACGGTCGGTTCGCCGGTCCACATGACATGGCTGAGGCCGCGAATTTCCGCTTTTTCCGGATGCGTGAAATCGTATTTCTGATTGGCCTTCTGCCGCAGTATTGGACTCAGCCGCTGTATGTCCGACGGCTTCAGCGCATGCATGCCCGCGTAGTTGGCTTGCGGCTCGATGATGGCGTAGAAGTTTCCACCGTAAGCCACGTCAAAACGAATCTCACCCAGTCCTTCAACTTCGACGGAGAGATCAGTTGAATGAAGGAATGACGGCACGTTGATGAGCTGGACCGAATCGACGTGCTCGCCATCCAGCCTGTATCTGGCAAGCACCGGACCTGCCGGTGTGTCCAGTCGCAAAACGCCGGGTTCCCTGGGACGTACCAGACCGTTCTCGATCGCCGTTGTCACGGTGCCGATGGTTCCGTGGCCGCACATTGGCAAACACCCGCTCACCTCGATGAACAGGATTGCCACGTCGCAGTCGGGCCGGGTCGGCGGATAAAGGATGCTGCCGGACATCACCTCGTGTCCGCGCGGTTCGAACATCAGGGAAGTGCGGATCCAGTCGAACTCTCTCTCGAAGTGGGCGCGCTTCTCGATCATGTTCGCGCCTTCGAGCAGAGGCGCGCCGCCCGCGACGACACGCACCGGATTGCCGCATGTGTGGCCGTCGATACAGAAGAAAGTCGATTTCATATTGCTGCTCCAGGATGATGTTTTCCGGCTTCCGGTGGACGACCCCGCCACCTGATCTGCTGCACACACCGGATGGGGCTCATTACGCCTTCACGTAGGCGGTTTTGACGACGGTGTAGAACTCCCGCGCATACGTACCCTGCTCTCGCGGACCGTAGCTCGACCGCTTGCGACCACCGAACGGCACGTGGTAATCGACGCCCGCAGTCGGCGCATTGACCATCACCATTCCCGCTTCCGCATGCCGCCTGAAATGGCTCGCGTATTTGAGCGACGTCGTGCAGATGCCGGCGGCAAGCCCGTACGGGGTATCGTTGGCCACTGCGAGCGCTTCTTCGTAGTCTGCGACCTCGATGACCGATGCGACCGGGCCGAATACTTCTTCCCGGTTGATACGCATCGTATTGTCGGTCCCGATGACGAGCGCCGGGCGCATGAAGTAGCCCCGCGTCGGACGCTCGACCCGCTCACCGCCCAGCACCTGGCCGCCCTCTTCTGCTGCAATCTTCAGATACTTCAGGTTCTGTTGCAATTGGCGATCGTCCACCACCGGTCCGATCCGTGTCGCCTTGTCCAGCGCATGTCCCACCACCAGTTCAGACGCTTTGCGCTGCAGCGCGGCGACAAATTGCCCGTGAATGGCCGACGTGACGATCAGACGCGACGACGCCGTGCACCGCTGCCCCGTCGAGAAGAATGAGCCGTCAAGGGCCGCCTCCACCGCGACGTCGAGGTCCGCGTCGTCGATGACCACCAGCGGATTCTTGCCGCCCATTTCAAGCTGCACTTTCTTGCCGCTTGTCACGCACTTCACCGCAATCGCCCGTCCCGTACTCTCGGATCCTGTGAAGCTGATTGCGTCGATGTCCGGTGACGCGACCAACGCTTCGCCGACCACGCGCCCCGGTCCGAGCAACAGATTGACCACACCGGCCGGCAGACCCGATTCTTCGAGAATCTTCACGAGTTCCGTGGCGCACGCCGGAACCGCCTCGGCCGGCTTGATAACAACGGTATTTCCATAAGCAAGCGCGGGCGCGATCTTCCAAGCGGGAATGGCGATCGGGAAATTCCACGGCGTAATCATGCCGATCACACCGAGCGGTTCCCGCGTCACTTCGACCGTCATACCCGGCCGCACCGACGACACCACCTCGCCACCGATGCGCAGCGCTTCGCCGGCAAAAAACTTGAAGATGTTGCCCGCGCGGCCCACTTCCCCGATCGCCTCGGCAAGACGCTTGCCCTCCTCGCGCGCGAGCAATGTCCCCAACTCTTCTTTGCGCTGAAGAATTCGGGTTCCCGCGGCGTCGAGAATGTCGGCTCGCTGCTGCGGAGTCGTCAGCGACCAGGAGCGGAATGCGTGACGCGCCGCGGCGATCGCGTCGGCGACCAGCGCATCGTCGGCGAGCCGGGCCTCGCCCACGACGTCGGACAGATCCGACGGGTTGAGGTTCGGCAATGTGCTCGTCGTACCAAGCCATTCTCCGTTAATGAAGCTGCGATATTGCGACATACTGATTTCCCCCAGCGAGAAGTGGCGTTCTGATGGACCGGCACACAATGCCCACGTCGCTGAGTTTGCAAGTGATGCGGCAGCGCGAATCCGGAGATTCGCGCTGCCAGCAGGATGGATTGGCCGTTCGCTGCTGAAGTCCCGCCGCAACCGCGCCTCGCGGCGCGATTAGCGAGCAGTTGAGATCAGTTCGACAGCGCGCGTACGTTGGCGATAGCCTGTTCGACAATCGCCACGACCTTCTGACGCTCCTCGCCTTCGAGCTTCAGGCGGGGCGCCTTGACGTTTTCCGGGTAGCCGGCCGTCATGTTTTCCGCCAGCTTGATGTACTGAACCAGCTTGACATGCACATCCAGGTGGAACAGGTCGATCAGCGCGCGATAGAGCTCGCGCGCCTTGACGAAATCACCCGCCACGGCCAGGTTCAGCAACTCGACCGACTCCTTCGGCATGGCGTTCGCCATGCCCGAGACCCAGCCCGTTACACCCAGTGCCGCCGATTCCAGCACGAGGTCGTCGACACCGCAGAACACCGCAAAGCGGTCGCCGAAGCGCTTCAACAGGTCCGTCACGCGGGTTGTGTCGTACGTTTCTTCCTTGATCGCGACCACGTTCGCTTCGTCCTTGAGCTGGTCCATCAGATCGGGGCGCATGTCCACGCCGTAGCCGCGCGGATTGTTGTAGATCATCAGGCCAAGCTTGGTGGACCGCGCGATCGTGCGATAGAACTCGACGGTTTCGCGGTCATCCGAGCGGTACGTCAGGCCCGGAAACACCATGAGGCCCTGCACGCCGATTGCCTCGGCGTCCTGAGCGAACTGGACAGCCAGCGCGGTGCTCGTTTCTGCGAGACCCGAAATCACGGGGACGCGGCCAGCAACGGTTTCAACGGCCAGCTTAAGCACCGTGCGCTTCTCGTCCGCGGTGAGTTGGGCATTTTCACCGACCATGCCCATCATCACGACACCGCCGACACCGTTCTCGATCAGGCGGTTCAAGCCGCTTTTGATCGCTTCGTGATCGAGCGAACCGTCGTCCTTCAGTTTGGTCGTGACAGCGGGGAAAACACCTTTCCAGTTGACTTGCATGGCTATACCTTTAAAAGAAAATTGAAACACAAGCGGGCAGTCCCGCGGTTTAAATCGAGGTCGCGGGGGCCTCGCTATTTTCTGAACCGTCCTATCGAGTAATCGTCGAGAGAGATTCCGGGCGTGCGATTGGCAAGCAGATCGGCAACAAGCGCGCCGGTAGTCGCACATTGCGTCAGGCCAAGATGCCCGTGACCAAACGCATAAATAATGGAAGGCACGCGGGGCGAGCGGCCGATAACGGGCAGCGAATCGGGCGTGGCCGGACGGTGTCCCATCCACCTGAGCGCGCCCTGATCGTTGATGCCGGGCAGGAATCGCTTGCCGAGCGTGAGAAGCGCGTCGCTGCGCTGATAGTTCGGCGGCGCTTTCAGTCCGGCAAACTCGGCCGCGCCGCCAATACGCAAACCGATGTCGAGTGGCGTGGCCACGAACTTGCGCTCGGCAAAGATCACTTCGCGCGAAAGGCTGATTCCATGCTCGGGCAATGTGGTGTTGTAGCCACGCTCGCTGTCGAGCAGCACGCGATCGCCAACGGAATTCGCCAGGCCGGCAGACCATGCACCCGTGGCAACGACAAGGCGCCGGCCGCTCACCCGCTCACCGTTCTCAAGTACCGCTGCGGGCAATAAAGCATTGGAAGGGTCGAGCGCAGCCACGCGGCCGATAACGAACTGCGCACCAAGCTCGCGAACACGATTGCGCAATTGAGTGACGAGTTGCTTCGGATCGCCAATATGCGACCAGTCTTCAAGAAACACGCCGTGTTTGAAAACGGGCGCGAGCGAAGGCTCGCAATCGCGAACTTCAGCGGCGCTCATCGTCTTCCAGCGCACGCCCAATTCCCGCTTGAACGCCCATTCGGCGGCGTCGGCCTTGAACGCTTCATCGGTTTCGTAGACGGTCAGCGCACCGCGGCGATAGAAAGTTTTCATCGCGCCGATATCCTCGAACATCGGCACGAGGTCGTCATACACGCGATTATTGATTTTCGCGAGGGCGTGGGAAATGGAAGGGAACCGATCCTTGTTGCTCACTCTCTGGAACTCGATGAACCAGGGCAATGCGGCCGGAACATGCTTCCAGTCCAACGAAAGCGGACCGAGCGGATCGAATAGCCACTTTGCTGCCTTGAAAAACAGTCCATGCACCGAAAGCGGCGTGCTTTCAGTCACCGCAATTCCGCCCGCATTTCCGTGCGACGTGCGATCTCCTTCGAAATCCTGATCGACTATTGCCACGGTGGCGCCGTCTTTCAATACCGACCACGCGCAGGCTAGACCCACGATGCCACCGCCGATAACCACAACGTCAGGTGTCGCTCGCGAGGCATGAGTGTTAATTTGCATTTCCAGTTCTTCAAGATTGAATCGTCGTGGGCTATCCATCGGACGCCCGCGGCAGGCCGGGAATGACTTCGACCCAGACACCGCGAGTGGCTTCCATTGCCCCTTCTTACATGTGCAGACGATCTTGATGAAGTCGTCGGTCTTTGACCTGGCGGCGCAGTTGTCCATCACGCTTACCGTCGCCAGGCCGCGCTGCCAGATAACTTTTAAACAATGACACGAGGCGGAAACATCTACCCGTCCCACCCGGGCTCTTACACCTGCTCCATATGATCCGGCTCGCCGAGCTCGCGCAACCGGTCAAGGCTGGCTTCGAGAGGCACCACGGCGAGCTGGGCAAATACGAGTGCCAGACGCACGTCCACGTCGTCGTACTGACCCGCGCCGGCCAGCAGGTTCATGGTGCCGATCGTCACGCCGTTCTTGCGCACCGGTATGTTGAGAACGCTCTCGCAACCAATCGACCACAACACTTCGTACTCGGAGAACACTGCCTTGATATCTTCACGGGTCGAACCAATGAACATTTCGCCCCGGTGCAGCACGTGATCCGCCCATCTGCTCTGAGTCACGCGTTTGAAGCCGCCGACCGGATTGATGTCAGGCCGGTTGCTATGCAGACGCCCAAGCCGGCTGGACTGTTCGTCATACGCGAGTACCGTGAACAGGCGCTGGCCATAAACCTGGGTCAGTGCCTGCTCGATCGTTTCCCAAACGACCTCCGCCGGCTGTCCTTCCTGCAATGCGCCAGCGACGCTCGCCAGCGCGGGCAGCATAGCGTTCGGATTACTATTCGACATGGTGGCTCCGTGAACTATTTGGCCGTTTTCAGGGAAGCGCCCGACAGATCATCGGTGAGGCTGTACTCGTCCGCCGTGATTTGTTCCAGCGTTTTTCCGCTGGTGGACACACCCAGTATGAGCACCGCAAGCGCACCAACAAGCAGGATGACGGTCGTCATACCGAATACGCCGGCAAACCCCCAGATCGGATAAATGTAGCCCACGAGCATTGGCGAACAGATCGCACCTATACGGCCAAACGCTGACGCCGTGCCCATACCCGTGGCACGCAGATGCGTGGGGAACACTTCGGGCGTGTAAGCGTATTCGCCGGCGTTGACACCGTTCATCGAGAACGACATGGCGATCGACGCAAGCACGATTGTCAGGTCACTACCGGCAAACGCAAGCCAGATTCCCGAAGCACAGGCGAGTCCCATGTAGGTGACGATCGTCGTTTTGCGCCCGAGCTTTTCGCAGAAATAGGCCGACGAGTAGTAACCCGGAATCTGCGCGAGATAAATCGCGATCGAAACGGAGAAGCTCTTTGTAATCGTCATGCCGTGCTGCACGAGCAGGCCGGGAATCCAGACGAAGAACGCGTATGAGCAGAAAGTCACCGAGAGCCAGAGGCACCACGTCATCAGCGTCGTTTTCGCGAGAGGCGGCTTCCACAGAAGCTTCAGATTGCCGAAGAACGAACCCGAATATTCGTGAAGCGTCGCGTCGCCCGCGACGGGCACGACGGGCGGAAGCGTCACCCCCGAGCGCTCGATTTGCCGCTCGATGTCCGTTACTACCGCAGCAGCCTCTTCGTGGCGCCCACGTGTTTCCAGCCAGCGGGGCGACTCGTGAAGCGAGCGCCGCCACCAGAGCAGAACGATCACCGGCAGCGAAACGATCACCAGCGCAATACGCCAGCCTTCCGGGTTCAGCGGAATGACAAAGTAGCCGATCAGCGCGGCCGCGACGAAACCGAACGAGAAGAAGCCGGCGAGCGCACCGGTAAAGGCACCACGATAGCGATTGCTAACGAATTCGACGAGGAACGGCGCAATGATCGCCCCTTCAGCGCCCATGCCAATGCCGGCAATCGCGCGCAACAACGCGAACGTGTGCCAGTCATTCACAAACGCGTTCACGAACGTCAGCACGCAGAAGAACGTCAGTGCCCACATCATCACGACGCGACGGCCGAACCGGTCGCCGAGCAACCCGGCAAAAAGTGCGCCGACCAGAAAGCCGACATAGGTACTGCTGCCGAGCAGGCCGGTCTCGAAGCTGGTCAGATGCCATTTCGTACGGACCACCGGCAGGATGAAGGCGATGATTGCCGCATCGATGGCTTCGAACATGAAGCCAAGTCCGCCCATGATGAGCAGCTTGAAATGGAAGCGGGAGAACGGCAAGCGCTCAAGCCGTGCTGCGATCGGTGACATGTAAGCCTCCAGTGGGAGAGAAGTGACGCGGAAGCGGCGTTCGACCACATCCCGCATCTATGATACCAATATCCTGTATCCAAAATACGGTGTCAACGAAGAATTTCCCTGACGGCCTATTTTGATCAGGGTTTACCCTTTTTAATTGAGTACTATCCGACTGTGGCGGAGGCCGGAAGGAACGGTGGCAGCCAGTCGCGTCAGAAGCTGTGGCGTACACCCACCCGCACGGCGACCTGATTTCCGGTCGAAGAAGGCGTCAGGAAAGAAAGTGCGGCCACCGCCTGTTTGCCTGTGGAGTCGGTCCCCGTTGCGTGCTCCCACGAGGTGGTCGCATAGACGAGCGTTCGTTTGGAGAGCGAATACTGGGTACCCAGATTGAGTTGCCCGTATTTTGCGGATTCCGCCTTCGTGTAGTCGTACGACGCACCGAAGAGCAACGCCGGCGTGACGTTGTACGTGGCGAGTGCTTCGAAATTGTTGAACGTCGCCGTCCCCGAAAACGGCGTCGACGAAGTCCGAACCACGTCCTCGAAACGGGTATTGGTGTAGGTGAAACCCAGCAATGCGGCACCGATGCGGTAATTGACGCCCGCGCCGGCAACCTGCAACGTGTGCGCCGATGTGTAGCCGCTAAAGGTCGGATTCGTGATCGGATTGGCGAACGTCGTTCCCGCGACGGGATTGGCAGTCGCGTCGTAAATCGATGTAGCCGGGTTATTGATTCGCGAGAACACCGCGCTCGCGCTTAACGCGCTGTTCGTATAGACGAGGCTGACCGACTCTTTCTTGCCGTTGGAAAAGTCGCCGGCCACGCCACCGAGGCTGAACAGAGCGGACAGCTTGAAACCGGCGTAAGTCGGCGAAAGATACTTGATCGAGTTGCTCAGAGAGTAGTCGCCCCAGACGTTGTCCACGTCCCCGGCGTGCGCGGCCAGAATGCCGCCAAAGCGGCTCGACGCCGAGAGCGGCAGCAGCGAATCGAGGACGAGATCATATTGACGCCCCATCAGCAGCGTCCCGTATGGCGAGCCCAAACCCACGTAGGATTGCCGGCCGAACAGGCGTCCGCCGTTATTGAATTTGCCGGTATTGATGTCAAACCCGTTTTCGAGGCGCGCAATCGCACTGTAGCCGCCGCCCAGATCCTCGTTGATCAGGAAGCCCCACTTGCTGCTGCCCAGAGCGCCGTTCGACGCCTGGTAGTTGTGATGACCACCCTGATTGTTGGTGAAGGTCAGGCCATCGTCCAGGGCGCCATAAAGTGTCACCGAACTTTGTGCATGGCACGATAGCGTCGCCGCCATCAATGCGGTCATGCCGAGAAGCTGCTTCTTCATCGTGAATCTCCTTTTTTAATTAATTCGTCATACTGAGTGTATGGATGGGAAATCAATCGGATCGGTTGTCAGCAGGCGCGTGCAGATAGCGATACGGATCGCGATGAGCGCCCCACCCCAATCACGCAACAGCCCGGTAGTGACCAACGGCAGCGATCCGCGAATCAGGAAGCGTCAAGTCAGAGCCTGCATGTTCCGTTTTGCGATTCACGGATCCCCTCTGGGTATCAACAGGAATGACCCGAGCCGGGTTCGCAGACAATATCTTGGATCCAATATAATTGGTCAAGCATTTTCCATGGAGTCAGGGCCGTCGCCCTGCCGGAGACAGGCCAACCCGGTCCAGTAGGCAGTTCGTCAAGAAATTGTAGGCATGTTTCCTGCGCGGACCCCATGAACGCACCGGAGTGCGAAAATGGGAGATCGCTGCGTCAAAATGCAATCCGGGCCGTCCCGCGTCGAATCTGGATGCGAACCGGTCGAAGCGAAGTCGACAAGCCTCATGCTGCCAGGAGCTTCACACCGGGTATTGAGCTAGCTGTATCGCCGGTTGATACGGGAACGCACATGAAAAAATTACTGGAAGATAAGCCGTGGGCGGTCGTTCAGGCGATCCAGTCGATCATCGCCGCCCCTGCCAGCGCGGAATTAAGACGGTCCCAGTACAAAGCATTTTCGCGCCAGGTTCCGCTTTTATATGTGCTTCTTGTCGTCAACACGGCGGCGGTAGTCTTCACTCATTTCCGGGTAGCACCGCGCTGGCTCGCGGTTTATTTGCCGCTTGCCCTTTGCGTGGCCTGCGCCGCGCGAGTCGTACTGTGGCTGAGAGCCCGCAAAACTGAACTGCCCGACGATGTAATCGCCCACCGCCTGCGGACTACCTTGCGGCTCACGGCTGGGTTCGGTGCCGCCTTCACCGTCTGGGGCCTTTTACTGTTTCCCTATGGCGACGCCTATGCCCAATGCCATGTGGCGTTCTATATGTCGATCACGGTGATCGGCTGCATCTTCTGCCTGATGCATATGCGCGCCGCCGCGCTACTGATGACATGCATCGTGGTCGCGCCTTTCGCCGTGTTCTTCCTGATGAGCCAACATGCCGTGCTGATCGCCATCTCGATCAACATGGTGCTCGTTTCCGCCGTGATGATTGTCATCTTGCTGATTTATTACCGCGATTTCGCGGATCTCGTGGAATCGCAGCGCAAACTTTTAATCAAGCAGGCGGAGACCGAGCGTCTCAGCGTGGAAAACCTCCGGCTCGCCAATCTCGACGGGCTGACAGGGCTCCCCAATCGCCGCCGTTTTTTTTCCGACCTCGATAAGCTGCTTACGGCAGGCGGTGCAACCGGCCAGGGTATCGCGGTCGGTGTCGTTGACCTCGACGGATTCAAACCGATAAACGACCTCTACGGCCACCATTTCGGTGACCGGTTGCTCGAAGAGGTCGGGCGCCGTCTGACATCGCTTTCGTCGCCCAGTCTGATTGCCGCCCGCGTAGGTGGCGATGAATTCGGGCTCCTGTTTAGCGGCGACGTCAGTCAGGCGAGGCTATGTGATCTGGGCGCCGCGATTTGCGCTACGCTGCAGCGGCCCTATGAATTGACGGACGTCACTGCGCGTTTGACTGCATCGCTCGGCGTCGCGGTTTTCCCCGAGGCGGGCACCACAGCGATAGAGCTGTCCGAGCGGGCGGACTATGCGTTGTCTTTTGCGAAAAATCATCGCCGCGGCGCGACGGCGATATTTTCCCGTGAGCACGAAACGCAGATCAGGCGGTGCAATGAAATCGAACAGGCACTGAAACTGGCGGACTTCGAGCGCGAGATTTCAGTCTTCTTCCAACCCATTTTCGATGTCTCTTCCAAAGGAATAGTGGCTTTTGAAGCACTCGCGCGATGGACGAGTCCTTCACTCGGCACGATATCTCCGGTGGACTTTCTCGCAGTGGCCGAGAAAACCGACATGATTCATTCAATGACGCATGTTTTGCTGCGCAAAGCACTGGAGGCAGCGGCCGCGTGGCCACCGCAGACGCGCATAGCGTTTAATCTTTCGGCCCGCGACGTCAGTTCCCCCGAGGCAATCGACGGTGTGATCCGCACCGCGCTAGCAAGCGGCGTGGCCCCTGAACGGATCAATTTCGAAGTCACTGAAACGGCGCTCATCAAGAATGTTTCGAGTGCGTGCGAAACTCTCGGCGCCCTGAAAAAGCTCGGAGCGGAAGTTTCTCTCGACGACTTCGGTACCGGATACTCCAGCCTGAGCTATGTTCACCGGCTTCCGATCGACAAGCTCAAGGTCGACCGCAGTTTCATTGCGGACATCGTGGACGATCCGGCGGCACGCGCTGTCGTGAAGAGCATTGTGGACCTGAGCAAGAACCTCGGTCTCACTTGCGTCGTAGAGGGCGTCGAAACCGCATCGCAGGTTAACGTCCTGCTGGGATTGGGCTGCACCGTCATGCAGGGATACTTCTTCGGCAGACCGGTCGCGGGGGAGGACGTACTGGAGTCGTTCGTGACGAACGGCTTTATCACGGCTCGAAGTGCGGCTGCATCAACGCTTTGAACCATTCGATGAAAGCCACGAGCCGGCGCGACCGTTGTCTCCTATGCGGATAAAGCGCCGAAACCGCCATTGGCGCCGCCCTGAATTCGGGCATGACTTCCACCAACGTACCGGCGCTCAACAGATGCTGCACGTCGAAACGCGGAATCTGAATCAGTCCAATCCCTTCGCAGCAGCAGGAAATGTAATTCTCCGCGTTATTGACAATCACCCGGCTGGCCACTGAAATCTGCGCCTCGCGACCGGCAGCGAGGTAGTCCCACGGCAACTCGCGGCCCGTCGTCGGAGATGCATATCCGACGCACAGTTGCCCGTCGAGCAGATCGTCGGGGCGTTCGGGCGCGCCATGTTCGCGCAGATAGCCTGGACTCGCGCAGTTGATCATGGCGATGTTGCCCAACGAATGTGCGACCAGATTGCTGTCGTACAGCGTGCCCACGCGAACGGCGCAGTCCACGCCCTCCTGCACGAGATCGACGGCGCGATCGGTCGAGTTCAACGCCAGCCGCAATGCCGGGTGGTTGCGCAGCAAACCCGGCAACGCCGGCACGACCAGACGGCGAGCAATACGGCTGGGCATGTCAACCTTCAACTGACCGGAGACCTGTCGCTGCCTGACCTGAAATAACTGATCGATCTCATCTACGTCGGTCAGCAGCGCCCGGATTCGTTCCCGCAATTGCGCACCATCCGCCGTGAGTTGCACGCGGCGTGTGGTGCGATGCAATAGCCGCACGCCGACGCTCGCCTCCAGTTGCTGGACGGCCGCCGACACCGACGCACGCGGCAATTCCAGCGCGTGCGCGGCTTTGATGAAGCTGCCCATATCGGCAACCTGGATGAAGACACGGTATTGATCAAGTTTATCCATTGAACGTTATGACCTTGATGTGCCGCTTTCGACTTTTGTGCTTCGTCGCAGGCGCCGCATGGCGGCGGTTGCCGGGCCGGCCGGCGGCATGCCGCCGGCCGCGCAAGCACCATCACTTCGTCGTATAGCCCCCGTTGATGAGGATAGTCTGGCCGGTAATCCACCATCCGTCACTGACCAGATGACGAATAAACGGCACCACGTCCTGAATGTTGGTCAGGCCCGTTTTGGAAAACGATGATAGCGCCGCAGCGCTCTTATGATAAGCGACCGCGTCTTCGCCTTCGGCAGGATAGAAAAAAGGCGTGTCCATCGGTCCCGGGCCTACAGCGGTGACCGAAATGCCGCGCGTGCCATATTCCTTGGCGGCCGCGCGCGTGTAATGCTCGACAGGCGCCTTGGTGCCGGCATACGCGGCGTAGAACGGCGTGAACGCACCGAGCAGAGACGTGACGAGCGTGACGATCTTGCCGTTGTCGTTGACGTGCTTGCCCGCTTCCTTGAGAAAGAAGAAGGCAGTCTTCGAATTGACCGCGGTCATCTCGTCATACTCGGCCTCGCTGATCTCGACGAAGGGTTTTTTCAGCACCTTGCCGACCGTGTTGATGGCAATGTCAGGCTTGCCGATCGCGGCCACCGCGTCGGCGAACAGTTTCTCGACCGCGCCGGCGCGGGTCAGGTCCGCCTGAAACGCCACCGCTTCGGCGCCCGCGGAGCGGATTGCTTCGACCGTGGCATCGGCTTGCGCCTGACTCGCGGCACTGTTGTAGTGAATTGCAATAGCCTTGGCGCCCTGCGCAGCGAGATCGCGGGCTATCAGGCCGCCCAGGTTTTTCGCGCCACCGGCTATGAGCACAACCTTGCCCTTGATGGAATGGTCTGCCATGGGAATGTCCTCAATGTTCGGGGAATTCAAGTCTACGCAGCATCCGGCGCGAAATAATCTGCCGCCCCCTGGATGGATTGTCCAGAAAATCTGTCCAATCGCGTGAGATGGTCATTTCCGATCATCGCGCAAGGAGCGGCCGACAATGGACGGCTCACTTGCATTCACCTCGCGTACCGGACTCCTTCGTACGCGTTATCCTATGCAGCAGGTGAACTGTGACGCATCCAACGTGGCCACGCGAAAATCGTTAAATCGCACTTCCTGATGCGATATGCCATCCGTTACAGCGACGAAATCGCAAGCGAATTCCCAATCTCGAACGAAGGAGCCACGCATGAATTTCGACGGTTCGGTTATCACGGCGCTACTGGACAATGCGGTTTCGAAAGGCGCTATTCATGGCATTGCGGCGGTCGTCGTCAATCGCCACGGCATCCTGTTCCATCATGCCGCCGGCGAGGCGAGCCCACACACCCTGTTCCGCAACGCCTCGATGACGAAAGCCGTCGCCACGACGGCGGCGTTGCAGTTGGTGGAACAAGGGCTCCTCAGCCTCGATGCGACCGTCGAATCGATACTTCCCGCGTTCGGTCAATTGCAGGTGCTCGACGGCTTCGACGGCAATCAGCCGCGTTTGCGCCCGCCCGTCAGCAAGGCCACCGTGCGTCAGTTGATGACGCACACGGCCGGCCTCGGCTACTTCTTCCTCAGCGAGAAGTTGAAGCGCTACCACGAATTGACCGGAGAGCCTCATCCTCTCACCGGACTGAAGCGCAGTCTGTCGGTGCCGCTCGTCAACGACCCCGGTACGGCATGGGAATACGGAACCAACAGCGACTGGCTAGGGCTGATCGTCGAGAAGCTGTCGGGTCAAAGTCTGGACAGCTACGTCAAGCAGCATGTTTATGGGCCGCTGGGAATGAAGGACTCGACGTTCGCGCCGAATCCGGAGCAGCGCGGCCGCCTGTTACGCGTGATGCAACGTCAGGCCGACGGCACGCTCGCGCCGTCGAAAACCGATCTGTCTCCCACCTCCGAATGGGACGCCGCCGGTCACGGCTCTTACGGTACGGTGCAGGATTACGGCCGTTTCCTGCAGGCATGGCTCCATGATGGCGCCGGTATCCTTCAACCGTCGACCGTCGAAATGGCACTGAGGGACCATCTCGGCTCGATCACGCTTCCCGACCCGGCGAAGCCCACGGTGCCGGAACTTTCCAACGAGGTGCCCGCCATGCCGATGCCGCAGGGCTGGGGGTTGGGCTTTCACCTCACGCTCGCCGACCTGCCTGGCATGCGCAGCCGTGGCTCTGCCGATTGGGCCGGCATCTTCAATTCGTACTATTGGTTTGACCGGTCGAGAGACATAGGCGGTGTGCTGATGACCCAGATGCTCCCGTTCTTCGACATGCCGGTCGTCGAAACGCTCATTGGTTTTGAGGCGGCGGTTTATCAGCAGGTGGGAGCGGCCGTGCCGGCTGCCGGGATGCCATCGGGGGCGCAGAGTAGTTAGTCAGCAGCCGTAACCTGGAGAAATAAACCCGCTCGTCCCAGGCGGGTCGTTTTCCGCGAAATCCTGCCACAATGGCCGCAAACAGCCGCCAGAATGCAGAATCGTCAGTCTGGCGCGCTTTCCGTCATGACCGAAGATCTCATGTAACGATGAAAGTTAACTGGACTCTCGCCGTTGCCGCCGGAGCGATATGTCTGTGGGCCTGCCCCACATCAGCCCAGGAATTCGCGCTATACACGGGACCGTTGACCGGCGAACACACGCATTCCTACGCGTGGTCGATGGACTATACGGAAGGGTTCGGCCCGTACCTTGCGGGCAGCATTACCTGGCTCAATGAAGGACATATTCCCGATCATCACCGCGATGGCCAACTCGTCCAGGTGTGGGGCCGGCTACCCCTTGCACAACGGCGTTTCGTGGTCGCACTCGGCGTCGGCCCCTATCGTTATTTCGACACCGAAGCGGCGGAAGAAGGCAAAGGCTATTCGAATACGCATGGCTGGGGCGTTGTCTACAGTGCGCGCGCCACGTGGTATTCGTCCCAGCGCTGGACAGCCAATCTGCAACTCAATCACGTAAGGGTGACGAACGGGCCGTCGACCACGGCGGTCATGCTCGGCATGGGCTATCAACTGGACGCACCCGAGACTCCCGGCCCGCGTGATTTTGCGCTGCCGCGCACGCAAAAAGTCACGAACAACGAAGTGACCTTCATGGCCGGCACAACCATTCTGAACAGCCTCGAGTCGCAAACATCGGCGGCGGAAGCGATCGAATACAGGCGCGGGCTGACCAACTATCTCGACGCGACGCTGGGCTATCTGCATGAAGGCAACGGCCTGACCGCGCGGCGCGACGGCGCCACCGCGCAACTCTGGCTCACGCGGGCCTTTTTTGACGACCGCCTGACACTCGGTATCGGTGCCGGCGCGTATGCCGCCATTCACCACGGCAATTCGAACGACAATCGCGACACGGGCGACGGCATACTGTCCGGCCTCGTTTCGGTATCGGCTTCGTATCGGGTCACGCGACACTGGGCAGCGCGCGTAACGTGGAACCGTGTGGTCACACGCTATAGCCGCGACACGGACGTGATTCTCGGCGGCATTGGTTACCGGTTCTAGTCAGCGCCAGAATCGGCATACGTGCGTCACCCGCCCGACCATACGACTCATATCGCGCTCGCCGCGCGCACCACCTCTTGTTATAATTCTTTCATCAAATCGAACAAAACATAACGCCCATCCACACACTGCGCGCCAGGATCTCCATGCTGAAACCCGACCGCCTCCGCGCCCTTGCCGAAGCGTTGACCAGGCAAAACGTGATGCGCCTGCGCGACGCCGCCGGCCTGCTCGGCGTTTCGGAAATGACTGTCCGGCGCGACATTGCAGGCAGCCCCGAACGATTCACGTATCTCGGCGGCTATATCGTCAGCGCGACCGACGTACCCAATAACGCCGGCTATTCACTCGAAGAAGAAAAAGACCACTTCGCGCAGGCGAAGGCCGAAGCGTCGGCGGTCGCGGCGGGACTCATCGGCGACAACGAAACGCTGTTCATCGATTGCGGCACCACGCTCACCACGCTGGCCCGGTTGATTCCGGTCGAACGGCATGTCACGGTGGTGTGCTATTCGTTGAATGTCGCCGAGATTCTGCGGCGCAAACCGAATGTGCGAATGATTCTGCTCGGCGGCGTGTACGTGCCCTCGTCGGATTCGTTCGCAGGCGAAGAAAGTCTGGAGATGCTGCGCCGCATGGGAATCAACAAGGCGTTCATTTCCGCGGGCGGCGTGGACACCGCGCGCGGTGTGACGTGCTGGAATTTTCATGAAGTCGCGCTGAAGCAGGCGGCGATGGCGAGCGCGGTAGAACGGCATCTGGTTGTGGACCAGAGCAAGTTCGGCGTGGTCAAAGCGGTGCGTTTCTCGCAAGTCGACGACTTCGACTCCATCATTACGGAGAAAGGCCAGCAGTTCCGCAAGCGCCGGTAAGCGTGCTTGCGGCCTCGCTTGCCGCCTGCTGCATCACGCACGGCCCGCAACCCCGCAATGCAGAAGCCGCGCGTTGTGTCTTCAACTCTTGCGCTGCAACGCGAACAGCGTGCCCGCAATCAGAATGAACGCGCCGATAATCACCTTCTGCCAGGTGCTCGGCACACCCACCAGAATCAGCACGCTATTGATCAGCGTGACCAGCGCCACGCCGAGCAATGTGCCGGCCACCGTGCCCGTGCCGCCCGTAATGCGCGCGCCGCCCAGAATCACCGCGGCGATCACATCGAGCTCCGAGCCCACCAGATCGAATGGATTCGCGAGCCGGTTGTTCGAGACGTGCAGAATGCCCGCAATGCCGGCGAGCATGCCCGTATAGCCGAACACGAACAGATGGATCGCGCGCAGGTTGTAGCCGAGCCGCTCGGCGATGGCCAGGCTGCCGCCCATTGCATAGACGCCGCGCCCCATCATCGTGCGGTTCAACAGCCACCAGGTGAGCACCGCCGCCGCCACCAGCGCCACCACCGACACCGGCAGAACGGCGCGCAAGCCGTCGGCGGTGTGATAGAAAAACAGCGGAATGCGGCCGAAACGATCCATGCTGTGCGGAATGTTCATGAAGAACGTCGTGCCGATAAACGTCAGCAGCAACCCGCGATACAGATACTGCGTGCCGATCGTCACGATCAGCGAAGGCGCCTTCAGCCGATGCACCAGCAGCCCGTTGATAACCCCGAGCACGACGCCGCCGAGCGCACCCGTCAGCAGAATCAGCGCGAACGGCGCATCCGGCCACCAGGCGAACACGGCCTTGGTGATGCCGTACATCGTCAGCGCGGCGATCGCGGTGAACGATACGTCGATCCCGCCGGACGCCAGCACCACGAGCGTGCCCAGCGCAAAAAGCGACATCGTGGTGGCCGAGTGCAACAGGTCGAATAGCGTCGCGAGCTGGAAAAATCGCGGATTGATCGCGCCGACAATCAGGCACGTCACCGCGATCAACGCGACGGTAAACCATTCGGGATTGCGCGCGAGCCTGGCCCGCAAGCCCGGCGGCTTGACCTCGGGAGCGACTTCGACGATGGTCGGGGTGGTCATGGTCTGGTTCAGGCGCGAATCGATGCGCGAGTTCATGAGTGGATACGTCCTTTATGCGGCTTCCGAAAGCAGCGCGTGATACAGATCGGCTTCGCTCAACGTGGCGGCCTGGTATTCGCCGGCCACGCGCCCTTTCTTCATCATCAGAATGCGGTCGCAGTTCTGCAGCAGTTCGGGCAAGTCGTCGCTGATCAGAATGATGCCGATGCCGCGTTGCGACAGGCGCTGCATGATGCGGTAAATGATGTCCTTCGAGCCTACGTCCACGCCCACCGTCGGTCCATGCAGAATCAGCACGCGCGGGTCGATCGCGAGCCAGCGGCCAATCAGCACGCGCTGCTGGTTGCCGCCCGAAAGCGATTGCACGGGTTTGTCGACACCGGGCGTGGCGATCTGCAAATCCTTCACCGTCTGCTCGGCGAGTGCCTGTGCGCGGCTGCGATCCACCTGGCCGAAGCGGTCGCGCAAACTGGAGATCATCGCGGTGATCACGTTGTCGCGAATCGACTTGTCGAGAAAAAGCCCCTCATTCAGGCGGTCTTCCGGCACATAGCCGATGCGGTGCTCCTTCGCGTCCGAGGGTGTACGCAAGGAAACGGCCTTGCCGTCGAGCATCACCTGCCCGGATTGCGCGGGCGCGACACCGGCAAGCGCGCGCGCGAGTTCGTTGCGCCCCGAATCGAGCAGCCCCGTAATGCCCAGAATCTCGCCGCCGTGCAGCGCGAACGACACATCGCTGAACTGGCCGGCGCGCGTATAACCACGCACATCGAGCACGACGTTCTGCTCGCATGCACCCTCGCGATAGCGTTCGTTCGACAGATGCCTGCCGGTCATCAGTTCGCTGATCTGCGCTTTGGTGAATTGCGCGATCGGTCCTTGCGCCATTTTCTGTCCGTCGCGCAGCACGATTACTTCGCCGCCGATCGCGTAGCACTCGTCGAGCTTGTGGCTCACGAACAGCACGGTGACACCCTGAGCGCGCAGATTGGCGAGCACGGCAATCAGATTGTCGACCTCCTTCTGCGTGAGCGAAGTGGTGGGCTCGTCCATGATGACGAACTTCGCCTCGCTGGCAATCGCGCGGGCAATCGCCACGAGTTGCCGCGTGGCGAGCGGCAATTGCTCGATCAGCGTCGCCTGGAACTCCGCGTTGCCGGGCAGGCCGACCGATTCGAGCGCGCGCGCGGCCGTGCGCGCCAGTTCGCGCCGGTCGAAGGTGCGGGCAAGCTTGCCCGCGTGCGTGGCCAGCTCGGACGTGAGCGCGACGTTTTCGGCCACGTTCATGTTGGGCAGCAGCGAGAGATCCTGATAAACGGTTTCGATGCCCGCGGCGAGCGATTCGAGCGCGGAGAGCCGCGCATGCCGCACGCCTTCGATCACGAGCTCGCCTTCGTCGGGCGGCTGCGCGCCGGAGATGATCTTGATGAGCGTGCTCTTGCCACAACCGTTTTCGCCGAGCAGGTGATAGATCTGGCCGCGCTCGAATGACAGACTCACGCCGCGCAACGCATGCACGCCGGTGAAGCGCTTGTGCACGCCGACAACCTGCAGAAACGGCTGCGACGCTTCGGACTGCGGTGAACTCGGTGAAACCGGTGAAATTGCGTCCTGATTCATGGTGGCGAGTCGCAAGTTAAGGCGTCCCCGTGGGGACGCCATGGCACATGAAACAACATGAAACAAAAACCGTAAGCGGCGGAAGATCAGAATGGATACTGCTTGTAGTTCGTCTTGTCGACGTTCACCCAGCCCTGCCCGCGCACGATGATGCCCTTGCCCGGCCCTTTCGCGACCGTGACCTTCGTGTAACCGGGAATGCCGAGGTCGGCGCCGTTCTCCACCGTCTTGCCGTCGATCAGCATTTGCGCGATCTTGTTCATCGCAATGCCCGCGAGCTTCGGATCCCAGAACGCGATGCCGTTGATGGCGCCGCTTTCGAGGAACTTGCCGGCTTCAGTCGGCAGACCCGTGCCGTACACGCAGATCTTGCCCTGCATGCCGGCCTCTTCGACAGCGCGGCCAATGCCGATCACATCGAGCGACGACGAGCCCTGGAAGCCCTTCAGGTCCGGATGCTTGCGCAGCACTTCTTTCGCGACTTCATAGGCGCGTTCGCCGTCGTTGTTGGTTTCCAGCTTCGGCTCGACGAGGTTCATCTTCGGATATTTGGCCTTGGCGTTGCCGATGCCGCCGTCCGCCCATTGCACCTGGGAGCGGCTGCCGAGCGAGCCGACCAGCACGGCCCACTTGCCGTCGTCGTGCATGCACGAGGCGAGCCGTTCGTTCAGGCCGGCGCCATAGGCGGTGTTGTCGAATGCTTCGATATCCACCATCGTGTTCTTCGCGTTGTCGGCCTCATGCGTGACGACCTTGATGCCGCGATCCATCGCCTTCTTGAGCGCCGGTTCGAGCGTCGGCGGATCGTAGGGCACCACGGCAATCGCGGTGACCTTCTTGGCGATCAGGTCTTCGATGATCTTCAGTTGCTGCGCCGCGTCCGCGCGGCCGGGGCCGGTCTGATACGCGGTGACGCCGGGATTGTCTTTCGCGAACTGCTTGACGCCGTCGTCCATGCGGTTGAACCAGTTGATGCCGGTCACCTTGACGACCGTGACGATCGTTTCGTTCGTGGCGGCCTGCGCGGCGGCGATCACGCCCACCGTCAGCGCGCCTGCTGCGAGCCCGGCACCCAGTCGAGTCAATTTCATGCGATGTCTCCTTTTTGGTTCGATGTCGCCCATTTCATCGTCACGGACAGCCAGGGCTCGTTGTCCGCCATGTACTAAAACCTTGCCGCGTGCCTGCTAACTTTTAGGCGCCGCGCCCGAACGACTGCCGCCCGTCCCGCCGCCGAAACCGAAAATCGCGCGCACCCGTTCACCGCCCGCGAACGCAAGCGACAGCAGCAACAGAAAGCCCCACGCGCAATCGCCGAAAAACTGCGACACGCCCATCAGATTGAACAGGCTGGAGAGAAACTGCAGCACCGTCGCGGCAAAAAACACGCAGATGATGCGGCCATGCCCGCCCGCCGGATTCACGCCGCCCATCACGGCGATCAGGATCGCGATCAGCAGATAAGAGTTGCCGTAGTCCCATTTCGCGCTGGACGTATGCGTCGCACTGATCAAGCCGGCCAGCGAAGCGAGCACGCCGCACATGGCATACGTCGTGATCAGCATCCGCGCCCGCGGAATGCCGGCATAGAACGCCGCCTTCGGATTGGTGCCCATCAGATAGAGGCGCAGGCCGAATGGACTGCGTTTGAGCAGCCACCCCAGCACGATCACGGCTGCGATAAAGATGCAGAACGCGATCGGCACCTGAAACACCGTACCGTTACCGATATTCGACAACGGGTCCACGTAATCGACATGCACCGAAGCGCCGTTGCTGAGCACCACCGCGAAACCGGTGAACAGCAACTGCGTGCCGAGCGTGCAGAGAATCGGCGTGAGTCTGAGGCGCGCGATCACCACGCCGTTCAGCAGCCCGCCGAGCAAGCCCATTGCCACCACGATCACGCAGAAGAGCGACGTGTAGAGCGCGGGCGAATCGTCGCCGTTGACGAAGCGCGGCACGAGCAGTGCCGCGACCATGCCCGACAGATTGGCGAGCCCGACACCGGACAGGTCGATCCCGCCGTTGCCCGACACCATCGAAAGCATGATGCCGAGCGCGAGCAGGCCTAGTTCGGGCAACTGGCCGCCCATCGACTGCAGATTGTCGATATCGACGAACTGGCCATGCGAGAGCCACGTCGCGACCAGCACGACGAGCACGTTGACGATCAGCAGAAAATTCAGTTGCCGGTCGCCGAACAGTTTTCCAGCGGTGAACGAAGACTTCATGGTGACGACACCCTCCTTCTAGCTTCGCAATCGGTCAGGACGGCTGGGACACGCCCGCCGGCTGGTTCGGCTGCTTCAGAACCTGGTTCACTTCGTCGAGCGTCGGCATGGAAGGCGCCGTGCCCGGACGTGTCACGGAAATGCCCGCGAGCGCGCAGCCGAAACGCAACGCGGTCATGGCGTCGTCGCCGCGTGCGAGCGCGGCCGCGAAGCCGCCCGTGAAGCCGTCGCCGGCGCCCGCGGTTTCCACCACGCGGCCGCAGTGATAAGCGGGCACGAGAACCGATTGCGTCGCCGAATGCAGCAGCGCGCCGCCCTCGCCCAGCGTGACGATGACCGTGCCGACGCCTTTGGCGAGCAGCACGTCGGCGGCGCGGCGGGCGTCGTCGGCGTTCGCGATCGGTACGCCGGTGAGCGCGGTCGCTTCGGTTTCATTCGGGGTGATGTAGTCGCACAGCGGGAAGATGCCGTCGTCGAGCGGCAAGGCCGGCGCCGGATTGAACACAGTGATGACGCCGTGCCGGCGCGCCACTTCGAGCCCGCGGCGCGCGGCCTCGAGCGGCTGTTCGAGTTGCGTGACGAAAACCCGCGCGGCGGCGATGTCGGCTTCGATTGCGTCGACGTCCGCCGGCTCCATCGTCCCAGCCGCGCCGGAGGCGACGATGATCGCGTTCATGCCGCTGTTGTCGTCGACGAAAATATGCGCCGCGCCCGTCGAGACGCCTTCGATCACCGAGGCGCGCGCCGTGATGCCTTCAGCGGCCCACGTGGCGCGCGCAATCGCGCCGAACGCGTCGTTGCCGATGCGGGTGCAGAACACCACGTCGGCGCCGGCGCGCGCGGCCGCCACCGCCTGATTCGAGCCCTTGCCGCCCGGCCCCATCGCGAATGCCGAGCCCGCGATGGTCTCGCCGATCTGCGGCATGCGACCGGCGCGAAACGTCAGATCGGTGACGTAGATGCCGAGAATGACGACGCGTCCCTTTTCGCCTGGTTGCGTAGACATGTTCATGCGCGTTCCCCCTGATCCTGAACAGCCGGGTTCAAGGGAAGGTTCATCGATGCGTGAAGTGCGCACGGCACCTCGGCATTGAACTGCAGATCCAGATTCTTCGGCACGTTGTCTCCTCCATTTTCTGGTTGGCGTGCGTGTCTTTCAGACGTCCCGTACAGTGGCCAATCAATCGCCCATCAGTTGTCCATCAATCGCCGTACGGTATCCAGATGTTCTTGACCTGCACCGCCTGGCGCAGGAACGGCCGGCCTTCGCTCGAACGGTCGAACCAGTCGAACTGGCGGCCGTGATCGACAAACGTCCGCTTCAGATTGCCGACCGATTCGCGTTCGACCAGCGTCGAATCCGCCGCGCTGCCGAAGCACCAGACTGCGTCCACGTCGTCGTGTTTTGCGAGCGCCGGCAGCAGCGCGCCGTGTTCGCCGGTGACGATGTTCAGCACGCCGCCGGGCACGTCCGAGGTTTCGGCCACCTGGTAAAAGTCGGTGATCGTGAGCGGCGACGCCTCGCTCGGCAACACCACCACACGATTGCCCATAGCCAGCGCCGGCGCGGCCAGCGAAACGAAGCCGAGCAGCGGCGCTTCGTCCGGACAGGCGATGCCGATCACGCCGAGCGGCTCATGCATGGCCAGCGCCACACCGCGCAGCGGCGGCGTGTGCACGGCGCCGTCGAACTTGTCGGCCCACGCCGCGTACGTGAACAAACGCTGCACCGAGGCGTCCACTTCGGCGCGCGCCGCGGCTTCCGCCGCACCGTTTCGCACCATGAGCTGGCGCACGAATTCGTCCGCGCGCACGGCCAGGTTTTCGGCCAGATAGAACAGCACCTGCGCACGGTTATGCGTGCTTGCCTGCGACCACTTCTGCGCCGCGCGGGCCGCTTCGACCGCGTTACGGATGTCCTTGCGATTGCCCGCCGCCACCTCGCCGACAGGCGTGCCGTCCGGCGCGTGAACCGGCAGCGAATAGCCGCTGTCCGGCCGCGCCTGCTTGCCGCCGATAAAGAGCTTCGCGGTGCGGTCAATCGACGTTACGTTGGACAACGGATCGAGCGTGGCCGTGTTGCCGCTCGCGCTGCGCGCCGTGTGGCGCTCCGCAAGATTGAGCCACGCCCGCGGTTTCAGATATTCGTAGATGCCCTCACGCCCGCCTTCGCGGCCGTAGCCCGATTCGCGATAGCCGCCGAAGCCGACCGCCGCGTCGAACAGGTTGGTCGCATTGATCCAGACGACGCCGCATGCAAGACGCGGCGCAACATCGAGCGCGCGGCCGATAGTCTCGCTCCACACGCTCGCAGCGAGTCCGTAACGCGAGTTGTTGGCGAGCGCAATGGCTTCATCAGGGGTGCGAAAGCTCATCGTCACCAGCACCGGGCCGAAGATTTCTTCTTGCGCCAGCGTGGAAGCCGGCGCCACGCCGGTCACGAGCGTCGGCGGATAGAAGCAGCCGCCGCTCGGCAGCGTCGTCTCAGGAGACTGCCAGACCGAGCAGCCTTCGCGCCGGCCGGTTTCCACCAGCGACTGAATACGTTGGAGTTGTACCGGATCGACGATCGCGCCGAGGTCGATGCTCTTGTCGAGCGAGGTGCCCACGCGCAGCGTCGCCATGCGCCGCTTCAGTTTCGCGATAAACCGCGCCTCGACACCTTCCTGCACGAGCAGCCGCGAACCCGCGCAGCAGACCTGCCCCTGGTTGAACCAGATCGCGTCGACCACGCCTTCCACCGCGCCGTCCAGATCCGCGTCGTCGAACACGATGAAGGGTGACTTGCCGCCGAGTTCGAGCGTTAGCGATTTGCCGGAACCGGCCGTGGCCGAGCGGATCAGCCGGCCGACTTCCGTCGAACCGGTGAAGGCGATCTTGTCGACCTGCGGATGCTCGACCAACGCCGCGCCGGTGCGTCCATCGCCGGTGACCACGTTCAGCACGCCGGCCGGCAAACCCGCGCGATGCGCGAGTTCGGCGAACAGCAACGCGGTGAGCGGCGTGTATTCGGCCGGCTTCAGCACGACGCAGTTGCCCGTGGCAATAGCCGGCGCGATCTTCCACGCGAGCATCAGCAACGGGAAATTCCACGGCACGATCTGACCGACCACGCCGAGCGGCGCGTAATCGGCAAACTCACTCTCCTGCAACTGCGCCCAACCCGCGTGATGCAGGAAGTGCCGCGCGACGAGCGGCACGTCGATATCGCGCGTCTCGCGGATCGGCTTGCCGTTGTCGAGCGCTTCGAGCACGGCGAAGAGCCGGCTATGGCGTTGAACCATGCGCGCGAGCGCATACAGATGCCGCGCCCGCCCCGCCCCGCCCAATGAGAACCAGCCGGGCTGCGCGGCACGCGCGGCGGCCACCGCGGCGTCGATATCGGCAGCATCGCCCTGGGCGATATCCGCGAGCCGCTCGCCCGTTGCCGGCGCATGCGACGCAAAGCGTTCGCCGGCCGCGGGCGCATGCCACGCACCGCCGATGAAATGCCCGAAGCGCTCCTCGTGCTGCGCCAGCCAGGCGCGCGCGGGTTGATCGTCCTCGGGTGCGGGACCGTACTCCATCGATGAAAAATACTCGGCTACGCTCATGGGATCGGTCTTCTGTTCAGGCTACGGGGTGACGGTTGAAAGCGGAGTAACGGCCGCTCACGTAATGTTCGAGCTGGCGTTCGATATCGGCCAGCAGGCTCGACGCACCGATCCGGAAGAGTTCGGGTTCGAGCCACGCGCGGCCGAGTTCTTCTTTCATCAGGATCTGGTACGACAGCACCGACTTCGCACTCGACACGCCGCCCGCCGGCTTGAAGCCGATGAGCACGCCGGTGCGCTCCTGGTATTCGCGGATCATGCGCACCATCACGAGCGAAACGTCCAGCGTCGCATTGACGCCCTCCTTGCCGGTGGATGTCTTGATGAAGTCGGCGCCGGCCATCATGCAGACCATCGAGGCGCGCGCCACGTTCGAGAGCGTGCGGATATCGCCGGTGGCGAGGATGGTTTTCAGATGCGCCGGACCGCAGGCCGCGCGGAAGCCGCGCACTTCGTCGTAGAGCGCCTGCCAGTTGCCGGTCAGCACATATTCACGCGTAACGACAATGTCGATTTCCTGCGCGCCGTCTGCGACCGAGGCTTCGATCTCTTTCAGCTTCAGCGGATGTGGAATCAGCCCTGCGGGAAAACCCGTGGATACCGCCGCGACCGGAATGCCGCTGCCGTGCAGTGCATCGACGGCCGCCGCGACGAAGCGGTGATAGACACACACCGCGCCCGTCGTGATGCCTTGCGGCGCGATGCCGAGCGCTTCGAGCAGATCGGTGCGCACCGGTTGGCGTGCCTTTGCGCAAAGCCGGCGCACCCGGCCTTCCGTGTCGTCGCCATTGAGCGTGGTGAGGTCGATGCAGGTAATGGCTTTCAGCAGCCAGGCGGCCTGCGCATCTTTCTTGACGCTGCGGCGCGTGCCGAGCGTGGCGGTGCGCCGCTCCACCGCCGACTGATTGACGCGCAAGCCGTCGAGCCACGAGGCGTCGAACGGCATGCCGGGATTGCGCACCGGATGAACGAGCGGTGTGCCGCGCAGCGCGACGACCGATGAAGACTGCAATGGGGCTTCTGGCATAAGACATCCGGAAATATGACGCGACGCACAACAGCCGCCGACGATTTGTTCGCACTTATGCTACAACGATTGATAGAATCATAACAAGCTTTGCGAGCAATCGTTACATCAACACACACAGAAGCCCGCTGAACGCCTGTGAATGTTATTGACGCACCATATTCATGATGCGAAGATCACAACACAGTTTCGGCCGGACAGCGTCGTACAAAGAAAAGAATGTCGTCGCGTGGACGAAGGAGACATGCCAGATGAGTGAGCCGGTTGCGGTCGCGGCCGCGTCATCGCCTCAGGTTCCGTTGATCCGTGTTGCGGGCGTCACCAAACGATTTGGCGGCGTGCAAGCGCTGCGCGGCGTCGACCTTGAAGTGTTTCCCGGCGAAGTCCATGCGCTGCTCGGCGAAAACGGCGCGGGCAAATCCACGCTGATCAAGATCCTCAGCGGCGTGCATGCGTATGACGACGGCGTGATCGAAATCGCCGGCCACAAAGTCACGTTCGACTCGCCAGCGCAATCGCGCGACGCGGGTGTCGCCGTGGTCTACCAGGACTTGAGCCTCGTCGAATCGCTGTCGGTCGGCGCCAATCTCATGTTGGGCCGCGAGCCGCGGACACGTCTGGGCTTCGTGAAGAACCGCCAGCTCATGGCCACGGTCGGCGAATTTTTGCGCTCGCATGGCATCCCGCTCGATCCGAAGACGCCGGTCGGCGCGCTGCCCTTCGCCTACCGTCAAATGACCGAGATCTGCAAAGCCCTGATGGGCGACGTGCGGGTGCTGATACTCGATGAACCTACCTCCGCATTGACCGGCGGCGAAGAGCAGATTCTGTTCGACGCGATTCGCGCGGTCACGGCTCGCGGCGTGGGCGTGATCTATGTGACGCACCGGTTAAACGAGGTGTTCCGCATTTCGCAGCGCGTCACGGTATTCCGCGACGGCGCCAATGCCGGCACGTTCGACACAGCAAAGACGGATATGAAGCAACTGGTGGCGGCGATCGTCGGCTCCGGTCATGCCGCGCTGCAGGCACGGCAGAAAACGGCCGTGGGCGACGGCGCGATTTCCCGAGAACCGGCAAGCGCGTCGGCGATCGCCGAAGCGGCGGCCGACACCACGGTTGCGCCCGTGCTCAAGTTATCGAACGTCAGCAACGACCGGCTGCGTCACGTCGATCTCCTGCTTCGCCGCGGCGAAATCCACGGACTCGCGGGATTGATCGGCAGCGGCCGCACCGAGATTCTGCAAACCATCTTTGGCCTCCGTTCGGTCGACGCCGGCGCCATCGAGATCGACGGGCGAGCGCGTGCCCGCATCACGCCCGCCGAGGCCATTCAGCTCGGCGTCGCGCTGGTGCCGGAGGACCGGCATCTCGAAGGACTCGTGCTCGATCATTCGATCGAACGCAATCTGACGCTGCCGCGCCTCGCGCATTTTTCCCGCTGGGGATGGCTGCGCAGTCAGGCCGCCGTTCAGCAGGCGAGGCGCTCAATGAAGGAACTGTCGGTGAAGGCGCCCGGCCCTTCCACGGCGGTCAAGTTTTTATCCGGCGGCAACCAGCAGAAAGTGGTGTTCGCGAAGTGGAATCATCCACGTCCGCGGGTTCTTCTGCTCGACGAACCGACGGTAGGTGTGGACGTCGGCGCCCGCGAGGAAATCTACGGCGTGGTCAATCACGCCGCCCACGCGGGCACCGGCGTGCTCGTCGTGTCTTCGGACCTGGATGAACTCCTGCGCCTGTGCGACCGGATTTCGATTGTCGCGGACGGATCGATCGTCAAGACCGTCGAGCGCGCCGAACTCGCCAACGCCGAAGCGCTGCATCACCTGATCCAACTTTCCCGTTCTTCCATCGAGGCGCAAGCAATATGAACGAATCCGTCTCGCCGCTGACGTCCGAACGGCAGGCCTCGCCGCCGCAGAAAAGCCGGTTGCGGCGCATCGCCCGCGCCCTGCTGCAAGGCGACCGCCCCTATGCGCTTTATGGCGCGTTCGCGATTCTGCTGGTGGTGTTCAGCTTCGCGTCGCCGTGGTTTCTATCCATCGACAACTTCCTGAATATCGGCCGGCAAACCGCGCTCGTCTCGATCATCGCGATCGGCATGACCTTCGTGATCATTGCGCGACAGATCGATCTGTCGGTGGGCTCGACGTTGGCACTCTCGGGCATGTCCGCGGCGCTGGCCATGACGTATCTGGGCAACAACTGGGTCATCGGTGCGCTTGCGGGTATCGGCACCGGCGCGATAGTCGGCGCGATCAATGGGATCGTGACCACCCGCGTCAACATTCCTTCGTTTCTCGTCACGCTCGGCACACTGAGCGCCGCGCGCGGACTCGCGCTGATGGTCACGACCACCAAGCCCGTGATCATCGACAACGACTCGTTCATCGCGATCTTCGGCGAGGGCGATATTTTCGGCGTGCCCGTGCCGATCATCTGGACGGTGCTCGCCGTGATCGCCGGCATTCTGCTGCTGCACTACAGCGTGTTCGGCAGGCAGATCTATGCGGCGGGCGGCAATCCGACCGCGGCGCTGTACTCGGGCATCAACACGCGGCGCGTGACCACCCTCGCCTTCATTCTCACCGGCATGCTGGCCGGGCTCGCCGCGCTCGTGCTGTCGGCGCGCTCGCATGCGGCGCGGCCCGACGTCGTGCAAGGCATGGAGCTGGATGTGATCGCCTCCGTCACGCTCGGCGGCTGCAGTCTGTTCGGCGGCCGCGGCTTCGTGCTGGGGACGCTGCTCGGCAGTCTGATCATCGGCACGCTCAATAACGGGCTGGTGCTGCTCGGCGTCAGTTCGTCGCTTCAGTTGGTGATCAAAGGCGTGATCATCGTCGCGGCGGTCGCTTTTACGAGGAAATAGCAAAGCAGTGGTTCGGACGTGAAGATGTAAAGACTTGAAGACATGACGCACAGAGATGAAGACCAACGGAGGAGAGACATGAAACAGCATCGTGGTACGAGAACAGCGTTAGCCGGTGTCATGGCGGCGGCCGCCGTCGCATGCCTGGCTTCGTCGGGTGCTTACGCGCAATGCGTGACCAGCCTGCCGGCGGGATCGATCGGTCCGAAGACGATTGTCGGGCAAGGGCCGAACGGCGAAAAAGCCGCCTCGGTGGATGCCGTGAAGCTGACCGACGCCGACATCGCCAAAATCAAAGCCGGCAAATTCAAGGTCGGCATTTCCATGCAGACCATGAATCTCGACTGGTCGCAACTGCAGGTGCAAGGCATTACCGATACGCTGAAGAAGTACGGCGTGGAAGTGATCGGCACGGCATCGGCTGAATACCAGGTCGACAAGCAGATCGCCGATATCGAGAACACGATCCAGCGTCATCCGGACGGCATCATCTCGATTCCGGTCGACGGCACGGCAACGGCCGCCACCTACAAGAAAGTGTCGGCGGCCGGCATCAAGCTCGTGTTCATGGACAACGTGCCGACCGGCCTGAAGCATCCGGAACAATACGCCGCGATGATTTCGGCGGACAGCGAAGGCAACGGCCAGATCGCGGCGAAAGTGCTAGCCTCGTGCGTGCCGCAAGGCGCGACCGTCGGGCTCGTGAATTTCGGCGTGGATTACTTCAGCACGACGGAGCGCACCAAGGCCGTCAACGACTGGCTGAAGAAGAATCGCCCGGACATCAAGATCAAACAGGTTGCCTTCACGGACCCGTCGAAAGTCGGGCAGATCGCGGGCGATTTCCTCACCGGCAATCCGGACGTGAAGGGTCTATTCGCCGTATGGGATCAACCGGCGCTGGACACGCTCACTTCGATGCGCGCACAAGGCGTGACGATTCCCGTGACGACGGTCGACCTCGGCCTGCAATCCGCGATCGAAATCGCCAAGGGCGGGCCGCTGAAGGCCACCGGCTCGCAGCGTCCGTACGACCAGGGCGTCGCCGAGGCGCTGGCGATGATGAAAGCGCTCATCGGCCAGACGCCGCCGGCGTGGATCGGCGTGCAGTCCTTGCCGGTGGTTCAGTCGAACGTGCTCGAGTCTTATAAGACGGTGTTCAAGAAAGACCCGCCGCCGCAGCTTGCCGATGCCTGCAAGAAAGCCAAGCCGGCTTGCGGTTGACAGCAACGAGCCGCACCGCATCATCGCGTCGTTCTCCTTCAGCGTCCGAACGCCGGCGGCACAAGCCGGCGTCAGGCGCGAAATCTGCTACTCGATAGACCTGCCGCGTCGACTCGAAAAGGAGAAAACGATGACCCTGGTCATTTATCTGGTTGGCTGGATCATTCTGATCGGCGGCGTGTCCTGGGGATTGATGGCCATGCACGTCGCTCAACATACGATTGCCATCGTGGCGGTCATTCTGCTCGGCGTGGCCGTGATCACTGGCGCGACACGCGCTCGCAGCCGCGACCGTTCATAGCGCCGGCGCCGGCGTCCCCGCCGTGCGAACCGCGCCGGCATCCTGCGTGCCGTGCTCCAGCGCATAGAGTTCGCGATTGCGCGCCACTTCGGCTGCCGTCGGCGGATAGTCGTTGTCGTGTGTCGGCACGATGCCTTCGGCCTGTGCCTGCTGCAACTGAGCCATGACCTCCGCGCGCGTCAGCCCTGACGTGCTGGTTTGCGCAAAGGCATTGGCGCCGAACGTCAGACTGAGTGCGGTAACGGCAATAGCGCCAAGCAATTTCATGATGTCTCTCCGGGTAGCTGCGATCAATGAGTGGCATGGACCACGCTTCCCATTCTCGTCATTTCGCCTGTCCGGGCACTGACCTTCAGATTACCGTTCTGTTATCTCTCCCTTCCTGAAGAAACGCCGCGAGTCGCCGCGCCATAGCGCCGCCCATTCGAATCGCCACGCGCATAACAGAACCGTAATCCAGGCGACGGCGGCCCGTCAGCGCCCCCACGCCACACTCCTGACTCATGAAGCCCGCGTCACCCAGTCCCGCCGCATGGCAACGACGCGAACCTCCATCGGCCTCTTTTCAGGAACCCGTCATGTGGATCGTCAGGCTCGCGCTGCGCCGCCCTTATACCTTCGTGGTCCTCGCCGTGCTGATTTTTATCGCCGGCCCGCTCGCGATACTGCGCACACCGACCGATATTTTTCCGAACATCAATATCCCGGTGGTCAGCATTGTCTGGACCTATAATGGCTTCTCCGCCCAGGACATGGCCAATCGCATCACGTCCAACTACGAGCGCGCGCTGACCTCGGACGTCGACGATATCGAGCATATCGAGTCGCAATCGCTGAACGGCGTCTCTGTAGTGAAGATCTTTTTCCATCCGGGCGCGGATATCAATCGGGCGATTGCCGAAGCGGCGTCCAATTCGGCGTCGATCCTGCGCGTGCTGCCGCCCGGCACGTTGCCGCCGAACATCATTACGTATAACGCGTCGACGGTGCCGATCCTGCAGCTTGGCCTGTCCAGCAACACGCTCTCGGAACAGCAGCTCTACGACCTCGGCAACAGCCAGATCCGCACGCAACTGGCAACGGTGCAAGGCGCGTCGGTGCCGCTGCCGTTCGGCGGCAAGGTCCGCCAGATCATGGTGGATATCGATCCGCGCGCCTTGCAGGCCAAAGGCCTCGCGCCGCTCGACGTGGTCAACGCCGTCAACGCGCAGAACCTGATCCTGCCGGGCGGCACGGCGAAGATCGGCACGAAGGAATACAACGTGCAGATGAACGGCAGCACCGACACCGTGGCGGCGCTCAACGATCTGCCGATCAAGACCGTGGCCGGCGGCGTGGTCTATGTGCGCGACGTCGCTCACGTGCGCGACGGCTATGCGCCGCAGACCAACATCGTGCGCAGCGACGGCAAACGCGCCGCGCTCCTCACCATCGAAAAATCCGGCAGTACGTCGACGCTCACCATCATCCAGCAGGTCAAGTCGATGCTGCCGCATATCGCCGCCGGCCTGCCGAGCGCGCTGCACATCACCGCGCTCTCGGACCAGTCCGTGTTCGTGAAGTCGGCGGTGGTGGGCGTGGCGCGCGAGGCCTTGATCGCCGCCGCTCTCACCGCCGTGATGATCCTGCTGTTTCTCGGCAGCTGGCGCGCCACGCTGATCATCGCGGTGTCGATTCCGCTCGCCGTGCTGACCTCGCTGATCGCGCTGTCCGCGCTCGGGCAGACCATCAACATCATGACGCTCGGCGGCCTCGCGCTCGCGGTGGGGATTCTCGTCGACGACGCCACGGTCGCAATCGAAAACATCACGCACCATCTGGAGAACGGCGAGCCGCTATACGACGCGATCCTGAACGGCTCGGGCGAAATCGCCGTGCCGACGTTCGTCTCGACCCTGTCGATCTGTATCGTGTTCGTGCCGATGTTCCTGCTCTCAGGCGTGGCGCGCTATCTGTTCGTACCGCTCGCGGAAGCGGTGGTGTTCGCGATGATCGCGTCGTACTTCTTCTCGCGCACGCTGGTGCCGACGCTCGCCATGTACCTGATGCGCGCGCGCAGCAATGCGCCCGTCACCGGCAACGGCCCGATTGCGCGGCTGATCCGCTTTCAGGCCGGGTTCGAGCACCGTTTCGAATTGCTGCGCGAACGCTATCGCGGCGTGCTCGCCGCGGCGATCGCGAGTCCGCGGCGCTTTATCGCGATCTTTCTGCTGCTTTGCCTCGGCTCGCTCGCGCTGGTGCCGTTTGCGGGGCGCGACTTCTTCCCGGCCGTGGATACCGGCGAGATCCGCCTGCATCTGCGTGCGCCGACCGGCACGCGGATCGAGGACACCGCGAGCATCACCGACCAGGTCGAAGCGCGTGTGCGCGACGTGATTCCGAAGCAGCAGCTCGCGGCGATTCTGGACAACATCGGCGTGCCGGTGAGCGGTATCAATCTGACCTACGACTCGTCGGATCCGATCGGCCCCGAAGATGCCGACGTGATGATCACGCTCGCGCCGAAACACAAGCCGACCGCGCAATACGTGGCGACGCTGCGCACCACGCTCACCAAAGATTTCCCCGGCGTGACGTTCGCCTTCCTGCCCGCGGATATCGTCAGCCAGATTCTCAACTTCGGCCTGCCCGCGCCGATCGACATCCAGATTGTCGGCAACAAGCTCGACGCCAACCGCGCGGTGGCGAACCGCCTGCTCGCGCAACTGCGCGGCGTGCGCGGCCTCGTCGACGCGCGCATCCAGCAGCCCGGCGACGCGCCCGCGATCAACGTCAACGTGGATCGCACCCGCGCGATTCAGGCCGGCCTGCTGCAACGCGACGTGTCGCAGAACCTGCTGATCGCGCTGTCCGGCAGTTCGCAGACCTCGCCGAACTTCTGGCTCGACCCGCACAACGGCGTGAGCTATCCGCTCATGGCGATGATGCCGCAGTACGACATCAACTCACTGCAAGCGCTCGCCAATATTCCGGTCGCGCAGAAAGGCGGCGCGACGTCGCCCGCGGCGGCAGCCTCGTTCTCGGCGAGCGGCGCGGGCCCCGCGCCGCAAAACCTGCTCGGCGCCTTGAGCACGCTGACACGCGGCACGCAGCAAGCCGTGGTCTCGCACTACAACGTGCAGCCGGTGCTCGATATTTTCGCGTCGGTGCAAGGGCGCGATCTCGGCGGCGTGGCGGCGGACGTGAACCGGCTCGTCGAGCAGATCCGGCCGCAACTGCCGCCGGGCGCGTCCATCGTGGTACGCGGCCAGGTGCAGGCCATGCACGATTCGTTCAGCGGCCTCGCAAGCGGCCTCGTGTTCGCCATCGGCCTCGTCTATCTGCTGATGGTCGTCAATTTCCAGTCGTGGCTCGACCCGTTCATCATCATCAGCGGCTTGCCGGGTTCGCTCGCGGGGATTGCGTGGATGCTGTTCAGCACCGGCACCCGCCTGAGCGTGCCGGCGCTCACCGGCACGATTCTGTGTATCGGCATTGCCACGGCGAACAGCATTCTCGTCATCAACACCGCCCGCGAAGCCCACCAGGCCGGCCAGCCGCCGCTCGCGGCCGCGCTCGAAGCCGGCTTCAGCCGCTTCCGTCCAGTGCTGATGACCGCGCTCGCCATGCTGATCGGCATGCTGCCGATGGCGCTCGGCCTCGGCGACGGCGGCGAACAGAACGCGCCGCTCGGCCGCGCCGTGATCGGCGGCCTCGCGCTCGGCACGATGTCGACCTTGCTGTTCGTCCCGGTCGTCTACGGGATGGTGCATGCGTGGCTCGACAAGCGCCGCGCGGCACGCAGCGAAAAAAAGCCGAATCCGCCGTCCCCGCCCGCACCCTTTGATTTCGACGAGACCTATGCCATGAACGATTCATCACTTCAGCCGGGGCTTGGTGAGCAGCCACCCAAGGCCGTGAAAACCACCCACACCGCTCACGCCGGCGCCGCTCACCCCGCGCCCGAGCCCGACCCACACGCGAAACCGCGCCGCCGTCTGTGGCCGTTCGCACTGGGCGGCCTCGCCGTGGCGCTGCTGATCGCCGGCATCGTGCCGCGCCTTCATGCCAGCGCCGCGCTCACCGAGCAAACACAAGCGCAAAGCATGCTCGTCGTGTCGGTGGTCAAGCCGCGCCCCGCGCCGAGCGTGAATGAACTGCTGCTGCCCGGCTCCGTGATGCCGTTCGCCGAAGCCTCGATCTACGCGCGCACGAGCGGCTATCTCGCGCACTGGAACACCGACATCGGCACGCAGGTGAAAAGCGGGCAGGTTCTCGCGACGATCGAAGCGCCCGATCTGGACGCGCAACTGCGCCAGGCCCGCGCCGACGAAGCCACCGCGCAGGCCAATTTCGACTACGCGAAGACCACCGCGCAGCGCTGGGAGGACATGCTGAAGACCCAGTCGGTCGCGCAGCAGGACGCCGACGCCAAGGTCAGCGACATGGAAGCGCGCCGCGCAATGCTGGCGTCGGCGCAGGCCAATGTCGCACATCTGGCCGAACTGGTCTCGTACGAGAAAATCACCGCGCCGTTCGACGGCGTGATCACCGCACGCAACGTGGACGTCGGCGCACTGGTGACGGCGGGCGGCACGCCCGGCACCGCGGGCATGTCGGGCGAGCTGTTCCATATCCAGCAGAACGGCGTGCTGCGAGTGTTCGTCGACGTGCCGCAGAACGACGCGCCTTACGTCACGCCGGCCACCGGCGTCTATCTGAGCGCCCAGCAGTATCCGGGCCGCCGCATCCCCGCGAAGGTGGCGCGCAGCACCGGCTCGATCGATCCGTCGAGCCGCACGCTGCGCGTCGAGGTGGACGTCGACAACAAGGACGGCGCGCTGATGCCCGGCGCTTACACGCAGGTGCATCTGCAGCTGCAATCGGCCACGCCGGCGCTCGACGTGCCCGTCAGCGCCCTGCTGTTCCGGCCGGACGGCGTGACGGTCGCGGTGGTGGACAGCAATGGCCGCGCGGTGCTGAAGACCGTGCATATCGGCCGCGATTTCGGCACGCACGTGGAAATCACGACGGGACTCGCCGCCACCGACCGCGTGATCGACAACCCGAGCGATTCGCTGAGCACCGGCCAGATGGTTCAGATCATGCCGGCCATGCACGGCTGAGCGCCTCATCACAGAAAGGATCCGCCGATGTTCTCCCTGTCTCTTTCACGACCGCTGCCGCGCCGCGCGCTGGCGGCCACGCTGATCGGCGCGCTGCTCAGCGCGTGCTCGACCCTGCCGCCCTATCAGCGCCCGAGCGCCGAGATCCCCGCGCACTACGCGGGCGCCGCGCCCGGCTGGGCGCAAGCCGCGCCAGGCGACGCCGCACCGCGCGGCCCCTGGTGGACGATCTTCAACGATCCGGTGCTCGATCAGCTCGAAGCGCGCATCGACATATCGAACCAGACCGTGCGCAAAGCGGTCGCGCAGGTTCAGCAAGCGCGCTCGATGGTGGACTATCAGCGCGCCGGCTTCTTCCCGACGATCACCGCCGGTGTCGCGCAGGACCGTTACCGGACCTCGCAGAACGTCGAAGGAAAGTCGCTCGCGGGCAAGACCGTGCCGGACTATTCCGCGGGCGTGGCGGCGAGCTGGGAGCCGGATCTGTTCGGTCGGGTGCGCGACAGTGTGAACGGTGCGCAGGCCGACGCTCAGGCGAGCGAAGCGGACCTCGAAGGCGTGCGCCTCGCGATGAGCGCGGATCTGGCCATCGACTATTTCTCGCTGCGCTCGCTCGACACGCAAAAGAAGCTGCTCGACGACAGCGTGAGCGCCTACGCCGCCGCGCTGAAGCTCCTGCAGCAGCAGTTGAAAAACGGCGCGATCGACGCCTCCGCCGTGGCGCAGGCCACGACGCAACTCGAAGCGACGCGCACCCAGGACACCGACATCGACGTGACACGCTCGCAGATGCAGCACGCGATCGCCACGTTGATCGGCGAGCCGGCTTCGAGCTTCACGCTGCCGCCGAACGGCTCCGCTGTGACGCCGCCCGCGATTCCGCCCGGCTTGCCGTCGCAACTGCTGGAACGGCGCCCCGATATCGCCGCCGCTGAACGGCGCGTGGCGTCGGCGAACGCGCAGATCGGCGTGGCGCATGCGGCGTTTTTTCCGGACCTGGTGCTGTCCGCGAGCGCCGGGCTCGAAAGCTCGTTCTTCGCCCCGTGGCTAAGCGCGCCGAGCCTGTTCTGGTCGCTCGGGCCGCAACTGGCCGGCACGCTGTTCGACGGCGGCAAACGCAAGGCCAGCCTGCACGGCGCCACCGCGCAATACGACGGCGCCGTGGCGGATTATCGTCAGTCGGTGCTGGTGGCGTTCCAGCAGGTCGAAGACAACCTCTCCGCGCTGCACTCCCTCGCCGACGAAGCCGTCAGCCAGCAGCGCGCCACCACCGCCGCGGATCTGTCGTTGCAGCTCACCACGAACCGTTTCAACGCCGGCGCAGTCAGCTATCTCGACGTGGTCACGGCGCAGACGATCGCGCTTTCGAACCAGCGGATCGCGGATCAGATCGCCGCGCGGCAGTTGGAGTCGAGTGTGCTGCTGCTGGAGGCGTTGGGCGGGACGTGGGGCAATGGAAGCAGGAGCGCGGCGGGTGCGGCTTAGGGACAACTTGGGTCAACTTCGGGTCAAGCTGGGCTCGCCTCGCGCGTTCACGCGCTGCGCCGGAACGTCAGCACGAACCGCGTGCTCCGCGCATCGCTCTGCGCGTGCACGGACCCGCCGTGCAGTTCCATGATCGTGCGCACGATAGCGAGCCCGAGCCCCGTGGAGCCGGAAGACCCTTGCGACAACCCCGCCGACGGCAGCGCACTGCGCGACGGATCGACCCGGTAGAAGCGGTCGAAAATCCGTTCGATGTGCTCGGCCGGAATCGGCTGCCCCTGGTTCTCCACGGTCACGCGCACTGCGTCGGCCGACTCGCTAGCGTCCAGCGCGATCTCGCCGCCCGGCGGCGTATAGCGAATGGCGTTGGCAAGCAGATTGCTCACGGCGCGGCGGAACAGTTCGAGATCCGCGGTCAGACCGGCCGCGCCGCTGACGCGCACGCGCACATTCGCGTCCTCGGCAATCCCTTCGAAGTAGTCGGCGATATGCGCCAACTCCTGCCCCACATCGAACGCACGCATATGCTTGACGAACTGCGGATGCTCGGCGCGCGCCAGAAACAGCACGTTCTCGATCATCTTCGAGAGCCGGTCGCACTCTTCCAGATTCGACGCGAGCACCGATTCGTATTCGTCGACGGAACGCGGCCGCGCCAGCGCGACTTCAGCGGCGCCGCGCATGTTGCTGAGCGGCGTGCGCATGTCGTGTGCAAGGTCGGCGGTGAAACGTGACAGACGCTGAAAACCGTGCTCGACGCGCTCGAGCATCGCGTTCAGCGCGGCCACCAGCGTTTCGAGTTCGCTCGGCACGCGCGCCACCGCGATTCGCGTATGCAGGCGATTCACTGTGACGAGGCTCGCGCTCGCCGCGATATCGCGCAACGGCCGCAGCGCGGCACGAATCAGCAGGTAGCCGAGCAGCACGGCCAGCAGCACGCCGGCCACGCCCGCCAGGTTGAGCTTGTCGCGGTAACGGTCCAGCAGGAGCCAGCGGTCGCTCATGTTGCGCGCCACCAGCACGCTTGCCGTGTCGCCGTCGCGCAGCCGCGCGTCGGTGAGAATGCCGCGGATCGGCGCGCCGTTGCGGCCGGTCCAATCGCCGATATCGGCTTCCGTAATGCGCTCGGTTGCCGCCACTCGCGTGAGCGGCGGCAACGCCGCCAGCGTTGCGGCGCCGCTCGCCGCATCCGGCGCCGCGAGCACGCCGGCGATGTTGTGTTCGATCGCCCGCGCGCCGTCGGGATCGAACACTTCCATCGACATGGCTTCGTTGCCCAGCACGATGCTGGTCAAGCGCTCACTGTGGTCGCGAATGCCCTGCGCCGTGTCCAGTTCCTCGGCGAGCCGCCGTGCATGACGCGCGGCGAGCACGATGTCGAGATTGTCCTGCGCCTTGATCTGCTTTTCGAGCGCGAGATACAGAAAACTGCCGACCAGCACGAAAACCGCCAGCGTCGTGGCGCCGAACGCCAGCGCGAGCGTCGCGGCGAGCGAGCGGCCGCGCATCAGGCCGTGTCCTTCAGTTCGAGCACATAGCCCACGCCGCGCACGGTGTGAATCAGCTTGACGGGAAAGTTATCGTCGATCTTGGTGCGCAAGCGGCGGATCGCGACTTCGACCACATTGGTGTCGCTGTCGAAATTCATATCCCACACGTACGACGCGATCTGCGTGCGGCTCAGCACTTCGCCCTGACGCCGCGCGAGCAGTTGCAGCAGCGAGAATTCACGCGGCGTGAGATCGATGCGCGTGCCGCCGCGCTTCACGCGCCGGCGGTTCACGTCCATTTCCAGGTCGCCCACCTTGATCAGTTCGCTTTCGCGCGGCGGCCCGCGGCGGGCCAGCGTGCGCACGCGGGCCAGCAGTTCGACGAAGGCAAAAGGTTTGACGAGGTAATCGTCCGCGCCGAGTTCGAGGCCGCGCACGCGGTCGTCCACGTCGTCGCGCGCGGTGAGGAACAGCACGGGCGTGGTGCGCGTGGTGCGCAAGGTCTTGACGACGCCCCAGCCGTCCATGCCGGGCAACATCACGTCGAGCACGATCACGTCGTACTCTTCTTCGAGGGCGAGGATCAGCCCTTGCGGGCCGTCGTTCGCCACGTCGACCGCGTAGCCGGATTCTTCCAGGCCTTTCTTCAGATAGGCCGCTGTTTTCAGCTCGTCCTCGATTACCAGGATTCGCATCGGTTGCTCCGCTTTGCGTTGACGGTGAAATCATACCGTCAAGCACTCGGGCGCGTGATTACGATCCGGTAATGTTCGCGCGCTCACTCCGCATGCGCGCGGCCCGTTTCCGAAGAAGCCTGCATGGCGGGCGCCAGCGCCGCTCCATCTTCCCCCGCATGCGGCGCCGCAGCACCGGCGTGCCGCAGCTTCTTCGCCCTGCCGATCAGCTCGCGGGTCAAACGCCGCGCGCGAATCGCCGCGAGGCCCCAGTTCGAATTGATGGTCTGCACGGTCCACGCGGTGGTCGCTTCGCCGCGCGACCAGTACGCCTTGAAGTCTTCGGTGCCGACGCCGAAATCGAGGTCGTAGCCGCTGTCGAAGGCCCATTTCACGCATTGCTCGACGGCGATCAGGCCCGGGCAGAACTTGCCGTAGTGCGGGTCGAAGCCGGCGAAGATCGCGCTCGCCCACGGATTGCCCACGCTCGCGATGATCGCGGCCACCGGCGTTTCGTCCAGTGTGACCACGATCAGGCGCGCCATCGAGGGCACTTCGCCCGAATAGATCAGCTTGCCCAGGAAGCGCTCGAACTCGGGCAGATCGAGCCATACGCTGCGCTTGCCGACGCGATCGCTCCACGCCCGTTTACATTTGAACATCCACTCGATGATGGATGCCGTTTCGCTTTCTTCCGCCGGATCGAACGTGCGCACGGCGACCGTGCCTTCTTTCGACAACTTCTTCGCGAAGCCGCCGGGCCGCTTGCCGAACAGAGTGCCAAGCGTCTGGCAATACGCGTCCCAACTGCCGTGCCCGCGCAACCTGGCGACGGACGCGTTGTGCGCCTCGCTGAACAGGATCCTGCGTTCCCGCATAACGAGCGTGTACAGTTCGAGCCGCTCACGCACGTACGGCAGGTGGATGAAGTCGGCGCCGCAACGCCGGCGAGCCGTGTCCCACGCGCCCGCCACCCGCGCCGCGGCCGCTTCGCCGGCCTCGACCAGCACGCTCGTGAAGTCGCCGCCCTGCGGGCCGAGCGGCACGAGATAGGTCCACAGCGAGCGTTTGACCGCTTCGAGCGGCCAGATCATCACCAGCTTTCCGTCTTCGCGGCACACAATGCATTTCAGCTTGCGGCCATGCGGCTTCGACACGTGCTTCCATGCCAGCCAGCAAAACGCGAACGACTGATAGCAATAGCCTTGCGCGTTTGACCACAGCGCGTCCCATTCGGGCTGCAGGGCGCGAAATTCAGCTTCGTCGCTGATGACGTCGTAGCGCCGTGTGGTCCGGGTTGTCTCATCCATGTCGCCTCACACCGTAGCGTGTCGTGTTTTTTGTTCCCGAGCCGGTCAGTGGGGAAAGCGCGGACGCCGGACCCCGCCGGCGCCGACTGGAGCGGGTGACATGAGCATGCTCCGACGCATGCTTAAGGTGTGTGCGGCGCCGCACGCTGCAATGCGGCGTGACGGCGGTTCCGGTATTGCAGCGCCGGAAGGCGCACGTGACGGCGCCGCCGGGGGGTGCGCGGGTTGCACGCTACTCGACGTTGTCCGCGACATCGGTCATGCGGATCATGTGCGGCTTGACGACGTCGTCCTCGTCGTCGTGGCTTTCCGTGGGCGGATGGATCAACGCTTCGAGCCGCGCCCTGGTGGCCAGAAACTCCGGCGACGTGACCTGCGAGTAATCGCGCGGTCGGGGCACCGGCACTTCGATCAGCTCCTGCACCTCGCCGGGATTCGCCTTCAGGACCAGAATACGGTCGGCCAGAAAGATCGCCTCGTCCAGATCGTGCGTGATGAACAGCACGGTCACGTCGATGTTGCGCCAGATATCGAGCAGATGCGTCTGCATCTTCGCGCGCGTTTGCGCGTCGAGTGCGCCGAACGGTTCGTCCATCAGCAGAATGCGCGGCCGGTTCGCGAGCGCGCGGGCAATCGCCACACGCTGCTTCATGCCGCCCGACAATTGATGCGGATAGGCATTGGCGAACTTCGTCAGGCCGACCAGATCCAGCCACTGCAGCGCCTCGCGCTCCGCATGGAGGGTGGCGTGGCCGTTCATCTTCAGACCGAACATGACGTTCTTCTTGACCGTCAGCCACGGAAACAGCGTGTAGCCCTGAAACACCATGCCGCGGTCGGCGCCCGGCCCCTGCACGGGTTTGCCGTCGAGCAGCACGCTGCCGCCGGTTTGCCGCTCCAGTCCGGCGAGAATGCGGATCAGCGTGGACTTGCCGCAGCCCGACGGTCCGATCACGCAGACGAACTCGCGCCGGTGCGTCTTGAAGCTGATGCCGTCGAGCGCGGTGCACTCGCCCTGCGGCGTCTCGAAGCGCTTGCCGAGCTCGCGCACCTCCAGAATCACCTCACGCGACTTCAGGCGGTCGAAACGTTCGCGCACCGCTTCGGACTGGATCAGGTACGACGGAATCGGTTGCGGATTTAACATGATGGAATCCCTTGAATGCGGTGCAGTACATGCGATAAGCCGTGTCACGAAGGCCTGCGCTACGCCTTGAGCGTGCGGTCCCATGGAAACAGCTTGCGGCCGAGCCAGGCCAGCACGAGATCGGTGCCCAGACCGATGATGCCGATCATCATGATCGCCGCGTAGACGTTCTCGAAATGCTCGTAGCGCGCCTGCTGCGTGATGTACCAGGTGATGCCCGAACTGGTGCCGACCAGTTCCGCGACGATCAGATAGGTCCACGCCCAGCCGAGCAGAATGCGCTGATCGCGATACAGATCCGGCAGAATGCCGGGAATCACCACATGGGTGAGGAGCTTGAACTTCTTCGTGCCGAGGGTCATCGCGGCTTCGAACAGGCCGTATTCGAGCTTGCGGGTGGTGTTCGCCACGATCAGCACCTGCTGGAACAACGTGCCGATCACGATGATCGCGATCTTCGGGCCGTCGTAAATGCCGAGGATCGCCACCATCAGCGCGCCGAACGCGGGTGCCGGCAAATAGCGGAAGAACTCGAAGAACGGCTCCTGCAAACGCGCAATCGCGCTATACGTGCCGCACACAATGCCGATCGGCACGCCGATCACGGACGACAGCACGAAGCCCCAGAAAATCACCTGAATGCTATGCCACAGGCTTTGATGCAGCCACGCGCCGTCGCGCGACGCGGGCGGCGTGGTGAACGCGGTGTAGAACGCGCGCAGCACTTCATGGGGCGCGGGCAGATACACCGGGTTGACCGGCTCGCCCAACGGCAACGCCGTATGGGCTTCGCGCGCGTGGCTGAGTTCGTCGGCGAATACGTCCTTGTCGACACGCATGCCCGGCTGGAAATAGTCGACGCTGCCGGGACTCTCGATCAGCACCTGCGGATGCCAGATGAACGGCACGTAGCTGACCAGACACCACACGAGGAGCGGCAACAGGAACGAGCCCGCGCCCAACAGCCATTTGCCGCGTACGGAAAGTTCGCGGCGCACCGCGAACCATTCGGTTCTGTCAATGACGGCCATGTGATTCTCCGGAGCAGACTTCGGTTGGGCCATCCGCGGACGGTGAGGCGGGGGCCGTTTCGCCGTGCCACGCGCGCGCCAGATCGAGCAGCATCACGTCTTCATGCGCACGCGCGACGAACGTCACACCGAACGGCAGACCCGCGTGTCTGCCGATCGCACAGACGCCGGCCGGCACCGCCAGCGCGGACAGGTCGAGCAGGTTCACGAAGTTCGTGTAGTAGCCGAAGCGCGAATTCACGCGGATCGGGTCCGCTTCCAGTTCATCGACGGTGGCGGTGGTCGCCGAGGTCGGCGTGATGATCGCGTCGATGCGCTGCCAGACTTCGGCGGCCTGCATGCGCAGCAACGCGAGGCGGTCGAAGGCGGCGAACGCATCGGCCGCGCTCCAGCGCGCCGCCCCGCCGATGATCTCGCGGATCACCGGATGCAGCGCGTCAGGCTGCGTATCGACGAACTGGCGGATCGCGGCGAGCCGCTCCGCGACCCACGGTCCTTCGTAGAGCAGCCGCGCGGTGGCGAGGAACGGCTCGAAATCGATCTCGATCAGTTCAGCACCGGCTGCACGCAAGCGCGTCAGCGCGGCGTCGAAAGCGTGCGCGTACGAGGTGTCGCCGAAAAATTCGAGCTGGTTCGCACGCGGCACGCCGAAGCGCACACCACGCAGCGACCGTTGCGCACCGGGTTGCGTCACGGCCTGCGGCGGCTGGAATTCACGCGCATACGGGTCGCCTTCGGTCACGCCGCGTGCGGCGTCGAACACCCGCTGCGCGTCGTCCGCCGAGCGCGCGAAGATCGACACGCAATCGAGCGATTTACACGCGGGCACTACGCCTACCGTGCTCAACAAACCCTTGGTCGGCTTCAACCCGATCAGGCCGTGAAAAGCCGCGGGCACGCGTCCCGAGCCTGCGGTGTCGGTGCCCAGTGCAAACGCCGCCAGTCCGAGCGCGACCGAGACCGCCGAGCCGGAACTCGAACCGCCCGACGCATAACGTGGATCGAGCGCGTTGCGGCACGCGCCGTGCGGCGAACGCTGCCCGGACAGACCCGTGGCGAACTGATCGAGGTTGGTCTTGCCAATCGGAATCGCGCCGGCTGCGATCAGGCGCGCGACAACGGGAGCGCTCGCCGTAGGCGTGTACGCATAGGCAGGGCACGCGGCCGTGGTCGGGATACCGGCGAGGTCGATATTGTCCTTGATGGCGAACGGTATGCCGTAGAGCGGCAACGTGCCCATGTCGCGGCCTTCCAGTGCGTCGACGTAACGCATCATCTCGTCGCGGCTCAAAGGACGGATCCACGCATGATGCGGGTCGTCGCCCGAGGTGCGCGCGGCGATCGCGTCGACCAGTTGCGCGGGCGTCAGGCTGCCGGCGCGGTAGCGCGCCTGTAGTCCGGCGATCGACATGGACTGGAACAGATCGTCGTGTGATTTCATTTGCATGTGGCCTCCTCGGTGGCGTCGGCTGCAATGCCGGCGCGCATCACCATCAAACGTTGCCCCGCGACGACCGCCGCGCCCTGGGCGCAATCGATCGCTTCAATCACGCCGTCGCCAGTCACGGTGACGGATATTTCCATCTTCATCGACTCGACGATCGCAACCGCCTGGCCGTCGCTCACGCGGTCGCCTTCGCTCACGAGCAGCTTCCACACGCTGCCCGACACGTCGGCGACGATGCCTTGCTGACCGGCCGAAAGCGCGTCGTTCGCCGCAGTGCCGGCGGCTGCATCGCCATCCGTTTCGCCATCAGTTTCGCCGACGTATTCGGCATGACCGGCGGCGTTCCAGCGCTCGCGCTCCGCGTCGAAGGCGGCTTGCTGCGCGCTTTTGAACGCGGCAATCGATCCGGCTTCGTCTTTCAGGAAGCGGTTGTACGCGCCGAGGTCGAACACGGACTCCTCGATCTTCAGGCTCGCGCGGCCCGCGATGAAATCCGTGCGCAGCTCGGCCAGCTCCGCTTCGCTGACTTCGTAGAAGCGGATTTCGTCGAAGAAGCGCAGCAGCCAGGGCTTGCCCGCTTCGAACTCGCGCGTGGTGCGATAGCGGTTCCACATCTGCACGGTGCGGCCGACGAACTGATAGCCGCCCGGCCCTTCCATCCCATACACGCACAGATACGCACCGCCGATGCCCACCGCGTTCTCCGGCGTCCACGTGCGCGCCGGGTTGTATTTGGTGGTGACGAGCCGGTGGCGCGGATCGAGCGGCGTCGCGACCGGTGCGCCGAGATAGACGTCGCCGAGGCCCATGACGAGGTAGCGCGCGTCGAACACAATGCGCTTCACGTCGTCGATGCTATTCAACCCATTGATGCGGCGAATGAACTCGATATTGCTCGGACACCACGGTGCATCGGGACGCACCGACTGCATGTAGCGCTCGATCGCGATTCGCGTCGACGGGTCGTCCCAGGAGAGCGGCAGATGCACGATGCGGTTCGGCACGCGCATCTCGTCGACGGCGGGCAGTTCGCGCTCGGCTTGCTGGAGATGCGCGAGCAAGGTGTCGTGCGACAGCATGCGATGGTCGAAATGCACCTGCAACGAACGGATGCCGGGCGTCAGATCGATGATGCCCGGCAGCCGGTGCGCGTCGAGCCAGTTCATCAACGCATGCACGCGAAAGCGCAGGTTCAGGTCGAGCACGAGCGGGCCGTATTCGATCAGCACGTTCTGGTCGCCGGAGCGGCGATACACCACGCCAGTGCCCTCGCCTGCCGTGGGATCGCGATAGAGGATGCAATCGTGGCCAATGTCGCCGGCCTGAGCCACATGCTCCGGCGCGGCGAGCGCCGCTTTGACCGGCATGCGTTCGAAGCGCACCGTATCGCCGGGGCGCAGTTGCCCGAGCTTCCACAACTCCTCGCCCACCACCGTGACCGGACATACGAAACCGCCCAGACTCGGACCGTCGGGGCCGAGAATCACGGGCATGTCGCCGGTGAAATCCACCGCGCCGACCGCATACGCGTTGTCGTGAATATTCGACGGATGCAGCCCCGCCTCGCCGCCGTCCGTGCGCGCCCATTGCGGCTTCGGGCCGATCAGGCGCACCCCCGTGCGGCTGGAGTTGTAGTGCACCGTCCAGCGGGTGCCGTAGAGCATCGCGATGTCGTCGGCCGTGAAGAAATCGGGCGCGCCATGCGGGCCGTCGAGCACGCCGAGCGTCCAGTCGTGCGTCATCTCCGGCACGCGTGCCGCGTCCAGTTGCGCGCCCGCTTCGCCACGGCCCGCTCCGTCCGCGAGATGCAGCACGTCACCCTTGCGCAGCGCACGCCCCGCATGGCCGCCGAACTGGCCGAGCGTGAAAGTCGCCTTGCTGCCCAGATAATCCGGCACTTGCAGGCCGCCCTTGAGTGCGAGACACACCCGCATGCCGGCGCCCGTCACGCCGCCGAGCTTGAGCACCGAACCCGCAGGCGCGCGCGTGACCTGCCAGAGCGTAACCGGCGCACCGTCCAGCGTCGCAGCGAGCGGCGCGCCGCCCAGCACGAACAGCGTCGCGGTATTGAAGCGCAACGTGGCGCCGACCATCGCGCATTCGAGCCCTGCGGCATCGGCGGGATTGCCGAGCAGTTCGTTGGCGAGGCGGAACGACAGATCGTCCATCGGACCCGACGGCGGCACGCCGATGTCCCAATAGCCGGTGCGTCCGGGCGTCTGCTGCACGGTTGTCTGCACGCCGCCGTCGAGCACGTCGATGGTGTGCGGCGCGAACATGAAGCGCGACAGGAACGCCGTGGTCTGCTCACCGCGTGCAAACGTCGCCGAGCCGGCAATCGCGCGCAGATAGTCGAGATTGGTCTCGATGCCGTAGAGCTGCGTTTCTTCCAGCGCGGCGCGCAGTGCCGCGAGCGCGGCCTCGCGCGTTTCGCCTTTGACGATGAGCTTGGCGAGCAACGGATCGTAGAAAGCACTGACTTCCGTGCCCGCATCGACCCAGGTGTCGACCCGCGCGGCGGCGGCGAACGCGACATGCGTCAGCACGCCCGCGCTCGGTTGAAACTGCTTGTGCGGGTCTTCCGCATACAGACGCACCTGGATGCTTGCACCATGCGGCACGGGAGCGAGCGTGTCGAGCGGCGCGAGTTCGCCCTCGGCCTCGCGAATCATCCACTCCACCAGATCGATACCCGTGACCTCTTCCGTCACGCAATGCTCGACTTGCAGCCGCGTGTTCACTTCGAGGAAATAGAAACGGCGCGTGTCGGCATCGAAAACGAACTCGACCGTGCCTGCGGATTTGTACTTCACGGCCTGGGCAAGACGCACCGCGCTCGCATGCAGCGCGCTGCGTTCCGCATGCGTCAATCCGGGCGCGGGCGTTTCTTCGATCACCTTCTGGTTGCGCCGCTGCACCGAGCAGTCGCGCTCGCCAAGGGCGATCACGCTGCCGCGGCCGTCGCCGAAAATCTGCACTTCGATATGGCGCGCGTTCTCGACGAACTTTTCGAGGTAGACGCCGGCGTTGGCAAAGTTGGCTTCGCCGAGCCGCGCGACCGAGGCGAACACGCTCTCCAGTTGCGCCGCGTAGCGACACAGCGACATGCCGATACCGCCGCCGCCCGCGGTGCTTTTCAGCATCACGGGATAGCCGATCGAGTCCGCCTCGCGCAACGCCGTGCTCACGTCGGGCAGCAAGCCGGTGCCCGGCAGCAGCGCAACGTGGTTGGCTTGCGCCAGTTCACGCGCCGTATGCTTCAGGCCGAACTCGCGCATCTGCGCCGGGGTCGGGCCGATGAAGCGAATCCCCGCGTCGTCGCAAGCCTGCGCGAAAGCGGCGTTCTCGGACAGAAAACCGTAGCCGGGATGCACGGCGTCAGCGCCGTAAGCGCGCGCGGCATCGAGAATCGCCGCGCTGTTCAGATAGCTCTGCGCCGCGAGCGCCTGGCCGATGCACACCGCCTCATCGGCGAGCATCACATGCATGGCGTGACGATCGGCCTCCGAATACACCGCGACCGACGCAATGCCCAGACGCCTGAGCGTACGAATCACGCGGCAGGCAATCTCGCCGCGATTGGCAATCAGGACTTTGCGGAATCTCATTGCGCATCCCATATCGTCAGTCGCACGGGCGTCGGGTTGTAGCCGTTGCACGGATTGTTCAACTGAGGGCAGTTCGAAATCAGCACCGTCACATCCATGTCGGCGCGCATTTCGACGTACTTGCCCGGCGCGGAGATGCCGTCCTCGAAAGTCAGTTTGCCGGGCGGCGTGACCGGCACGTTCATGAAAAAGTTGATGTTGCTCACAATGTCGCGCTTGCCGAGTTGCGTGCCCACGCCGCAGGTGCAATGCGTGATCGCATGCAGGAAGCTGTCGCGGCAGTTGTGCATGTAACGCTTGTCGAGTGCATAGCGCACCGTGTTGCTTTCGGCCGCGCACGCGCCGCCGAGCGTATCGTGCCTGCCGCATGTGTCGGCGACGATCGTCAGCATCGGCTTGCCGAGGTTCGACATCAGCACGCTGCCGGCCGAGAGATAGAGATTGCGCTGCGCGCGGATCGTGTCCTGCGCGCTATAGCGTTCGAGCGGATCGGCGCTGTTGTAGAACAGCGTGTCGACCGCCTGATTGCCTTCCAGGTCGAGAATGCGGAACACCTGTCCGCGCTTGACTTCATGCAGCCACGGTTCGCCCGAAGGCAGCGTCAGGTCGTAGACCGCATGACGGAGTTCGAGCTTGCTTTCGATAATAGGCATAGCGGGTCTCCTTAAACGAACAGACGGTCGGTGTTGACGAAGCCGCGCTCATTCTCGGCACACGCCGAGCGGCAGAAATCGTCGGCCGGTACGCAGGCGTCGGCCGCATACGCGCGGTAGGCGATCAGCTTGACGGGCCTCGGTTCGTATTCGGATGAAGGGTTCAGCGGATGCGGCGCGGTGGAGAACGCGGCAAGCGTGTCCATTTCGAAGCGCAGGTCGAACGCCGCGCCGGCCGGCGAATGGCCTGCTACGAAGTCGAGCGCGCCGTCCTCGCCGATCGCGAGTTTGCTGAAGAAGTTGATGTTGGCGACGAGATCGCGTGCGCCGAGACCGTGCTTCGCCAGTTCGAGCAGCAGGCTGTCGCGGCCGTTGCGGATCATCGCGTTGCGATGCTGCTGATAACGGGCCACGCCGTATTTGCTCGCGAACAGTTCCGCGTCGCCGACCCCGCCGAGCGGATCGTGCCAGCCGAGCGTATCGGCCGTGATCGAAGCCAGCACGCGACCCATGTCCGAGTAGAGCACGTGGCCGCGCGTCAGATGCGCGGTGTGCTGCGCCTTCAGCGTATCGGCCATGTTGTAGCGTTCGAGCGGTTCGTCGTGCCGGTGGAACACGGCGGCCAGATTCGCGCCGCCTTCGCTATCGACGACGCGCAACGCCATGCCACGGCGCAGCACGCCGGACCAGTGCGTGCCGGCGGGAATCACCGTTTCCCACGCCACATGCGGGATCGGTGCGAGATCGACTGGGATTTGCGTCGACATGGAGGCTCCAGGTATCGGTTGGGAATAAGCGTGAGAGGGCGATTGACCGACATCGCGACCTCCCGGGCTTTTATCCCTCCGTGGAGCCTCGCCGGCGCCTTGAAAGAAGGTGAACGGCAAGACCGGATTGCTCTCGGACCAGGCATCGTGCGCATGAAAGCGCCCGACCGGAACCCTAGCGATCCTGAAGATGATGCAAATTACTTCGCACCTCTCGGTGTACAGCTAAGCGAGTTGTGTGCCAGTGTCTCGTCGCAATTGCGGCAAATGCGGCGTGGCAAGGGATTGGATATGAACGCGGCCTCGTCGCTCCGCGCGCCGAGGGATCGCTCACGCACCAGCGCCGTTGGTGGATTCGCACCAGTTGGAGGCGCCGGGCACCACGATTGGGCTGGACGGCCGTGCGTGTCACGCTCGGGATGGCTCCGGGCGATGGCATGGTGTGTGCATATCAACGCGCCACGTCCACTCCCTTTCTGACACGATCATGCCGACCCTTGCCGCTATTCGCCGCGCGCTTTACGCCCTCATGTCGGCACGTTTCATCGAACTGCAGAAGCAGCAGCGCCACTCGTAACCCAAAGCGGCGCTATCGTCGCGACGCTGCGCATTCAAGCTCCGCTATCGGCTCCGCGCGCGTCTTCTCTCAACCTTCAGCATCCTGCTCCGCGCCTGCATAACGCGCCTGCTGGCCGAAGCTCGCCAGCGCCTTCGATCCATCGGGCAACACGAGTTCTCCCCGTTCGAGACGCGCCTTCAGATAGGTAAAGCTCTGCGCCGTCTGCGCGAACAGATGGTCGCCCGCCGACACCGGCGGATATTTCGCCACCGCCTCGGGCGTCGCGAACTGCGGCAGCGGTGCGACCACCGTGTGATAGTCGCAGGCGAAAAAGAGCGGGAACGAGTAGCGCTCCTCCCTCACCTTGCGCACGCGATGCGAGGTCGCGACATAGGTGCCGCCCGTCCACACTTCCAGCATGTCGCCGATGTTCACGACGAAGGCGTTCCCGACCGGCGGCGCATCGATCCACTCGCCCTTGCCGTTCATGACTTCGAGACCTGGCGCGGTCGGCAGCAGGATCGTGAAGCACTCGTAGTCGGTATGCGCGCCGATGCCCGGCCGGTCTTCGGCTGACGGATCGAGCGGATAGTGGATCAGGCGCAACTGGCTCGGCGGCTTGCGCAGATAGCGTTCGAAGTGCTGTTCGGGCAGGCCGAGCGCGAGCGAAAAGCCTCGAAACAACGCACGGCCGAGTTCGAACGCCGCTTCATAGTAGCCGCCCACCGCCTCGCGAAAACCCGGTTGTTCGGGCCAGCTATTCGGGCCGAGCATCGGTGTGCCGGCAATCACGTCGGGGTCGTCGGCGGGCAGTTCGCGGCCTGTGTCGAACGCTTCCTTCCTGTCGCGCTTGCCGCCCGCGAAGACTTCCTCGCCTTCGGGCACATAGCCGCGATGCGCGCTCGAGTTGCCGATGTAATAGTGCATCTTCCAGTCGTGCCCGGCGGCAAAGAAGCGTTTGGCCTGCTCGATCAGCGCGCCCTGCTGTTCGCGCGACACCTGATGGCCGGTGACGTAAAAGAAACCGGCTTCGCGTGCAGCGCGATCCAGTTCGCGCGCGGTAACGAGGCGGCGCTCTATGTCGTCGCTGAAGAGGCCGCTGACATCGACGACAGGCAAGTGCTGAAAACCGGTATGGGTTGAGCTCATGAGAGGAGTGACGCCTGGGCGGCCTGCGGGTTGAAATGCGATTGCGTTTGCTGCGCGCCGCGCCCGGCAAGAAACGCGGCCAGATGGCGCCGTTCCTCGCGGCCCATCCATGTATTGATCTCCCATAGATCGGCCACCGGCGCATTCGTAAACGGCAGCGTGTGCAGATAGCCGTCAGGGCCGAACTCCGGCGTCATCGTCGTGACCGTGTAGCCCTGCCCGATCTGCGCGGTCCACAGCGCTTCCCAGATCCGCTGATGCGAGGCGAGGCAATCCGCGTACTCCGGCGCTGCCGGGTGCGGCACCTGCGGACCTTGCGGATAGCCGACACGGCCATGCAGATGATGCGCATGCGGCGCAAGTTCGAGGATCGTGTCCCACTCGCTGTCGAGCAGCCGCTCGCAGACGGACACCCAATGGCTGAAGTCGCAGGTCAGCTTGAGCGAGGGCACGGCGCGCGCGACATCCCGCGTAATCCACGGGTTGAAGAACGAACGCCCGCGGTGCGTTTCGAAACTGCAGATCACGTCGTGCTTCGCGGCGATTTCCACCGCGCGGGTGAAGAAGTCCACTTGGGTCGCGGCAGACCATGCGTCGCAACCGGCCATCACATTGAAGAAGCGCGGTTCGAGCGGCTTGCCCCAGACGATCTTCTCCTCCAGATCCCGCAGATGATCGGCCGACGTGGCCGAGCGCTCCGGCACATAGCTGCCCGCCGTCGTGATCTCCGCGATGAAGCCGAGGCCTTCGTCCGCGATCGCCTCCGCAAAAGCGTCGCGCGCCGCGCCGCCGGGCGGCACCGGCGCTTCGATACCGTCGAAGCCCGCGGCCCGCACCAGCGGCGCGGCATCGCGCGGACCGCCATCGAATCCCCAGAACGTCTTGAACAATTCGAATTTCATCACCTCTCCATTTACATGCAAAATTGCATGTAATAGTACATATTAAATTCGCGAGTCAATAAACTATCCGTGCATGGCCGTGCAAAAATCCGGGCACGCCCGATTTGCGGCTCGATTAGCACTTAAACTGTGCAGCCCTCCTCCTCGTGGTGAATCGATGAAGAAGAAAATTGCGCGTGCCAAAGGTCAGGCCGTCGCGCGCGCCATTCTCGACATGGACTGGCAATGGTCGGCGCATTTCGGCGATCTCGGCCTGAACGATCTGAACTACAGCGATCTGTTCTGCCGCATGTGGGTGGACCCGGAAGACTACTTCGCCAAGACCGCGCTCTACGAGTTCATGCCGGGCGTGAGCCGCCGTACCGCCGTGCGTTACGTTCAGGAGCTGATCGACCGCGGCTGGCTGCTGGAGACGAGTTCCGCCGAAGATCGCCGCATCAAGCAGGTGAGCCTCGCGGCGTCGATCGGGGAGCGGCTCGAGCAGTTTCTGGCTTACGTGCACCAACGGTTCGCGGCGCTGGATTGACAGCGCGTCCGCATAAACCCTGGCGCGAAATCCACTGGCATATTTCTCGCTAGATAATTCGCCGAGAGGTGCGGCAGCGTCGCATCTTAGGGATGCTAGGGTTCCGGTTCGAGAGAACGTCTGGTCCGAGAGCAGCCCGGTGCGCCGGCAGGTTCGATTGCAGACACGAACGGCTGGCGGCACTACACGGCGGGACAAAAGCCCGGGAGATTGGCGATAGCAATGTCTATCGTGCCTCTCCGTGGCCGGCGTTTGTCTCGTGCACGTTTGTTTCGTGCATGTGTCTCGTGCGTTTCCGCGCTTTGTCGTTCGCTCTCGCGCGGGAGCCGGTCATGTTGTTTCATCGCGCAGTCGCCGCGCGATCCAACTCAACAATCGCAATTGACCGGTCTCCTGGAGAAAACGATGAAACGCTTCGAATCTTTGCCCACATCCCGTCCTTCCCTCACTTCGCCCGCGCGCTTCGCGTCGGCCCTTCGCGTGCGTGGCGTGCTCGCCGTGGCCGCTGCCGCGCTCAGTATCGGACTGACTGCGGGCTTTACCGCGACCCCGGCGTACGCGGCCACGCCGCTCGCCATCGGCTATAGCGACTGGCCCGGCTTCGTCGCCTTTCAGATCGCGATCGAAAAAGGCTGGTTCAAGGAAGCCGGCGTGGACGTCAATTTCCAGTGGTTCGACTACTCGGCCTCGCTCGATGCGTTTTCCGCCGGCAAACTCGATGCGGTCGGCGCAACCAACGGCGACGCGCTGGTGACAGGCGCAAGCGGCGCCAAGAACGTGATGATCCTGCTGACCGACTATTCGAGCGGCAACGACATGATCGTCGCCAAACCGCCGGTGCGCACGGTGGAAGGATTGAAGGGCAAGAAGGTCGGCGTTGAAATCGGCCTCGTCGATCACCTGCTGCTCGACACGGCGCTGGAAAAACACGCGCTGAAGGAATCGGACCTCACGCTCGTCAACGCGAAGACCAACGAATTGCCGCAAGTGCTCGCGTCGTCCAAAGACATCGCCGCGGTCGGCGCCTGGCAACCGAACGCGGGTGAAGCGCTCAAGCGCGTACCGGGCTCGCGGCCGATCTTCACGTCCGCCGACGCCCCCGGCCTGATCTACGACGCGATCACCGTGAACCCCGTCAGCCTGCAATCGCGCAGGGCCGACTGGGCCAAGGTGATCACGGTCTGGTATCGCTGCGTGGCCTATATCAACGATCCGAAGACGCAGCCGGACGCGGTCAAGATCATGTCCGCGCGGGTCGGCCTCACGCCGGCGCAGTACCTGCCCCTGCTCAAAGGCACCCACCTGCTCGACTCCGCGGCGGCGAAGAAGGCCTTCACCAAAGGCGACGGACTGGACTCCGTGTACGGTTCGAGCGTGAACGCCGACAGGTTCAACGTGCGCAACGCCGTGTACAAGCAGTCGCAAAACGTGAGCGCCTATATCGACCCTTCGCTCGCCAACGCGCAGTAAGCAGCCTGCGAAGCGCTGCCGCTATAACCGCCGAAATAGCCCGCGGACCCGAAACTGTTATTCTTGCGTCTCTCCCGACCATCAAGGTCGCCTGCTGCCTCCGGGCGGCAACTCCCAGGCGGCGCTTCTGCGCCCGACTTCCGAGAGACAGGAATTTGCATGTTCGGTTTTCTGCGCGGCTATTTTTCCAACGACCTGGCAATCGACCTCGGCACGTCGAACACGCTCATCTACATGCGTGGCAAGGGTATCGTGCTCGACGAACCTTCGGTGGTCTCGATTCGTCAGGAAGGCGGTCCGAACGGCAAGAAGATCATTCTGGCCGTCGGCAAGGAAGCAAAACAGATGCTCGGCAAGGTGCCGGGCAATATCGAGGCGATCCGCCCGATGAAAGACGGCGTGATCGCCGACTTCAACATTACCCAGCAGATGATCAAGCGCTTCATCCAGATGGCGCACGAGTCGCGTATGTTCGCGCCGTCGCCGCGCATCATCATCTGCGTGCCGTGCGGCTCTACCCAGGTGGAGCGCCGCGCGATCAAGGAAGCCGCGCACAGCGCGGGCGCTTCGCAGGTCTATCTGATCGAGGAGCCGATGGCCGCGGCCACCGGCGCGGGCTTGCCGGTGTCGGAAGCGACCGGCTCGATGGTGGTCGACATTGGCGGCGGCACCACCGAAGTGGGCGTGATCTCGCTCGGCGGCATTGTCTATAAAGGCTCGGTGCGCGTGGGCGGCGACAAGTTCGACGACGCGATCGTCAACTACATTCGCCGCAACTACGGCATGCTGATCGGCGAGCAAACGGCTGAAGCCATCAAGAAGGAAATCGGCTCCGCGTTTCCGGGCTCCGAAGTCAAGGAGATGGAAGTCAAGGGCCGCAATATGTCGGAAGGGATTCCGCGCAGCTTCACGGTGTCCAGCAACGAGATTCTCGAAGCGCTGACCGATCCGCTCAACCAGATCGTCTCCGCCGTGAAGATCGCGCTGGAGCAGACGCCGCCGGAACTGGGCGCGGACATTGCCGAGCGCGGCATCATGCTGGCGGGCGGCGGCGCGCTGCTGCGCGATCTGGACCGTCTGCTGGCAGAAGAAACGGGCTTGCCGGTGTTCGTCGCCGAAGCGCCGCTGACGTGCGTGGTGCGCGGTTCAGGCATGGCGCTCGAACGGATCGACAAATTCGGCGGCGCGTTCTCTTACGAATGAGCCTCGCGCGCCTGCGGACGCTCGAACCACTCAAGCCGCTCAAGCAACTCAACCCGCTCAGGACACGAACGGCAGCTTGCTGTCGCGCGCCGCGGCAAGCATGGATAGTGTGATCTTGCGCACTTCCAGCTTGCTCTGCGTGATATGCGCGCGCAGCAGAATGATCGCTTCGGTCAGCCGGTTGCGTTCGATCAGATTGAGCATGGTGGCATGTTCGTCGTACGTGGCGCTGGTGCGGTGCGGTTTCAGAAAATCGAGCCGCCGCACAATGCGGATGCGCTCGGTCACTTCGTTATGCACGCGCAGCATTTCAGCGTTGCCGGTGGCGGCGACCAGTTGTCGGTGAAAATTTTCGTCCATGCCGAACATTTTCACCGGGTCGCTCTCGCGCAATTCGGGCTCGACGCACCAGACGGCCTTCAATGCCTCGACGGCGGCGTGCGCGCTATCGCCGCCCGTGCCTATCCGCTCCACCGCCGCGACTTCCAGCACGATGCGCAAATCGTAGAGCTGATCGAGTTGATCGAAGTTGATCGGCGAGACTTTCCAGCCGCGCCGGAAGCCGACTTCCAGATAGCCCTCGCGTTGCAGCCGGAACAGACCGTCGCGCATCGGCGTGCGCGACACGCCGTAGTGCTGCGCAATGCCGTTCTCCGAAAAACGGTCGCCGGGAAAGAGGCGAAAGCTGAAGATATCGTTCTTGAGCTGCTGATAGACCTGCTCGGCGAGCGGGTTGGCCGCGGCAGGCTGCGCGGGCGCATCCTGCACGCCTGAGGCAGCGGGCGTCTCCAGCAGATTGGTCGGGTCGTCGTTCATGTTGCCTGGTCCTTTGTTCTTATTATCGGCGTTTCATGGCATGGCGATAAGGCTGACATGCGCGGCGACGATTTTCCAGCCATCGGCGGGACTGAGCCTCGCCCACGTTTGCATCTGGCGACCGAGCAAGGGCGTGGCGTCGCTCGTGAATTCGGTGCTGACGGTGGCGAAGTCCGCGCCGAAGGTCGTCACCACGGTTCGATGCAGCTTGCGCGACTTCGGCACCGGCTCGCAGCGCTCGCGCCATGCGCGGATCGCTTCGCCGCCGTGCTGCACCTCGGCAATGCCGTAGCGCACCGTCTCCGGCGTGTGCCAGAAAAGCGCGTTCATCGCCTCGATGTCGTTCTCCACCAGCGCCCGTTCGTATTCGACGAACGCCGCCTGCACCTGTGCCACGATGTCGGGCTGATTTACTTCCATGCTGGGATCGTCCCGTCGATTTTCAATAGTGAGGACAAAGGTGCGGTCCAGCCGACAATGCCGCCTTGCGAGCGCACCATCTCGAGCGTCGCCTGTTTGAACGCGGGGAAATAGCTCGCGGTGGCGTCTTCGATCAGCAGGCTGTCGTAACCACGGTCGTTGGCTTCGCGCATCGACGTTTGCACGCATACCTCGGTGGTCACGCCGGCAAACACCAGATGCGTGATGCCGCGCATCGCCAGTTCCTCGCCGAGCCGGGTTGCGTAAAACGCGCCCTTGCCGGGTTTGTCGATTACCAGTTCGCCGGCCAGCGGCACAAGCGGCTCGATGATCGCATTGCCGGGCTCGCCGCGAACGAGGATGCGACCCATCGGCCCCGCGTCGCCGATACGCGCATTCGGCGCGCCGCGCAGACGCTTGGCCGGCGGACAGTCGGACAGATCCGCCGCATGCGATTCACGCGTATGCACGACGAGCCAGTGGTGTTGGCGCGCGAACGCGAGCAGCGCGGCCACGGTCGGCACGATCTCCGCGAGCAGCGACACGTCGTTGCCGAGCGATTCGCCGAAGCCGCCCGGCTCGATGAAGTCGCGCTGCATGTCGATCACGACCAGCGCGGTCTTTGCGGGGTCGAAGCTGAACGGTCCGGGTTGGGCGGCGATGCTCAGCAGGTGGGTCGATGTCATCCGATGGTTTCCCTCAGTTTTTCAGCCGGTGCGGCGTGTGGCGTGGCGGTGTCGCCGTGTCCGGCCATATGCTGGCCCAGCACCGTCCGATCCGCGCGCGCCGCCGGTGTTTCGAACACCAGCTCGCCCTCGGCGATCACCATGATACGGTCCGCCAGTTCGAGCAGTTCGTCGAGATCTTCGCTGACGAGCAGCACGGCCGCGCCCGCATCGCGCGCGGCCATCAGACGCGCATGGATATCGGCCACCGACGCGAAGTCGAGCCCGAACACCGGATTCGCGACGATCAGCACATCCACCGGCTGCCCGAGTTCGCGCGCCAGCACCGCGCGTTGCACGTTGCCGCCCGAGAGCGTGCCGATCGCGCGTTCCGGTACGGGCGGGCGCACGTTGAATTCGCCGATCAACTGCGCGGCGCGCTCGCGCATGGCGCGGCGATCGAGCCACCAGCCGCCGCGCCGCAACGGCTCGCGATCGAAGTCGCGCAGCGCGAGATTCTGCGCGACGCTCATGCCGCCGACGCAGGCGTTCTTCAGCGGCTCTTCGGGGATCGCGAACACACGCCGCTGCGTCATCTGTTCGCGCGTTGCATGGTACGGCCTGCCGGCCACCTGCATGTCGCCGGTCTTCACGCGGCGCTGCCCGACCAGCGCTTCCACCAGTTCCTTCTGGCCGTTGCCGGAGACGCCCGCGAGACCGAGAATTTCGCCCGCGCGCACGGACAGTGTTGCGTGCTTGACGGCCGTGTGTCCGCGGTCGTCTTCCACGGACACATCGCGCAGCGCGAGGCGCACCTGGGCGGATTCATCGACCGGCTTGCGCTGCACGCGCTCTTCGGTCACAGCCGCCATGACAGGCGCGTCGCCGGTCGCCACGGTGCCCATCATCCAGGCGGCGAGTTCGTCGCGCGTGGTGTTCGCGACCGCGCTCGTGCCGACCTGGCGCCCCTTGCGCAAGACCGTGACGTCGTCCGCGTAGGCCATCACTTCGCGGAACTTGTGCGTGATCATCAGCACGGTCAGCTCGCCGCGCGTGGTCAGATCGCGCATCAGGCCGAGCACTTCGTCGGCTTCCTGCGGCGTCAGCACGGAAGTCGGTTCGTCGAGTATCAGGAAGCGCTGCTGCAGATAGAGCTGCTTGAGGATTTCGAGCTTCTGCTTTTCGCCGGCGGCGAGTCCCGCGACCGGCGCGTCGAGCGGCAGGCGAAACGGCATGCGCTGCATGAACGCGGCGAGCGCCGCGCGCTCCGCTTTCCAGGCGATTTTCCACGGCATCTGCCCACGCGCGAGCAACAGGTTCTCTTCGACGGACAGGCCCGCGGCCAGCGTGAAATGCTGATACACCATGCCGATGCCGAGTGCTTGCGCATCACGCGGCGAATGAATGTGCACTTCGCGGCCGTCGGCGGCGATCTGGCCGTCGTCGAGCACGCCGTAGCCGACCAGTCCCTTCACAAGCGTGCTCTTGCCCGCGCCGTTCTCGCCGAGCAGCGCGTGAATCGTGCCGGCCTTGACCTTGATCGAAACGCCGTCCAGCGCGCGAAACGCGCCGAACGACTTGCTCGCGTTCAGCACTTCCACGCCGAGCGCCTGCCGTACCGTCGTCGACATGATCATCCCCCCAGCGTGTGCAGCAAGGCGCCGGAGTCCGACACCGTGCCGAACACGCCGCCTTGCATCGTGATCATGTGCAGCGCGGCGTCGTGATTGCCTTTGTCGGTCGCGCCGCAACAGTCGGCGAGCACCGTGCATTCGAAACCGCGGTCGTTGGCTTCGCGCATGGTGGTGTGCACGCAGACATCGGTCGTGATGCCGGTCAGAATCAGATTCTCGATGCCGCGCGTGCGCAGGATCAGTTCCAGATCCGTCGCGCAGAACGAGCCTTTGCCCGGCTTGTCGATCACGATCTCGCCCGCGAGCGGCTTCAGTTCGTCGATGATCTCCCAGCCCGCCTCGCCGCGCACGAGGATCCTGCCGCACGGGCCGTCGTCGCCGATGCCCACGCCGTCGGTGCCGGCACGGCGGCTGCGCCAGCGCTTGTTGGCGGGCAGATCGGAGAGATCGGGCCGGTGGCCTTCACGCGTGTGGATGATCGTGAAGCCCTGCTCGCGCATGGCCTTCAGCACACGTTTGATCGGCTCGATCGGCGCGCGCGTGAGCGAGAGGTCGTAGCCCATCTTGTCGACATAGCCGCCGTGGCCGCAAAAATCCGTCTGCATGTCGATGATCACGAGCGCGGTGTTTTCCGGGCGCAGGTTGCCGTCGTAGGGCCACGGGTACGGTTTGGCTTCGATGAATCGGGTCATGGTCTGGGTATCCTGGGTTAGGTTCGTCAGGTTCGTCGGAGTCGGCAAGCTCCGCGAATGCGCGAGCACGTCAGCACGTCAGCGAGTCAGGCTCAGCTCGCCGGGCGCGCCCGCCAGCGTGCGATCCGGACGGCAATTGATGATCATGATCACGAGCGTCAACACATACGGCGCCGCGTTATAAAGGTAATAGCCGCTCGTCACGCCGATCGCCTGCAACGCCGGTCCGAGCGCGCCCGCCGCGCCGAACAGCAGCGCGGCCCACAAACAGCGCAACGGCTGCCAGCGCGCGAAGATCACCAGCGCGACCGCCATCAGCCCCTGGCCGCTGGAGAGTCCTTCATTCCAGCTACCGGGATAAACCAGTGACAGATACGCACCGCCCACGCCCGCGAACACGCCGCCCACCGCCGTCGCGGCAATCCGCACGCGGGTCAGCGGATAGCCCATCGCGCGCGCCGTTTCCGCGTGATCGCCGACGAGCCGCAGCACCATGCCCCAGCGCGTATTGCGCAAGCCCCATTGCAGAACGAAGGCGAGCACCACGCCGATCACGAACAGCAGGTTCAGATGCAGCGCGTTATGCAATTGCGGCGATGAACTCCACCCGCCGAGGTCGATGAACGGCAGCATCGGCGCCTGCGGTTCGATAAAGGGTTTGCCGAGATAGAACGCGAGTCCGGTGCCGAGCAGCATCAACGCGATGCCGAAAGCGATATCCGACACGCGCGGCAACGAGCACACCAGACCATGCAGGCAGCCGAGCAGCAAGCCGACCGCGCCGGCGGCCAGCACGCCGATCCACGGCGAGCCGCTCAGAAAGGCGCCCGCATAACCGCTCATCGCGCCGGACACGAGAATGCCTTCCAGTCCGAGATTGACGCGGCCGCCCTTCTCGGTCAAACACTCGCCGAGACTGACGAACAGATAAGGCGTGCTGACGCGAATCGCCCCGGCGAACAGCGACAACAACAGGATCACGACAGGCGAGTGCATATCAGGCATGGGTCTGCTCCAGTTGCACGGGGAGATCGGTCTGCGCGGCGGCCTGCAACTTCACGCGCCACGCGGCGATGTGGCCGCCGAGCGCTTCCCACGCAAGCAGGTTGGCGAACAGCAGGCCTTGCAGAACGAGCGTGGTGGCGTCGGGCAGATCGAGGCGGCGTTGCAGCAGACTGCCGCTCGCCTCGATGCCGCCGATCATCAGCGCGCACGCAATGATCGCGAGTGGATTCTGGCGCGCCGCGAACGCGACGAGAATGCCCGCGTAACCGTAGCCTGCGAGCAGCGACGCATTCGCGCTGCCCTGCACCGCCGCGACTTCGAACATGCCGCCGAGCCCGGCCGCCGCGCCGCCCAGCACGCAGGCTGTGAGCGCAAGCACATTGACCGGCAAGCCGACCAGACGCGCCGCGCGATTACTGCCGCCCACCACCCGCATCGCGAAGCCCTTGGTGCTGAACTTCACGAACACCCACGCCGCGACGCAGGCGACGACGCCCCAGAACAGGCCCCAATGCGTATCGAGTCCGGGGATCGAGCCGATCATCATTGCGTCGGGCACGGGCAGCGTCGACGGTTTGTTCAGGCTCGCGAGGTCGCGCAGCGGCCCTTCCACCAGATGCTTGAACACGGCGATCGCGATATATGACATCAACAGGCTGCTAATGGTCTCGTTGACGCCGCGCCACTGCCGCAACGCGCCGACCGCGCCGATCCAGACACCGCCCGCCAGCATGCCGGCGAGCGCCATCAACGGCGTGGCGATCAGCCAGGGTGTGCCGTGCGGCAGGATCTGCGGAACGATGGCGGCGCACATGCCGCCCAGTGCGAGCGCGCCCTCGCCGCCGATCACGATCAGCCCGACCTGCGCGGGCAACGCCACGCACAACGCGGTCAGCATCAACGGCGCCGCGCGCAGCAACGTGCTTTGCCACGCGAACGAGGAGCCGAACGCGCCCTGGAAAATCAGCACGATCGCGTCGAGCGCGGGCTGTCCCTGCACCAGCAGGAACAGCGAGAACAGCAGCAAGGTGCCGAGCACCGCCAGCACGGTCGGCAGCGCGGGCAGGAACGAGAGCATCACTCTCGCAACAGAGGCATTGGGGCGCATCACGGCTCCTCGATCGACGCCAACATCGTCACGCAAACACCGCCGTCATCAGATCTGGCCGACGACGCCCGCCACCAGATAGTTCATGCTTTCGAGCGTGTAGTCGGTCTGAGCGTGGCTCGCGCCCGAGGCGATCGCCATGCCGCCCTTGTTGTCCTTCATCGGGCCTTTGAAGATCACGAAGTTGCCGGCCACCATGCTGGTCTTGATCGAGTCGGCGTTCTGTTTCGCCGCGGCCGTGACTTTCGCACCGTACGGCGACATCTTCACGAAGCCCTCTTTCAAACCGCCGCGCAGCACGTTGGGCTGCGGCGTGCCGGCTTGCGCGCCCGTTACCAACTGCTTGTATGGCGTCGCCCAGTCCCACTCGGCGCCGGTCAGATAACCCTTGGGCGCGAGCGCGGCCTGGCTCGCGTGGTAGCCGCAGCTCATCGCGCCGCGTTTTTCCGCGGTCTCGACCACGACCTTCGGACCGTCGACGTGACAGGTCAGCACGTCGCAACCCTGATCGACGAGACTGTTGGTGGCTTCGGCTTCCTTCACCGGCATCGACCAGTCGCCCGTGAAAATCACCTGCGTGGTGATCGACGGATCGACCGACTGCGCGCCGAGCGTGAACGAATTGATATTGCGCAGCACCTGTGGAATCGGCTTGGCCGCGACGAAACCGAGCTTCCTGCTCTTCGTCATATGACCGGCCACCACGCCGTTCAGGTACTGGCATTCGTCGATATAGCCGAAATAGCTGGTGATGTTCGACGGGTTGCCCTGCTTCCACAAACCGCCGCAATGGGCGAAGCGCACCTTCGGATACTTCGCCGCCATCTTCAGCACGTGCGGATCGAAGTAGCCGAACGAAGTCGCAAAAATGAGCGTGGCGCCGTCCTGTTCGATCATCGCTTCCATCGTCTTCTGCACGGCGATGGTCTCGGGCACGTTCTCTTCTTCCACCACCTTCACGTCGGGCATCTTCTTGATCACCGCGGCGGCTTGCGCTTGCGCCTGGTTGTAGCCGTAGTCGCCGCGCGCGCCGACGTAGATCACGCCGACGGTGGTCTTCGGCGCGGCGAACACCGACTGGATAGGCAGAATATTGCCGAGCGTCAACAGACTGGCGCTCTTGATGAAATTGCGGCGGCTTGTCATGGTGTCCAATTCCTGATGGAGGGTTAAAGAGCGTTGGCCTGCGGGGTTGGCTGCGGGTTTGCCTTCAGGCTGGCGAGATACGCGAGCCAGCCGCCGAATGACGTGATATCGAGCGCGCCGCTGTCGTCGCTGACGGCCGACGGCTCGCAGATAAAGCCCTTCACACTGTGGCCGGAGGCGAGTTCCAACGTGCCGATGCCGAGCGGCGCGGGCACGTCGGCGACGAATTTGCCGAAGGTGCGCAGCGGCACTTCCCACAGTTCCACGGCAATCGGCCAGCCTTGCTGCAGCGTGGCGCGCACGAGGCCGGGTTTCGGCGGCTGGGTGTTGGCGAGCGCGTAGAGCTTGTAGCCGGGCGCGGTGTGTGCCGCTTCGACGAAACGCGCGCCGGCTTCCTGGAGTTGCCAGTTCAACGGCTGTCCGCGCAGATGCGCGCCGACCACCGCGAGGGTGACGGTCGGCTCCTGGAATGGCAGCGGCTGAATGAGTGCGGCGATTGATGCGGCTGCGGTGTTGGCGGCCTCGTTGGTGTTGGCAACGTCGTTGCTGTTGACGGCCTCGTTGGTGTTCGCTGCTTCGCTGGTATTGCCGGCACTCGCGGCCTCCGTCGCGCTCGCGAACAGCGCCTGAATCCGCGCGCCGAGTTCAGCGAGACGCCGGTCCGCGCCGCTCGGCGCGATCAGCGTCACGCCTGCGGGCAAGCCGTCGCTGCGCCGCTGACACGGCACCGCCAGCGCGCACAGGTCGAGCAGGTTGACGAAGTTGGTGTAGTAGCCGAGCTGGCTGTTCAGTTCGACTGGATTGGCCTTCACGTCCGCGATCAACGGATGCGTCGGCGTGGTGGGCACGATCAGAATGTCGATCGCTTCAAAGAGCGCTTCGGCGTGGCGCTTCAGATCGGCCAGCGCGTACTGGCCGTTGAAGGCATCGGCGGCGTTGAACTGCTCTGCTTTGCCGATCACTTTGGCCACGACCGGATCGATTGCTTCGTGATGGGTTTCGAAAAACGTGCCGAGCGCCGCACGGCGTTCGGCGACCCACGGGCCGTCGTAGAGCAGAGCCGAGACGGCTTTGAGCGGCTCGAAGTCGATTGATTGTGTGGTCAGATGCAGGTGCGTGGTGAGCGTGTCGAGTGCCGATGAAAACGCTTGGCTCGCTGCTGTGTCGCCGTAAAACTCCAGTTGCTCCGGCACGCCGATGCGGGGTGCCGCACGCAGCAGACCAAGTGCCGGCACCTTGCGCGAGTAACCGTCGAGCGAATCGAAGCAGGCGATTTCACTGAGCACACGCCATGCGTCGTCCACGTCGTGCGCGAAAACGGAGATCGTGTCGAGGCTTCGGCACGCGGGCACCACACCACGTTTGCTGACCAGTCCCAACGACGGCTTGAGTCCGACGAGCCCGTTGAATCCCGCAGGCACGCGGCCCGAACCGGCCGTGTCGGTACCGAGCGAAAACGCCACGCAACCTGCCGCCACCGCCACGGCCGAGCCTGAACTCGAACCACCCGAGACGTACGGCGGCGACCCGGCATGCCGCACGGCGCCATACGGCGAACGCGTGCCGACGAGGCCGGTGGCGAACTGGTCGAGATTGGTCTTGCCGATCAGAATCGCGCCGGCATCGACAAGCCGCTGCACGGCGAACGCCGACGCGTCCGGCGTATAGGCGAACGGCTCGCAAGCGGCCGTGGTCGGCAAGCCGGCGACGTCGATATTGTCCTTGACCGCGAACGGCACGCCGAACAGCGGCATCTGCTCGAATACGGCGCTGCCCTGCGCTTCGTATAGCGCTTCGAGCGCTTTTGCGCGGGCCTGCAGGTCGGCCACCGGCACGCGCAGAATCCAGACTTCGGGCCGGTCGATGGCGTCGATCTGCGCCAACGCCGCCGTCACGGCTTCAGTCGGCGTGAGGCTGCCCGCAGCATAGGCCGCGAGCAAGCCTTTGACCGTCATGGGTGAAGAAATAGGCACCTGTTTATCCTTGAGTGCAATCTTGAATACAAGTTTGGACTCAAATTAGCAGGAGCTATGCCAAGCGCTTATTTCACTGCGGGAAATCGCTTCAAACCCAAGCCAGGCGGAGCTTCACCCGTCCGGCCACAGTGCCCGGGACGCTCACGAAAACTCAGTTGACCGCACTGCCGTTGGTGCAGCCCTCACCAACTCGGGGCTCACGCGCCCTGGATTTGCGCTCGCGCCCGCTTCGGCAACGCAGGCTGCGACGCGCCGGCCATCACGAACGCGCGCACCATTTCATGCGCCTGGGCTTTGTGGTCTTCCTGCCACTGCGCGGCAAGCATGTCGGTATTGAAGATGCGCGACAGCGTATAAGCGTTCGACTTGTGGAACGAACACAGACTGACGAGCGCGACATACAGATGCAACGGGTCCATGTCCCGGCGCAACGAGCCGTCTTCCTCGCCGCGCGCGATCACCGTGCGCAGCAGCGTCAACACCGGCGACGACATTTCCGGAATCGCGCTCGAACGCTTCATCACGCGGGCACGGTTCAGATTTTCGAACGACAGCAGCTTCGCGAGCTCAGGATGCGCCGCAAAGTGTCCTTCGATGAAATCGTAGAGCTGCACGATGGCCGTGACCGGATCGATGCGGTCGATATCCAGTTTGAGTTTGAGCTCGGCTTCGCGCAGCCGCGCCAGCACGAATTCGAGCACTTCCAGATAGAGCGCTTCCTTGCCGCCGAAGTAGTGATAGATCATCCTGATATTGACCTTCGAGCGGCTCGCGATCGTCTCCACTCGCGCGCCGCTCAAGCCTTTGTCCGAGAACTCGGCGATCGCGATCCTGAAGATGCGCTGACGGGTCGCTGCCGCGAGCTTCTGACGCTGGGTCGTGGGTGCCGTTGAACCGGCGGCGGATACAGCGGAAGTCGATCGGGCTGAAGCACGTGTCATAAGAGTCGAAAGCCGGACAGCGGCGTGATTGCGTCAAGAGGATGCGTCGGAATGCGCGACTCCCGCATTGTAAGCGCGACCTCAGCGACGGAACGGCTGGGTGAGCGCGAGCGGCGCAGTTTGCCGGCCGATCAGCCCCGCCACCGCGATCAGCGCGAGCAGATAAGGCAGCATCACCAGCAGCGCGGTCGGCACGTGCACGCCGATCAGCGGCAACTGGAACTGCAACGCGCTCGCGGCGCCGAACAGCAGACAGGCGCCCACCGTGCGGCCAATCTTCCAGTTGCCGAAAATGATCGCGGCGATCGCCAGATAACCGGCGCCGCTCGTCATTCCTTCGGTGAAGGTGTGAATGTCGCCGATCGAAATGAAACAGCCCGCCGCGCCGGACATGACACCGGAAAACAGCACCGCGCCATAGCGCAGCCGCGTCACCGAAAGCCCCGACTGATCGACCGAACGAGGCGCCGCGCCGACCGCGTGCAGCGCGACACCGAGCGCGGTGCGCCGCATGACGAGCGAAGTGGCGAGCAGAATCGCAACGCCGAGATAGACGAGCCACACCTGATGAAACACCGGCTCGCCGATCACGGGAATCGCGCCGAGTCCCGGCGGCGACCAGCGCGCGAGTCCGGGAATCACCGCGCTCGAACGCTCGCCGAACAGCTCGCGGTACGCGAGCGTCGTCGCGCCGAGCGCAAGGATATTGATGCCGATGCCGGTCACGATCTGATTAGCGCGCAACGTCACGCTGAGAAACGCCTGCAGCAACGCGATCGGCAGCACGCCGAGCATGCCGATGGCAAGCCCGAGCGCCGCGTTGCCGGTCGCCCATGCGCCCGCCGCGCCGAGAAAGGCACCCGAGAGCATCATGCCCTCCACGCTCATGTTGAGCACGCCGGCACGCTCGCTGATCAGCTCGCCGGTCGATGCGAGCATCAACGGCGCCGCGAAGCGAATCGACGAGCCCACGAAAACCGCCGCGAATTCCGCGTTCATGAGCGAGCTCCCTTGGGTTCGAGCCACAACGAACCGCCCGCCAGCGCGACGATCACGATGCCCTGCGCCACCAGCACCAGCGCCGACGGCACCGATGCGACCATTTCCATATTGATGCCGCCCGAGCGCATGAAGCCGAACAGCAGCGCCGCCGCGCATACGCCGGTGATCGAACTGCGCGCGAGCAAGCCGACCACGAGGCCGTCGAAGCCGTAACCCGACGAGAAGCCCGCCTTCAGCGAATACTGTTCGCCTTGCAACATCAACGCGCCAGCGAGACCGCCGAGCGCGCCGGCCAGCGCCAATGCACCGACGATGGTCGAGGTGATCGGCATGCCGGCGCGGCGCGCGGCCAGCGCATTCAGGCCGACCGCGCGCAGATGCATGCCGAAGCGGCTATACGTCAGCACGAGCGCCACCGCGACACACAGCACGAGCGTGATGGGCAAGCCGATATGCAGCCCGGTCGAGATTGCGCTCGCGAGCAACGGCAGTTTGGTCGAATCGGGAATTTCCAGCGATTCGGGGAGCGTGGCGGCGTTGCTCATCGGCTGGCGCAGCAGCGCTTCCGACTGCACGCACCAGTAGAGAAACCACACGGCGATGAACGTGAGCAGCAGCGTGCTGATCACCTCGTTGGTGCCGGCGCGCACTTTCAGCCAGCCGGGCAGCGCGCCCCACGCGGCGCCCGCCAGCGCGGCCGCCAGCATCGGCACGATGAACGCGAGACCGAACGGCAGGTGCGCGACATGGCCGTACAGACTGACCGCGGTGGCGACGATGCCGCCCATCGCGATCTGCCCTTCGCCGCCGACGTTGGTCAACTGCGCGCGGTTAGCCAGCACGAAGCCGCTGCCGACCAGCGCGAACACGAGGCTGCGATTGATCGATGCGCCGATCGCGTAGGGTGAGCCCCACGCGCCGTCGGCGAACGCGGCCAATGCGTCGCCGAGCGGCACGTGGACGATCGCGATCAGCGCCAGCGCCGCCGCAATCGCGACGAGCGCAGCGCCGCCGAGCACCGCGGCGGTTCTCACGCGCCGCGAACCGCGCCACTCGGCGCGAGGAAAAGAACTCGATGAGGTCGTCGGAGTCATGCTGTCTGGCCTGCCATCCATGCGCCAATGCGCTCGCGTTGAAGATTGAGTTGCGACGCATCCGGCACACAGGTGCCCATGATGCGGCCGCGATACATGACGAGCACGCGATCGGCCACCGCCATCAGTTCGTCGAGCTCGGACGAGATGAGCAGCACGCCGACGCCTTCGTCGCGGGCAGCGCGAATGTGGTCGTAGACCGCGGCCACTGCGCCGACGTCGAGCCCGCGCGTAGGCTGCGCGGCGATCAGCACCGCGAGTCCGTCGAGCGTGAGTTCGCGCGCCAGTACCGCTTTCTGCTGATTGCCGCCCGAGAGGCCGCGAAACGCGACGTCGGGACTCGCGGCGCGCACGTCGAAGCGCTGCATCAGCGCGCGCGCATCCCGGCGCATCGCGCGGCGCTGCATGAATCCGTGCCGCGCGTAGTCGTCGAGCCGGTTGAGAAAGAGGTTCTCGGTCAGGCTCATGTCGGGCACGCAGCCGACCGCGTGCCGGTCTTCCGGCACCACGCCGACGCCGGCCTTCGTCAACGTCTGCGGCGCGGCCTGCGTACAGTCGGCGCCTTGCACGAAGAAACGCCCTGCACTCGCCTTCTGCATGCCGGCCAGCACCGCGCCGAGTTCGCTCTGGCCATTGCCTTCCACGCCCGCTATGCCGACGATCTCGCCGCGGTTGACTACCAGCGTGCAGTCTTCGAGACGCGTCACGCCGTCGGCGTCGCGCACGGTGAGGCCGTCGATCTGCAAGGCTTCGTCGGCGAGCGGACGGGCGTAGGGGGACGCGCTGCGGGTTGTTGAACGTGGCGTGGCGGTGGCAGTTGTAGTCGAAACCGCCTCCTGCTCCGCATTGCCCGGCCGCTGGATCATCGCTCTCACCAGCGCGTCGACATCGGCCGACGGCGTGCTCGAACGCGCCACCACGCGGCCGCTTTGCAGCACCGTCGCGCGGTTCGCGATACGGCGGATCTCGGCCAGCTTGTGTGTCACCAGCACGACCGCGCAGCCGCGCGCCACCACCCGCGCGCACGTATCGAGCAACGCATCGATCTCGGCCGGCAGCAGCACGGCGGTCGGCTCATCGAGCACCAGCAGACGCGGCTCGCGAATCAGGCATTTGACGATCTCGACGCGCTGCTTTTCGCCCACGGAGAGTTCGGCGACCCGCGCATCCGGATCGAGCGCGAGCCCGAGTTCCGCCACCAACGCGCGCACCCGCTGCGCCTCGCGCTTGCGATCGAGCCAGCCGCGCACCTGCCCGAGCAACAGGTTATCGAGCACGCTCACGTCTTCCACCAGGCTGAAGTGCTGATGCACCATCGCGATGCCGTGCGTCAGCGCATCGCGCGGACTATGCGGCTCATACGGCGCGCCGTCGAGCCACATCGAGCCCGCGTCGGGTTGATGCACGCCGAACATCACGTTGCACAGCGTGGATTTGCCGGCGCCATTTTCGCCCAGCAGGCAATGCACTTCGCCGGCGAAGAGTTCGAGCGAGACATCGCTCAGCGCCTGAAACGCGCCGAAGCGTTTGACGATGCCTTCCATGCGCAGCACCGCTGTTCGCGGCTTGCCATCAGTCATGGGCGCGTCGGCTTTGACGGCGGCAGCCGCGCCTGCAGAAGCGGAAGTCGCGTCCATGTCAGCCTTCGGAGACCTTGATCTTGCCGCTTTCGATGTCCTGTTCGATCTGCTTGATCTTCGTCGACATCTCCGGGGTCGGCTTGCACACCACCATGCCCGACGCCTTCGGTCCCATCGCCAGGCCAAACGCCTTGTAGCCCGGCTGCCAGGTGCCGGCGGCCATCTGGTCGATCGCGTATTGCACCTGATAGCCCACACCCGTAATCGAATACGCGATATACAACGGGTCCGTGCCGCAGCGGTCGGTATAGCTGCCGATCACGTGCGTGTGCTTTTCGTTGGCCGCCTGCTCCATGCCGCGCAAGCCGAGGTTGAGAATGTGATAGTGGATGTCCGCGCCTTGCGAGATCGCGGCGAGCGTCGCTTCCTTGGCCTTCGACACGTTGTCGAAGTCGCCGGTATAGCTCTCGAAGTATTTGATCTTCGGATTGATCGAGCGCGCGCCGTTGCCGAACTCCTTGCCGGCGTTGACGATCGACGGAATCTCCATGCCGCCCACGTAACTCACCGCGCCGTTCTTCGACAGCATCGCCGCGGCCGCGCCGGCAACATAGGCGATCTCCGCCTGCTTGACGTCATAGCCGGCCACGTTCGGCGGCATGTCCTGCCCCTTGTTGCCGCCCACGATCGCGAACTTCACGTTGGGAAAGCGCTTCGCGATCTTCAGCACCGAGGCCTGCGTTTGCCCGCCCACGCCGATCACCAACTGGTTCTTCGAAGCGAGGTTGGTCAACGCCTGTTCCATGTCGGCGTAGTTGATGTTCTCGATCATCTGCGTCTTCAGCTTCGGGCCGAGTTCCTTCTGCGCGGCAACCAGTCCGTCGTAGCCTGATTCCATCCAGCCTTTGTCCGACTTCGAACCGGGAATCAGCACGCCGACCCGCAGCGGATCGGCCGCTACCGCATGGATCGCACTGCTGGAGGCGGCGAGCGCGACGACACAGGTGGCGAGGGTTTTGAGCTTGATGATCGACATTCTGGCATTCCTCTTGCGTCTGGTTTGGGTAAGTAGGTTATTCATGAACGAAACCAATGCAACTTCGATGCCATGCGATGGTTTTCGCGGCATGCGGGCTTCGTTCAGGCCTGCGCGAAAGCGCGAACCGGAGACCATGCAAGCAATGCGCGACATGCTTCACCCCACATCTTTTTTATAGCAATCGACACCCGATGGAGAACCTTCGATGAAACAGCACGACGCATACGGCACAAGCGTTTCCGGCCAGTTGGGCCGCGACGGCCGGCCTCGCTGGGTAGCCGGCGAAACGCTCGTCGACATGTCGTTGCCGGCGCCCGAACCGGTCGTCGCGACGCTGCCGTGCGAGCCGCAAAATGTCCGCGTCGATCTGCGCAGCACGGCGATTATCGTGATCGACATGCAGAACGACTTCTGCACCAACGGCGGATGGGTTGCCCAGATTGGGGGCGATTTCTCGGTCGACCGCGCGCCGATTGCACCATTGCAGCGCCTCCTGCCGGCGCTGCGCAAAAGCGGCGTGCCGGTGATATGGGTGAACTGGGGCAACCGGCCCGACCTCGCCAACATGCCGCCGAACCAGTTGCATCTATATAAGCCGACGGGCACCGGAACCGGCCTGGGCGAACCGCTCGCGAGCAATGGCTCGCACGTGCTCGAAAAGGATTCGTGGGCTGCGGCAGTGGTCGATGAACTCGCGCCGCTGCCGGAAGATATCCGCGTGGACAAGTACCGGATCAGCGGGTTCTGGGACACGCCGCTCGACAGCATTCTGCGCAATCTCGGCATTCGCACGGTGATGTTCGCGGGCGTGAATACCGATCAGTGCGTGCTGCATTCGCTCACCGACGCCAATTTTCTCGGCTATGGCTGCGTGCTGGTGGAGGACTGCTGCGCGACGTCGTCGCCGGCCTTCTGCACGGAAGCGACCATCTGGAACGTGAAGAAGTGCTTCGGCTTCGTCACTGACTCGGCGCGAATCGTCGCTGCGCTGGCGGACGCCGCATGAACGCGTTCATCCCCGGCCCTCGCGTGCAGGTTGCCGCGACGGCGAGCGGGCCGCTGAACGGCCTGCGCTTCGCGGTGAAGGATCTGATCGACGTCGCCAGCGTGACGACCGGCGGCGGCAATCCCGGCTGGCTCGCGAGCCACGCGGCGGCTCGTGCTCATGCGCGCTGTGTGGATACGCTATTAGCGGCCGGCGCGGCGCTCGACGGCAAAACGATCACCGACGAACTCGCCTATAGCCTCGAAGGCGAGAACCATCATTACGGCACGCCGCTCAATCCGCGTTGGCCGCATGCGTTGCCGGGAGGATCGTCGAGCGGATCGGCGTCGGCGGTGGCGAACGGTGAGGTGGACTTTGCGTTGGGCACCGATACCGGCGGCTCGGTGCGCGTGCCCGCCGCGTTCTGCGGGCTGTTCGGCATGCGGCCGAGCCATGATGCGATTCCGCTCGACGGCGTGCTGCCGTTCGCGCCGTGCTTCGATACCGTCGGCTGGTTCGCGCGATCGATCGACGTGCTGGCTGCCGTGGGCGATGTGTTGTTGCCAGTCGCGCCGTCCGCTTCCACTGCTTACGCTTCGGGCCGCGCCGTACGTCTCACGCGCGTTGCCGAAGCCTTCGCGGCGCGCGAGCGCAACGAAGCCGACGACGCCGCGCGGCTCACGGCACTGGCCGAAAGGCTGGGCGCGCGGACATCGCTCGACGTGTTCGCCGGCAACCAGGCTCGCTGGCTCGCGTGCTATCAGGCTGTGCAAGACCTTGAAATCGACGCCTCGCTCGGCGCCTGGATCCGCTCGGCACAGCCGCGCTTCGGGCCAGGTATTGCGCCGCGTTTTGCACGACTGGACACGCTCGACAGGCAGCAGGCCGCGCAATGGCGCACGGTTCTGCACGAACTGCGCAGCGCGCTGAACACGCTGTTCGAAATCGATCGGACCGTGCTGGTAATGCCAACCACGCCCGTCGCGCTACTACCAAAAAACGCCAGCGGCGACACGATCGGCCGCTTCTACGAAGACTCGCTCACGATGAATTCGATCGCCGCGTTCGGCGGCCTGCCGCAAATCACACTCCCTTTCGCCGACGAACTCGACCGGCCGCTCGCGCTCTCGCTGATCGGCGCGCGTGGCAGCGATCGCGCGTTGCTGAGCCTCGCGCGCGATCTATACTCGCGACACGCTTCGGCGACCCCTCAGTAGCGGAGCCTCGATGCACAATCTGAAACCCGCCGGCACGCACGGCGGCATGGTCACCAGCCCGCACGCGTTGGCGAGCGAAGCGGGCCGCGACGTCCTGCGCGCGGGCGGCAATGCCATCGAAGCCGCCATCGCGATCGGCGCCGCGCTATGCGTGACGTACCCGCACTTCACGGGACTCGGCGGCGACGCCTTCTGGGTGATCGGCGACCGGCAAGGAATGCTGCGCACGGTGTCGGGCATCGGCCAGGCCGCGGCGCAATTGCCTGCGTTCGGCGACGCGATTCCGTTGCGCGGTGCGGCGTCGGCAATCACGACTGCGGCGACCGTCGATACCTGGCATCAGGCTTACGAAATCAGCCAGAACGCGTGGGGCGGCAAGCAGTCGTGGTCGTCGTTGTTCGACCGCGCGCTCGAACTCGCCGCCGACGGTTTTCCCGTGACGCCGTCGCAGCACTTCTGGCAAACCATGCGCGCCGACGAACTGCGCACGTTGCCCGGTTTCGCGGCAACCTTCGCGCCGCACGGCCGCATTCCCGCGATTGACGAGCGCTTCATGCAGCCGGCATTGGCCAAAAGCATCGACCGTATTGCGCGTTTCGGCGCGCGCGAGTTTTACGACGGCGAACTGGCCGAGCGAATCGCCTATGGTCTTCAGCAAGCGGGTTCGCCGCTCAGCTCTACCGACCTCGCCCGCACGCGCGCTCGTAACGAACCGCCATTGCGTGTCGCCTATCGCGGCGGCGAACTGGTGAGCCTGCAGCCGCCCACGCAAGGCGTGACGACCTTGCAGATCATGGGCACGCTGGAGCGCTTCGACCTTGCGTCGATTCCGGAAGGCAGCGCCGACTACTATCACCTGCTGGTGGAAGCGGTAAAGCGCGCGTTCGTGGAGCGTGACCGCTTCGTCTGCGATCCGGAGTTCAACAGCGTGCCTGTGAATGACATGCTGTCACCTGCCACGCTCGACGCCCATGCGCGTTCCATCGACCTGCACGAAGCGCGTGCATGGCCGCACGTGTTCCGGCCGGGCGATACGGTGTTCGTCGGCGCAACGGATCGTGAAGGCCGCAGCGTGAGCGTGCTGCAAACGGTGTACTTCGATTGGGGCAGCGGCGTGGTGGCGGGCGAGACCGGCATTCTGTGGCACAACCGCGGCGCGTCGTTCAGCACGAACCCCGCGCATCATAACGCCGTGCAGCCCTGCAAGCGGCCTTTCCATACGCTGAACCCCGGCATGTATGTGAAGGACGGCCGCCCGCAACTGCTGTTCGGCACGCAAGGCGCGGACGGTCAGCCGCAAACGCTGGCCGCGATTCTCACGCGGCTGATCGACTACGGCATGGATCCGTTGAGTGCCCTCGCCCGCCCGCGTTTTCTGCTCGGCAAGACCTTCTCCGACACGCGCGATGCGTTGAAGCTCGAAGCGGACGCCGGCGCCGACGTGTTCGCGGCACTCGCCGCGCGCGGCCATGAAGTGAGCGCGATTGCGGCGCAGAGTCCGTTGGCGGGACATCCCGGCGTGATTCGCATCGAGCCGGACGGGTCGGCTTCGGGCGCGCATGATCCGCGCAGCGATGGGCGTGCGCTGGCGGTTTGATGGGCGGTTATGCCGGGTTATGCGAGCCGGCACGTCATCCAAGCGTAAACCGGTCCCGCGTGGTTATATAGTCGCTCGCGCCGAAGCGCCCCACCGGAAAATAATGTTGCAAGCGCACGCGCCACGTTTCCGTATCGATCAGCTCGTCGCGCGCGTGCAACCGATGCACACGTCCAATGAAAATCTGCCGGCTCGTCGTTTCCAGCGTCTCCCATGTCGTGCACTCGAACGCGACCGGCGCTTCGGCAATGCGCGGCGGCGCAACGTGCGAGCTCGGCACGGGCGTCAAGCCGACTTCGGCGAGTTCGCTCACGTTCGGCGGCAGCCGTTCTCCACAGCGATGCATTTTGTCCGCGATAGCTTCGTCGGCGAGATGCACCACGAACTCGCCGGTGCGCACGATATTCACCGCGGTGTCCTTGAGCGTGCCGTCGGCCACGCGGTTGACGCTGATCATCACGATCGGCGGTTCCTCGCCGAGCATGTTGAACATCGAGAACGGCGCGGCGTTGATCGTGCCGTCGGCGCCGAGCGTGGTGACGAGCGCGATAGGACGCGGCACGATCAGGCTCGCCATCAGCTTGTAGCGCTGGTATTCCGTGATTGCTGCGAAATCGATTTCCATGTCGGCTGCCTAGTTGGAAGTGGCGGATACGGTGATGCCGAGCAATTGGCCGAGGCTCTTTTCGCCGCGCATTCGCGAGGTTTCGATCCGTTCTTCGAGGTCGCGCAGATGCGCTTCCATATGCGCCATCGCGCCGGCCGCGTCGCGCGCCTCGATGCAATCGACAATCGCCGCATGCTCCGCGTGTTCGCACGGTGCATGCCCCGGCGGTTCATACACGCCCACGATCAGCGAGCAGCGCGAGACCAGTTCCTTCAGATAGTTTTGCAGGATCGAGTTACCCGCCAGCGCGGCGATGCGCATGTGAAAGCCGCTGGCGAGCGTCGCCCACGAAGGCTGGTCGAAGCGGTGCATCGCGTCATGTTCGCTCGCGAGTTGCTGACGCAACGCCTTGATATCCCCGGCATTCGCGCGCTGCACCGCCAACTCGACCAGCATCCGCTCGACGGAGCGGCGCGCTTCGAAGATCTCGCGCGTTTCCTCGGGCGTGGGTTCGGCGATCGCCGCACCCTTGTTAGGCCGCAATACGACAATGCCGTCATACGCGAGCTTTTCCAGCACGCGCCGCACCACCGCGCGGCCCACGCCGAACAGTTGGCACAACTCGGGCTCCGGCAGCTTCGTGCCCGGCGTCAGACGATGGTTCAGCACGCCGTCGAAAATCGACTGATAGATGCGCGCGTCGAGATCCGCATCGTCTTTGCGGGCTTTTTTTGCGGTAGCCGCGCCGGCTTTCGCGTTCATGCAACGGGCGGGCGCACGATGCCGTCCCGCTCCAGTTTGTCCATATGGTCCGCGATAGCGCCCGGCGTGGTGATCCACACGTCGCCCCGGGCGCGTGCCGCGGCGATATGCTGAAGCGCACGGCGCAAATGCCGTAAGCGATAAGGCTGCCCCACCAGATACGGATGCAACGCAATGCCCATGACGAGCGCCTGAGGCTGCGTGCCGCGATTGGCCTGTTCGAGCATCTCGTCGAACTGGTCGACGATCATATCGGCGAAGGCCCGGCCATCCATATGGCGGCCCACCATCATCGGCAGATCGTTGAGTTCCTGCGGATATGGTATCGACCACAGCGGCGCGCCGCGCGTAGCCATCCGCACGGGACGGTCGTCGTGACACCAGTTCAGCGTGTAGCGATAGCCGGTCTCGGCGAGCAGATCCGGCGTCAGATGGGACTCCGAAATCCACGGCGAAAGCCAGCCGTGCGGTATCGTGCCCGACACTTCGACGATCCGCTCGCGGCAATGCAGAAGCAACTCGCGTTCGCCGCTTTCGTCCAGATCGCTTTGCCGGTGCGCATTCGTGTGGCCGTGACCGATCAGTTCATCGCCGCGCGCCACACAGGCCTCGATCAGTTCGGGACAATGATCGTAGAGCGCGGTGTTGATCAGCGCGCCGGCCGGCAGATCGAGTTGATCGAACAGTTCGATGCAGCGCCACGCGCCGACCCGATTGCCATACTCCCGCCAGCTGTGGTTGAGTACATCCGGTTGCGGCGAGATCGGGCCGAGCGCCGCGCCCAGCCCTTCGCCGAAAGCAAAGTGTTCGATGTTGAAGCCCAGATAGACCGCGAGCCCGGTATCGCCCGGCCAGCGGAATGCGTCGCTGTCGGTGATCGGCCGGTACGCAAAGCGGCCGTGCGTGGCGAGCAACTGGCGCGCGCGGTTCGCTGCTGCGGGCATGTTCAGTGTGTCGTTCATTTGAAGAAGCCATGGGTGATGAAACGCGACGGGTTGCGTCACAGATGAACCGGATTGGCCGGATCATGCCCCGAGACGGACCGAAGACGCACCGTGATCGCGCAAGAAGAAACGCCTGAATCGCTAACGATCGATGCTGCGGATCGTTTGCAAAATATGAGCCAACTCGTAGACGTTAAGCACAACGGTATGTCGGCAATCGGCGCACCGTTCGATGCAACGGATGGCACATGTCTTGCATTTGCCTGGTTTCGTTCGGGCGCAGCGTCAGCTTTCGCGCGCCGCGCTCTTCGCCGTTCACGAGGACACCTCCTGATGATTCAGCCTGTTTCAACGGTGCTCGAAACCAAAGCCGCCGATATCGAACTGGTGCACGTGTCGAAGCAATACGGCGACTCGCTTGCCGTCGACGCAATCGATCTGCGCATTGCCGGCGGCCAGTACTGCTGTCTGCTCGGGCCGTCGGGATGCGGCAAGACCTCGACCTTGCGCATGATCGCCGGGCATGAATCCGTCACCGAAGGCGACATTCTGATCGCCGGCCGCAACGTCACGCGCGCGGAGCCGGCCGCGCGCGGCACGGCTATGGTGTTCCAGAACTATGCGCTGTTCCCGCATCTGAGCGCGCTCGACAACGTCGCGTTCAGCCTGAAGATGCGCGGCATCGCCAAAGATGTGCGGCGCAAACGCGCCGCCGAGTTGCTGGAACTGGTCGCCATGTCGGCGTATGCCGAACGCAAACCGGCGCAGCTTTCCGGCGGCCAGCAGCAACGTGTCGCGCTCGCGCGCGCATTGCTGAATCAGCCGGGCTGCCTGTTGCTCGACGAACCGCTGTCCGCGCTCGACCCGTTCCTGCGCGTGCAGATGCGCGCCGAACTCAAGCGCTGGCAGAAGGAACTCGGCATTACCTTCGTGCACGTCACGCATTCGCAGGAAGAAGCAATGGCGCTGGCCGATCTCGTCGTGGTGATGAGCCACGGCCGCATCGAACAGAGCGGCACGCCGCACGAGGTCTTCAACCGTCCGCGCACCGAGTTCGTGGCGCGCTTTCTCGGCGGTCATAACGTCTTCAAAACCAATGGCCGTTTGTTTACCGTGCGCGCCGATCATCTGCGCATCGTGCCGCATGGCATCACGCCGGTGCAGAACGCCGGCGGCGACAACGGCATGACGCGCATCGGCGGCGTGCCTTGCACAGTGCGCGAAGCCGAATACCAGGGCACCCATCTGCGCATGACGCTCGATCCGCTCGACGGGTCGCCTGAGTTGATCTCGCTCGTGAGCGACGGCGATTACGACCCCGCACGGCTCGGCCCCGAAGCTCGCGTGGTGGTCTGGTGGAACGAACAGGACGCGCATCCGCTCGCGGCCTGAGTAGTGGTGAAGTTTTGTGCATTGAAGCGGTATGACATCGCCGCGCACGAGACTTCCAGCAAGCAAAAACCGAACGTCAATCGAACGTCAACTGAGGAGAAAGCAATGAGTGAAGCGAACGAGAGCCCGGCACCGGCCGCAACGGATGGGAAGGAAACAGGCCTGTCGCGCCGCACGTTCATCAAGGGCGCGGTCGCGGCAGCCGGTATTGCCGGTTTTCCGTACGTGCACGCGCAGGAAAAAATCACGTTGCGCTACCTCGGCACGGCGGTCAATCAGAGCGCCGACATCGCGAAGAAATTCAAGGAAGACACCGGCATCGAGATTCAATACGTGCCGGTGACGACCGATGACGTCGCCAAACGCATCATCACGCAGCCCAACTCGTTCGACATTGTCGACACCGAATACTTCGCGCTCAAGAAGCTGATTCCGGCCGGCACGCTGGCAGGCATGGACGTGAAGCGCATCAAGCTCGCCGACAAGATCACGCCGGTGCTCACGCGCGGCGAAGTCAACGGCAAGAAGATCGGCGATCAAGGCACCGCGCCGAAGAAAGTGATGTTCCTCACCGGCCCGCGCTCCACGCAATTCTCCGCCACGCCCACCGAGTGGATGACGCTGATTCCCACCACCTACAACGCGGATACGCTCGGCATCCGGCCCGACCTGATCAAGCGGCCCATCGACAGTTGGGCGGAACTCCTCAATCCGCAGTTCAAGGGCAAGGCGGCGCTGCTGAACATTCCCGCGATCGGCATCATGGATTCGGCGATGGCGATCGAGGCGATGGGCCACGTGAAATACGGCGACAAGGGCAACATGACCAAGGCCGAGATCGATCAGACCATCAAGATCCTGATCGAAGCGAAACGCGCCGGCCAGTTCCGCGCGTTCTGGAAGGACTTCAACGAAAGCGTGAACCTGATGGCCTCGGGCGAAGTGGTGATCCAGTCCATGTGGTCGCCCGCCGTCACGAAAGTCCGCACGATGGGGATCGCCTGCAAATTCCAGCCGCTCAAGGAAGGCTATCGTTCGTGGGCATCGGGCTTCGGTTTCCCGCGTTCGCTGCAAGGCAAGAAGCTCGACGCGGCGTATGAGTTCGTCAACTGGTTCCAGGACGGCTGGGCGGGCGCATATCTGATGCGTCAGGGCTATTACTCGGGCGTGCTCGAAACCGCGAAGACGCACATGCAGCCCTACGAGTGGGACTACTGGATCGAAGGCAAGCCGGCCGCGCAGGACATCAAGGCGCCGGACGGCCAGTTGCTCGAAAAAGCCGGCACCGTGCGCGACGGCGGCTCGTACAACCAGCGCATGGGCGCGATTGCCTGCTGGAACGCGGTGATGGACGAGAACATCTACATGGTCCAGAAGTGGAACGAGTTCATCGCGGCCTGATGGACACCGTGGTCAATACCGCAGTCGAGGCCGCGGTTCGACGTGACAGCCGGCGCCCAGAGCGCCGGCTGTCACCGCCTGTCTGAACGCAAAGTCATTCCTTAGAAATCCGCCTATGGCAACGATCGACCTTCCCTCGCACGCGCAGGACGAGCCCGTCAAACACCGCCGCGCGCCGGCATGGTTGCAGGCGACGCCGCTCTCGCTGACCTTCCTGCTGTTTTTCATCGTGCCGCTGGTCATTACGCTGATCGTCAGTTTCTGGGACTTCAACGAATACCAGATCATCCCCGCGTTCACGCTGAAGAACTACGCGGCGATCTTCGACGGCTGTTCGTCGATGACGGACATCTGCGTCACCTTCAAGACCTACTGGTCGACGCTCAAATTCTGCGCGATCGTGTGGGCGGTGACCTTGCTGCTGGGTTTTTCGATCGCCTACTTCCTCGCGTTCCATGTGCGCACCACGAGCATGCAGACCGTGCTGTTCCTCGTCTGCACGATTCCGTTCTGGACTTCGAACGTGATCCGCATGATTTCGTGGATGCCGCTGCTCGGCCGCAACGGTCTCGTCAATCAGGCGCTGCTCGGCGCGCATCTGATCGACCAGCCGCTGGAATGGCTGCTGTATTCGAACTTTTCGGTGGTGCTCGCCTTCGTTCACCTCTACACGTTCTTCATGATCGTGCCGATCTTCAACGCGATGATGCGCATCGACCGGTCGCTGCTCGAAGCCGCGCGCGACGCCGGCGCGAGCGGCTGGCAGGTGGTGCGCGACGTGGTGCTGCCGCTGTCGAAAACCGGCATCGTGATCGGCTCGATCTTCGTCATCACGATCGTGATGGGCGACTTCCTGACGGTCGGCGTGATGGGCGGCCAACAGATCGCGTCGGTGGGCAAGATCATTCAGGTGCAAACCGGCTACCTGCAATTTCCCGCCGCAGCGGCCAACGCGATCATTCTGCTCGCCGTGGTGCTGATGATCGTGTGGGGTTTGACGCGGGTTGTGGACATTCGCAAGGAACTGTGAAGATGCAGGCCATTCGCCTCAAACATCGCGAGCATCGCCCGGCGAGTTTCTACTGGCTCGCGCTGCTGTTCGGCCTGTTCGTGCTGTTTCTGTACGGACCGGTGATCACCATTTTCATTCTGTCGTTTCAGGGCCCCGAAGGCGGCCTCACGTTTCCCATGCGCGGTGTGTCGCTGCACTGGTTCTCGGTACTGCGCGACGGGGTGGGCGACGTCGATATCTGGGCCGCGTTCGGCCGCTCCGTGCGGCTCGCCGTGGCCGTTACGGTGCTTACGGTGCTCTTTTCCGTCGCGGCGGGCCTCGCGTTTCGCAGAAAGTTTCGCGGCGATACGGCGGTGTTCTACGTCTCCGTTGCGAGTCTGATCATGCCGTCCATTATCGTTTCGCTCGGCATCGGCCTGACGTTCCGCCTGCTGGATAACGGTGTGAAGTACCTTGCCTCGGCGTGGGGCCATCAGTCTTTCGCCGATACCTATACCACCTCGATGGGTCTCTTCACGTCCGCGCTCGGCGCGCATCTCACATGGACACTGCCGTTCGGTTTGCTGGTCATGTTCGCGGTGTTCAACCGCTTCAACCCGGCTTACGAAGAAGCGTCGCGCGATCTGGGCGCAACGCCGTGGCAGAGCTTCCGGTATGTGGTGCTGCCGATCATCGGTCCTTCGGTGGTGGGCGTCGCCATGTTCGGCTTCACGCTCTCATGGGACGAGATTGCCCGCACCTCGCAGGCAATCGGCGACCAGAACACGCTGCCGCTCGAGCTTCAGGGACTCACCACGTCGGTGACGACGCCGGTGATTTACGCACTCGGCACCATGACGACGGTGTTGTCGCTAACGGTGATGGGCCTATGTCTGCTCGCCGTGCGATGGCTGGCGCGCAGGCGCGCGGTGGCGGGATTGAAGTAGGCCTTCTGCCGCGCCGCGGCGGTCGCGGCGCTTTCCGGCAGGCATTTCACTCCTGCTGCTAAGAATCGGCCAAATACTTCGTTGCTCGACCCGTTCCCGTCCCTTACCGTTCTCTGATCGCGCCCCACGCGCACCCCGTTTCGGAGAACCCATGTCCGCAGTTCAATCGCCAACCAGCCCAGAACACAGCATCGCCGACGCCGCGCAACTCTTCGGCGACGATCCGCTGACGCGCCGCTTCGCGCCTGTTTTCGCCCGGATCGCTGAAGGCGCGGTCGAACGCGAGCAGCAGCGCGAACTCGCTTACGAGCCGGTGGAATGGCTGCGTGAGGCGGGCTACACCCGGTTGCGCGTACCCAGACAGTACGGCGGCGAAGGCATCTCGCTCACGCAATTCTTCGCGCTGGTCACGCGTCTCGGCGAAGCGGACTCGAATCTGCCGCAAATCCTGCGCGTACATGGCGGCTTTATCGAGGCACTGCTGGAAAACGGCGACGAATCGCTGCGCGAGCGCTGGTTCACGAGGATCGTGCAAGGCCAGATCGTCGGCGGCGCGGTGTCCGAGCGCACGGGCGTCACCAACAACAGCGTGCGTCTCACGCAAACGGATGGCGCATGGCATCTCGACGGCGAAAAGTACTACACCACGGGCACGCTGTACGCGGATTGGGTCGACGTCACCGCGCACGACGGCACGAGCGACGTGCGCGTGCTGGTCGAAACCGGCACGCCGGGCCTCGAACGTATCGACGATTGGGACGGTTTCGGACAACGGCTCACGGGTAGCGGCACGGCGCGCTTCACGCGGGTGCCGGTCTCGCCCGACAACCTCTACCGCCGCTATAACGCTGCCGAGCCGCGTCGCAACAGCCTGCTCACGGCCTACTATCAGGCGCTACATGTCGCGAATCTCGCCGGGATCAGCCGCGCGGCGTTGCGCGATGCGGTCGCGTTCACGCAAGCCAGAACCCGGACCTTCGGTGTTCCGGGTGCTTCGAGCCCGCGCGACAATCCTCTCGTGCATCGCGTGGTCGGGCGCCTCGCGAGCCTCGCTTATTCGACGCAAAGCATCAGCACGTCACTCGCGCGCGCCATCGATGAAGTCTCCGTCGCGCGCCAGGAAGGCCGCACCGACGAGCAGACTTACATCCACCTGGACATCCAGACTTTCCAGGCACAGCAGATCGTCATCGAGCAGACGTTGCAGGCGGCGACGCTGCTGTTCGAAGTCGGCGGCGCGTCGGCCACCAGCGAAGCGCGCCGCTTCGATCGCTACTGGCGCAATGCGCGCGTGCTGGCGTCGCACAATCCGGCGATCATTCGCGAGGCCGCGATCGGCGACTTCTACCTGAATGGCAACGCGCACAGCGAGCGCTTCGGGGTGGCTCGGCAGCAGGAGATAGCTGCGGCAACGCAAGCGGCGGCGGCATAAGGACGGCATAAGGACAGCAGACCGGCGGCGGCATGCGGATCGCCGCCTTCATGTGGCACAGTGTTGTCAGGCGCATGCGCTAAGCTTGCGCAACCGAACAGCCCTGACGAGCGACATGAAGAATCTGCCTGCCTACGAGCCTCCGGTCGACGAGAACCAGCTTCTGCTGAAGTGGATCCGCCGTGCGCGCGAATCCCAGATGAGCCATTACGACATGGCGGACCTGCTATCGGCGCGCGACCGTCAGGTCGGCTGGCTCGCAACCGCGTTGACCGCCTTCGTGGGGACGGCGGTGTTCGCTTCCCTGCATGCCACCGCTGTCTCGCCCGAGTTCAGGATCTTCGTGGGCTTTGTGAGCGTGGCGGCCGCGGTCTCCACCGCGCTGCAGACCTTCCTGCGCTACGCCGAACGCGCCGAAAAACATCGCGCCGCCGGTGCGCGCTATGGCGCGGTGCGTCGCCGGCTCGAAGCGGTCTTTGCAGGTGATGCCGATGCGCGTGACGGCCACTATCTCACCGCGATCCGCGACGAGCTCGACCGGCTGGCCGAAGATTCGCCCAACGTGCCGCCGCGCGTTTTCCATCGCACCCAGCGGACGCTGTCCGCGGATACGCCGCGCAGCCGCGATGCTTAGGCGCCTTCGCCGGCAGTAAGGTCGCCGGCGTCGATACCCAGCTCTGCCGCCATGCGGCGGACCACGGTCTGCAGCCGGCTCACTTCATCGGCGAGGCGCTTCTGTTCGGCCTTGACCGCCTCGAACGCGGACAACGGCACCGCGTCGTCTTCGGCGCCCGGCTGCGCCAGTTCGCTCGCACTCACCTCGCCGCACAGCAGATGCGTCCAGCGGTTCTCGCGCTCGCCCGGCGTGCGCGCGAGTTTCACGACCCGTGGCGGGTCGTTGGCCGCGAGTTCGTCGAGAAACGCTTCGACCGACGAGATATCGGCAAAGCCATGCAAACGCGCGCTGTTCAGGCGCAATTCGGCGGCGGTTTGCGAGCCGCGCAGCAACAGGGTGGTAAGCAGCGCCGCCGACTGGCTCGGCAAACCCAGCACCCGGTTCATGTTGTGCTCGAAGCGCGGCACGCGGCTGCTGCTGCCTTCCATTACGAGGCTCAAGCGTTTCAATCCGTCGACGGCGGTCAGCACCTCGGCTTCGGTAGCGTTCATGACCGGCGCGCGGCCGGTTTTCTGGTTGCAGCCCAAGGTCAGCGCGTTGAGCGAAAGCGGATAGCTGTCCGGCACCGTGTGCTGCTTTTCGACGAGCACGCCGAGCACGCGCCCTTCAAGCAAGGTCAGCGCGCGGATCGAAGGACGGGAGGAAGTGTCGGGAGTGGAGTTCATGGATGATGTCGCGGTATGAGCCGCCGGGTCTCGTGAATGACGTGCTGATGTGCGTTACCGCTGCACAGCCGGGCGGCGCGTTCTGGTTTGTGGGCACTATGATAAACGGCCGAGGTCGTGGCGGTGTACGAATCTCCGCTGCGGCATGGCGCACGCGAGGCCATCTGGCACGCGGCGTGCTGCCAGCGAATGTCCTTCACTCATGGAGTCGCTCGATGCCTTTACGCCGCCAGTCGGTCCTGCGCCTGAGCGCCATTTCACTCGTGGTCGGCGCAGTGTGCCTGCTCGGCGCCTGCGCGTTCAGCCCGGCCGGCAAAAGCGGCAACGCGCGTGTGCCCGAGCCGGCGAAACCCGTGGATCTGAGCCGCTATCTCGGTCGATGGTATGAACTGGCGCGCTATGAAAACGGCTTCGAGCGCGATTGCGAAGCCGTCACCGCCGACTATGCCACGCGCGACGACGGCCTGATCGACGTCATCAACAGTTGCCACAAGGGCGCCGTGAACGGGCCGGCGGACGTGGCTAAGGGCCGCGCGAAAGTCGTCGCCGGTTCGGGCACTGCGAAGCTGAAGGTGTCGTTCTTCGGCCCGTTCTTCTTCGGCGACTACTGGGTGCTGGACCACGCGGACGACTATAGCTGGTCGATCGTCGGCGAGCCGAGCGGACGTTATCTGTGGATTCTGACGCGCGAAGCGACACCTGCCGCAAGCGTGAAAGACGCGCTGATCGAGCGGGTTCACGCACTGGGTTACGACACCTCAATGCTGCGCATGACCAGGCACGAGTAAGCTGCGTCCCTTGACTGCGCGAGAACCGATCGGAGCACGCCCACCGGCCGCCCCATTTTTTCCTGATTGACCATTTTCCATATTCGAGATAATTTCCCGAATATGGAAAACCCACTCCCCGACGACAACGCCATCGACCGCCGCATCGCGCAGCGGTTGCGGGCGCTGCGCGCCGAGCGCAACTGGTCGCTCGACGATCTCGCGAGACTCAGCAGCGTCAGCCGCGCGACGCTCTCTCGCCTCGAAAACGCCGCCGTGAGCCCCACGGCGAGCGTGCTCGGCAAGCTCTGCGTGGCGTACGGCCTGCCGATGTCGCGCCTCATGCACATGGTCGAAGAAGACTTCGCGCCGCACGTGCCGCGCGCCGCCCAGCCGCTCTGGACCGACGCCAGCGTCGGCTTCCGGCGGCGCTCCGTGTCGCCGCCCGCGCAGGCGTTGAGCGGCGAAGCGCTGGAATGCGAACTCGATGCCGGCGTGCGCATCACCTACGACGCATCGCCGCGGCCCGGCCTCGAACATCATCTGATCCTGCTCGAAGGGCAACTGCAGATCACCGTCGACGGCCAAAGCCACAACCTGCAACCCGGCGACTGCCTGCGCTATCAGCTGTTCGGCGCAAGCGCTTTCGTGACGCCCGCGCACAGCGGGGCCCGCTACATTCTCTTCATCGTGTGAGCCAGCATGAGCGCGACCACCCTCACCGCTTTCTCCGCCGACGACCTCGTGCGTCAGCTTCCCGAACTCGGCGCACTGCTGCGCGCCTGTGTGCATGACGGCGCCAGCGTCGGCTTTGTGATGCCGTGCGGCATCGACGAATGTGAGGCGTTCTGGCGCGGCAAAGTGCTGGCTTCGTTGCGTGCCGGCAGCCTGGTGCTGCTGGTTGCGCGTCACGGCGAAGCGATTGCGGGCACAGTACAGCTGGATTACGACACGATGCCGAATCAGCAGCATCGCGCCGAAGTGCGCAAACTGCTGGTGCATCCGGCTTTGCGCCGCCAGGGCATTGCGCGTGCGCTGATGACGGAACTCGAACGCCATGCGCATGGCTTGCAGCGCAGACTGCTCACGCTCGACACCCGAACCGGCGACCACGCCGAGCCGCTTTATACCGCACTGGGTTATCGCACGGCGGGCGTGATCCCGGGATACGCGCGTGACACGCATTCCGATGAATTCGACGCGACCACCATTATGTACAAGGCGCTATGAGTGAGGCGTGGATGTGCCGTTGTGCCGTTGTGCCGTTGTACGTCAGGCCGTCTTCGAATACTTGAACATCTATCCGCGTGTCTGCCCGGCCGCGTTGCGTCCGCTTCACCGAGTGACACCGAGTGGCACCGGACGACACTGAATGAGCACGATCGGCCATACTTCGCCCGCCTCCGCAGCCCGATTGGCCGCGCTCAGGCACAATCGTCTTTTCGCCGCGCGTGCGGCCCGACCCTGTGCGTTTCGCTTCCCATCCTGCCTCGATGAGTTCAGCCACTCCCGCCGACGGCGCGCCCCACTGGCAGCGCAATCTCTATGTCTGTCTGTTCGGTTCGTTCACGACCATCGTCGCGATGACCCTGCTGCTGCCGTTCCTGCCGCTCTATGTGCAGCAGCTCGGCGTGCATCCGGCCGCGGCCGCCGTGCAATGGTCGGGCGTCGCGTTCGGCGCGACGTTCCTCGCCGCGGCGCTGGTGTCGCCGCTGTGGGGACGCATGGCCGACCGCTACGGACGCAAGCTGATCCTGATTCGCGCGAGTCTCGGCATGGCCGTCGTGATGTCCCTGCTCGGGCTTGCGCAGAATGTCTGGCAACTGGTGGGACTGCGCTTTCTGGCGGGACTCGTCGGCGGCTATGCGTCGGGCGCGACCGTCATGATCGCCACGCAGACGCCGCGCGGACGCACCGGCTGGGCGCTCGGCACGTTGGCCTCGGGCGTGATGGCGGGCAGTCTCGTCGGCCCGCTGGTAGGCGGCGCGCTGCCGCCGCTGATCGGCATCCGCAATACGTTTTTCATTGCGGGGGCGATGATCTTCTGTGCTTTCATTGCGACCACGCTGCTCGTCAAGGAACAACCGGTGGACCGCACACGCGGCAAATCGCACGAGGAGCGGGCGGCCACCGGCTGGGCCACCGTGCCGGACCTGCGCCCCGTGCTGGCGATGCTGTTCACCTCCGGCTTGCTGATGTTCGCCAACATGTCGATCGAGCCGATCATCACCGTGTACGTCGGCCAACTGGTGCACGACGCGAGGCACGTCACGCTCGTGTCGGGCTTCGTGATGTCGGCCTCCGCGCTCGGCAGCGTGCTGGCGGCTTCGCGCGTGGGCCGTCTCGCCGACCGGATCGGCGCGCCGAAAGTGATCGTGACGTGTCTCAGCGTGTGCGCGGTGCTGCTCGTGCCGCAGGCGTTCGTCACGAGCGGCCTGCAACTGGTGGTGCTGCGCTTTCTGATGGGGCTCGCGCTGGCCGGCCTGTTGCCGTGCATTACGAGCGTGATCCGCCATAACGTGCCCGACCGTTCCGCCGGCTATATCCTCGGCTACGCGACTTCGGCGAATTACGCGGGACAGGTCACAGGGCCGCTCGCGGGCGGCTTTGTCGGGGCGCACTTCGGCATGCAGTCGGTGTTTCTCATCACCAGCGCGTTGATGCTATGCGGGGCGCTGTTCAACGGCTGGGTGTTCAGAGGTTCGGGTTCCGGTTCGGGCTCGGGCTCCGCTTCGGCGCGCGGCGGATAACGCGCCGCAAAAAATCAGCGGCGCGAATCGAGCGCAATGCGCACCGCGAGTCCGGCAAGCACGGTGCCCATCAACCAGCGCTGCACCAGCAGCCACACCGGGCGCCCGGCGAGAAACACGGCAATCGAGCCCGCCATGCTCGCGATCAACGCATTGACGGTCACGCTGATAACGATCTGCACGCAGCCCAGCGCGATCGATTGCGAAAGCACGCTGCCGTGTCCCGGCGAAATGAACTGCGGCAACAGCGACAGGTACATCACCGCGATCTTCGGGTTCGCGAGATTGGTGACGAGCCCCATCGTGAAGAGCTTGCGGCGGCTGTCGTGCGGCAGGTCGCGCACCTGGAACGGCGAGCGGCCACCCGGCTTGACCGCTTGCCATGCCAGATACAGCAGATAGAGCGCGCCGCAGAAACGCAATGCGTCGTACGCGTACGGCACAGTCAACAGCAGCGCGGTAATGCCGAATGCGGCGCAGAACATGTAGAACACGTAGCCGAGCGCGACGCCGCCAAGCGAAACGAGACCCGCGCGGCGCCCCTGGCAGAGCGATCGCGAGATCAGATAGATCATGTTCGGCCCGGGCGTGAGCACCATGCCGAGCGAGACCAGACCGAAGGCGAGCAACGTTGTGAGGGCGGGCACGGCATTCTCCTTTGCGAATGAAAGTCGGATAGTGCCGCCAAATATAGCCGATGCGGGCGCTTTCAGCCCCACAGCCGGCTTGAAAGATTCGCATCGGAGTAGAAACCGCATTCATCTTCAGACGTGCCGTTTCAGACCGCTACTCGCACGGTGCATTGCAGGAAACACTTGCGGCGAATTATTTTGACCGGTATTGTCGAGCCGTTCTGCAATGCAGCGCGGGAGAGATCGTCAGATGTTCGTGACGACGCCGACGGAGCAACCGCCCCGGAAACTCTCAGGCAAAAGGACCGCGCAGCAGGAACATCTGGAGAGCGGCGCATCGGCATAGCCTGTGCGCCCACCGAAGGGGATTCCCCGCACACGGCTCGCATCGGGCCGGCCGCTGCGGAGAAGAAACTCTCAGGTACATGGACAGATGGGGCATCAGCGCCGGTTTCGACACGAAATCGACACCGGTGATGCTCAACTACTCTGGACCATGTCATGTCACGAATCGCCATTATCGGCGCCGGCATTACCGGCGTCACGACCGCTCACGCCCTCGCCCAGCGCGGCCACCACGTTACTGTCTTCGAGCGCCATCGCTATGCGGCAATGGAGACCTCGTTCGCCAACGGCGGCCAGTTGTCCGCCAGCAATGCCGAAGTCTGGAACAGCGCCGCCACCGTCATGAAAGGACTGCGCTGGATGCTCACGCGCGACGCCCCGCTGCTGCTCAATCCCGCGCCCACCTGGCACAAATACTCGTGGATGGGCGAATTTCTGCGGCAGATTCCGCACTACCGGGCGAACACGGTCGAAACCGTGCGGCTCGCGATTGCCGCGCGCGAGCATCTGTTTTCGATTGCCGAGACCGAGGGCATCGACTTCGATCTGGAGCGGCGCGGCATTCTGCACATCTACAAGACCCGCAAGGAATTCGACGCTGCGAGCAAGGTGAACGAACTGTTGCGCGAAGGCGGACTCGACCGCAACCCGGTCACGGCGGGCGAGTTGCATGGCATCGAACCCACGCTGCATGGCGATTTCTACGGCGGATTTTTCACGCCGTCCGATTCGACCGGCGATATTCACAAGTTCACGCGCGGTCTCGCTCAGGCGTGCGTGCGGCACGGCGTCGAGTTTCACTACGACGCGGAGATCACGTCGATCGAGCAGCCTGGCGAGGGCCGCTTTTCGCTGGCGGTCAATCTCGAAGGCGAATCGCAGCGGTTTGCGTTCGAGCGGGTCGTCGTGTGCGCCGGCGTGAAGAGCCGAGATTTTGCGGCCATGTTGGGCGACCACGTGAACATCTACCCGGTGAAAGGCTATTCGATCACCGTCTGTCTCGACGACGAGATCAGCCAGCAGCGTGCCCCCTGGGTGAGTCTGCTCGACGATAGCGCGAAGATCGTCACGAGCCGGTTGGGCATGGATCGCTTTCGCGTGGCCGGCACGGCCGAGATCAACGGCTTCAACCGCGATATCCGTTCGGACCGGATTGCGCCGCTAGTGGACTGGACCCGGCGTTATTTCCCCGAGGTGTCGACCTCGCGCGTGGTCCCTTGGGCGGGCTTGCGGCCGATGCTGCCGAGCATGTTGCCCAAGGTAGGCCGAGGAAAGCGGCGTGGCGTGTTCTACAACACCGGGCATGGGCATCTGGGCTGGACGTTGTCGGCCGCGACGGCGCAGGCGCTGGCGGGCGCGATCCGGTAGGCTTGCGGCGGGATTTTTTTGCCGACGGCGGCGGATTGTATTGATCTCACCGCCGTCATCCAATGCGAGCAAAATCCGCCACTTCTGCTAGTGTTCTCCCATCCGTATCACTTCCGTGGAGAACGCATGCCACACGGTCGCGCCGCGAAACACCAGGCGGACAGCGCACGCCTGAGCGATGCACAGATCGCCGCGGAGGCGACGCAGCGTCTCGCCTGGGACGCCGCGGTCCCTGAACACGCCGTAAAGGTTCACGTCTCGCGCGGCCGCATCACGCTACGCGGCGAACTGCAGCGCGATCAGCAACGCACCGCCGCACTCGAAGACGTGACCCGCCTGTTCGGCGTAACCGGCGTTTCGGATCACACCGTCGTCAAGCCCAAATGAAGTCAGGCTGCATCCGTTTGCCGCAACAGCGTGCGGCAATGCCTCGCGATCTGCTTTTCCTCTTCCGTGTGAATCGCCCTCACCTTGCCCGCCGGATCGCCTTCCGTTAGCCCCATGAAAGCGAGCCCGTCGCACACGCGCCGCCGGATCTCCTGGCTGTGTTCGCCGATGCCGCCGGTAAATACCAGCAAATCGATTCCGCCCAGCAGCGCCGCATAGCCGCCGATCGTCTTGCGCACCGCTGTGGCAAATGCATCGAGCGCCAGCGACGCATTTGTATCGCCCGCCGCGGCGCGTTTTTCGAGCGCCTGCATATCGCTCTCGCCATCCGCGTAGCCGGCGAGGCCGCTCTCGCGATTGAGCAGCGTCTCCAACGCGCCCGCATCGAGCTTTTCCACGCGCATCAGATACAGCAGCACACCGGGGTCGAGATCGCCGCTGCGTGTGCCCATCGGCACGCCGCCGGTCGGGGTCAGCCCCATCGACGTATCGACCGATTGGCCGTCGCGTAGCGCGCATACGCTCGACCCGTTGCCGAGGTGCGCGAACACCGCGCGCGCCGGCAAGTCGGCGCCGAGCCGCGTCACCAGCGATTCGTATGAGAGCCCGTGAAAACCGTAGCGCATCACGCCGGCCTCCACATAGCGGCGCGGCAACGCAAGCTGCGCCGCACGCGGCGGCAGCGTGGCATGAAACGCCGTATCGAAGCAGGCAAAATGCGGCGCGTCGGCGAAAATGGTCTCTGCCTCGTCGATCAGCGCAAGCGCGGGGGGAATATGCAGCGGCGCAAAGTGCACGGCGTCCTGCAACTGACGGCGCACCCCGGCGGTAATCCGCTGATGCGCGCGCAGACGCGGTCCGCCGTGCACCACCCGATGCCCCACCGCCGAAGGCCGCGCATGGTGCTGTTGCGCGAGAACCTGCGCGAGCTTTTGCAATGCATCGGTCTGCGATTCCAGCTCGTGCTCCTGCTGCACCAGCACGCGGCCATCGGGCGCCTTGATCCGCAAGCTGCCGTCGCTGCGTCCAATGCCTTCCGCGCTGCCTTCCAGCAGGAGGGATTCGTCGTCGCCCGTGCGCCTGAAGAGCCCGAACTTCAACGAGGACGAACCGCTGTTCAGCACCAGAATCGTTTGATCCTCTGCACCGCCTTGAGTGCGCATGGTCATGCCTCGCTCAGCCTTTCCACGTCCAGTTGCGGATTTCTTCCCGGTCGATGCCCTCGGCATGCGCATAAGCGAGATGTTCGATAACCTGGCCGCGCAGCCATTCCTTCGCATGGTCGCCGACACCGCGCAGTTTCGGCACGCGATCGATCACATCGATCGCCAGCGAGAAGCGGTCGACCTGGTTGATGATCGCCAGTTCGAGCGGCGTATTGATATTGCCCTTCTCGTGATAGCCGTGCACATGCAGGTTGTCGTGGTTGGTGCGGTTATAGGTCAGCTTGTGAACCAGCGACGCATACGAGTGGAAATTGAAAATCACCGGCTTGGTCGCGGTAAACAACGAATCGAAATCGCGGTTGGACAGCCCGTGCGGATGCGCGTGCTCGGGCATCAGCCGGAACAGGTCGACCACGTTGACAAAGCGGATCTTCAGATCGGCGAAACGCTCCTTCAGAATCTGCACGGCGGCGAGCGCCTCCATCGTGGCGATGTCGCCCGCGCTGGCGATCACCACGTCCGGCTCCACGCCCTGATCCGTCGACGCCCAGTCCCAGATGCCGATGCCCTTGGTGCAATGCGTGAGCGCCGCGTCCATGTCGAGATACTGCAGATGCGGCTGCTTGTCGGCGACGATCACGTTGACGTAGTCGCGCGAGCGCAAACAATGATCGGCGACGCTCAGCAGGCAATTCGCATCGGGCGGCAGATAAATGCGCACCACGTCCGGGCTTTTATTCGTGACCACATCGAGAAAGCCGGGATCCTGATGCGTGAAACCGTTGTGATCCTGCCGCCACACGAGCGAGGTGATCAGCAGATTGATCGACGGCACCGGCTGCCGCCAGCCGAGATCGCGTTTGGCTTTCTCCAGCCACTTGGCGTGCTGGTTGAACATGGAATCGATCACGTGGACGAACGCTTCGTACGTGGCGAACAGGCCGTGGCGGCCGGTCAGCACGTAGCCTTCGAACCAGCCTTCGAGCGTATGCTCGCTGAGCATTTCCATCACGCGGCCGTCCACCGCGAGATCGCCGCCGTCCGCGTCGCTCGGCTCGGTTTGCGCGAGCCAGGTTTTTTCCGACGCTTCATAGATCGCGGTCAGCTTGTTGCTTGCGGTTTCGTCAGGACCGAATACGCGGAAGTTCGTCATGTTCCGGCGCATCACGTCGCACAGGAATTTGCCGAGCACCTCGGTCGGCGACGTGTACGTGCCGCCCGGTTTCTTCACCGCCACCGCGTAATCGCCAAACGCCGGCATGTCGAGCGTCTTGCAAAGCAAGCCGCCGTTCGCATGCGGATTGGCGCTGATGCGGCGCGCACCCTTCGGCGCGAGCTCGCGCAGTTCTTCGACGAGACGCCCGGCTTCGTCGAACAGCGACTCGGGCTCGTAACTGCGCATCCAGTTTTCCACCAGCTTCAGGCTCTTGCCATTGGTCACCGGATCGAGCACCGGCACCTGATGCGCGCGCCACGAGCCTTCCACCTTGTGGCCGTCGACTTCCTTCGGGCCGGTCCAGCCTTTCGGCGAACGCAGCACGATCATCGGCCAGCGTGGGCGCGTCGCGTCGTTGTTCGCGCGCGCATGCTGCTGGATCGCGCGGATTTCGCCGATGCATTGTTCGAGCGTCGCCGCCATCTGTTGATGCATGACGGCGGGGTCGTCGCCCTCGACGAAATACGCCTTGTGGCCGTAACCGGTCAGCAAGGCTTCGAGCTCCTCGCGGGGAATGCGCGCGAGAATGGTCGGATTGGCGATCTTGTAGCCGTTCAGGTGCAGCACCGGCAACACCGCGCCATCGCGGATCGGATTGAGGAATTTGTTCGAGTGCCACGAGGTGGCGAGCGGACCGGTTTCCGCTTCGCCGTCGCCGATCATCACGGTGACGATCAGGTCCGGGTTGTCGAACGCGGCGCCGTAGCCATGCGAGAGGCTATAGCCGAGCTCGCCGCCTTCATGAATCGAGCCCGGCGTCTCGGGCGTGCAATGCGAACCGATGCCGCCCGGAAACGAGAACTGCCGGAAGAAGCGCTGCATGCCGGCTTCGTCTTCGCTGCGGTCGGGATAGATTTCCGAGTAGTGGCCTTCGAGATAACAATTGGCCAGCGTAGCCGGTGCGCCATGACCGGGACCGGCTACGTAGATCACATTCAGATCGAGCTTTTTGATCAGCCGGTTCAGATGCACGAGCAGGAAACTCTGCCCCGGGTCCGAGCCCCAATGGCCCAGCAGACGGTTCTTGATGTGTTCGGGTTTCAGCGGTTCGCGCAGCAGCGGATTGTCGCGCAGATAGATCATCCCGGCCGAGAGGTAGTTGCAGGCGCGCCAGTAGCGATCCATGTTGCGCAACGTATCGGCATCCAGGACTTGCGGCGGCGTGGGACGGGAGGTTGCTTCAGCCATGGCGTCACTCCTTGGAAAGGACTGTCAGGCGGGTTGGCGGGTGCGGCGGCGGTGGTTCGTGACACGGCCGGCGCAAAAAAATCAGCGCGGCCGGCCATCCTGTCATGCGGATGACATCACGAAAGCGTAGCGGCAAAGGCCCGTTGCAGCGGGATTTCGCGCCGCTACCCGGCGCTCGTCACGGAGTGTGACAGGAAGTGTGCCGCATGGTTCGACGCAATCGTCCACGGCTTGAGCCAACCCCGTATCTGCCAGTTCGCGGGCACTCGGCCTCGCGCCGCATACGCTAGACTTATGCGCATATTAAGTGAATGCGTTTAAGCTCGTCACGCTGCATGCGCGACGGCGGACCGCATCCGGCGTATCCTCCGTTGCCCGCCTCCCTCCCTTACCGTTGAATCATGCCGACACCCAGCCGCTTCAAAGCACCGTTGATCCTTGTCATCGCACTCGTGCTGCTGTTCGCGGGTGTCGCCGTTCTGATCGGCGTGTTCGGCTTGCTGGTCAAGCTGTTCGGCCACGGCTGAGCGCCGCCGGGCGGGCATGGCGGGTGCAAACTGTGTATCCTGAACAATCTTGCCGGCGCCTTCGCGGGTTTTCTCCCGCCTTTGCAAGACGTGAGGCGCACGGGTTGATTGCAAGGAGATTTCATTGACGGACCACGCTGATACTTCCCCGCCCTCCGGCCAGCCGATCGATCCGGAGTTGCTCGAACTGGCGCAGCAGGTTTTCGACCTCGCGCGGCGCGGCGATGCCGCCATGCTCGCGGCGGTGATCGAAAAAGGCGTGCCGCCGAATCTGCGTAACGACAAGGGCGACAGTCTCGTCATGCTGGCCAGCTACCACGGCCACGCGGACGCCGTGCGCACGCTGCTCGAACGCGGCGCCGATCCTGATCTGCGTAACGACAACGGACAGACGCCGATTGCAGGCGCGGCCTTCAAGGGCTTCGATACCGTGATCGAAACCTTGCTGGCGCATGGTGCGGATGTCGAAGGCGCGTCGCCGGACGGGCGCACCGCGTTGATGATCGCCGCCATGTTCAATCGCACGGCGATCATGGAACTGCTGATCGCGCACGGCGCGAACCCGAAGGCCCGCGACGCGAACGGCGTGACGGCAATGGATGCAGCCGGCCGCATGGGCGCCGGCGATGCGCAAGCGCGCCTGAAGGAGCTCGGCTCCTGAACCGGAGCGCGGCTCGCCGCCAGCAACCCTGGCGTTTCCAGCAACCCTAGCGTTTCTCCGCCAATAGCCACTCCGCGTCGATCTCCACCAGATCGCCGATTCGCTCGACTGTCACATCCGCCGGCGGATGGCTGGAGATCTCCTTCGGATCGAACGCGTAGTGCCCCTGGCGGGGAAACACCGTCGTCAGTCTGGCGCCCCAGGCTTTTTTCATGGCGGCAAGAATCCGCAGCTTGTCGTCCACCATCACATAGTGGCGGGCGGGATAGCACTCCATCACCTGATCGAGCATCAGTTCTTTGTGGATGTAGATCAGCACCCGCCCTTCGACTTCATCCCATAGCCCCGAGCGGGCAATCTTGCGCGGCTGGAACACCACGTCGCCGTCCGAAAGGATGACCGTGGGACCGCGCGCGCCCAGATGCCGCAACGCATTCAGCGCGCCCGGATACAGGCGGCTCGCAAACGGATAATCGATCAGGAACGACGACATCAACAGCAGCCGCGTATCGCGCGGCTGCTCCAGCCGATACCGCTGCAGCGCGCCCAGGTAGTCGGCGTAGCCGAGCTCCGTGCGCAGGGTCTCGAAGATTTCCCAATACCGCGCGCTGTTCTGCGCGCCGAACTCGCGCATCATGTGCGCGCGCAGATCCGCGAGTACATGGTCGTTGTCCAGCAAGGTGTTGTCGCAGTCGAACAGAAACACGACGTCATGCGGCGTGGCGGTAGTGGCTTGCATCGCTGCCTCCTGAATCAGCCTTTCGGTCCATCGGCCGGCGTGGCCGCTTTTTCGACATGGCCGCCGAAATCGTGCCGCATGGCCGACAGCACCCGGTTCGCAAAATCCGCCTCGCCGCGCGAACTGAAGCGGGCAAACAGCGCGGCGCTCAGCACCGGCGTGGGCACACCTTCGTCGATGGCGGCGGCCACGGTCCAGCGCCCCTCGCCCGAGTCGGATACGCGCCCCGCGTAGTTCTTCAGCTCGGCGTCGCTGACGAGCGAGCCGGCAATCAGATCGAGCAGCCACGATCCGATCACGCTGCCGCGCCGCCAGACCTCGGTGACGTCGGCGAGATTCAGCTCGTACTGGTACAACTCGGGGCGGCGCAGCGGCGTTGTCTCGGCGTCGGCCTCGCGCGCGTGCTTGCCGGCGTTGGCGTGGCGCAGAATGTTCAGCCCTTCGGCGTACGCGGCCATCATGCCGTACTCGATGCCATTGTGAACCATCTTGACGAAGTGCCCCGCGCCCAGCGGCCCGCAGTGCAGGAAGCCCTGATCCGCCGTGCTAGTGCCGCTGGCGCGGCCCGGCGTGGCCGGCGCGGCGCCGGCGCCCGGCGCGAGCGTCGAGAAAATCGGTTCGAGCCGCTTCACGACCTCCGGCTCGCCGCCGATCATCAGACAGTAGCCGCGCTCGCGGCCCGCCACGCCGCCGCTCGTGCCGACGTCCACATAGTGAAGCTGGCGTTTCGCCAGCTCGGCGCCGCGGCGGATGTCGTCGTGATAGTAGGAATTGCCGCCGTCGATCACGATATCGCCGGGCGCGAGCAGGGGCACGAGTTTTTCCAGCGTCACATCGACCACCGCGGCCGGCACCATCAGCCACACGGCGCGCGGCTTGTCGAGTTGCGCGACCAGCTCTTCCAGCGACGCCGCGCCCGCGACACCGTCCTGCTTCAGCTTCTCCACCGCCGCCGGCTGCACGTCGTAAGCGATACATTGCTGACCGCCCTTCGTCAGACGCCGCACCATGTCGGCGCCCATGCGTCCCAATCCAATCATGCCTAGCTGCATATCTCGCTCCGGAAAGTGCCTCGTTGCGCTGCTCGATTTGCTTCGTTGTACTGCGGCAATCTTTGCGTTTTTGCTGAGTGTTTCGGTAGCGGCGCCGTGGATCGCGCGTCACTGCATTTTTATTGTAGCTGCGTCTTTCGTTGCGTCTTCGTTGCGTCTTCGTTGCGCCTTCGCTGCGTCTTTCTCGCATGCTCCGGGCGCACGGCGGTCATCCTGGATCGCTCACGCGGCGAAGCGGCACCGCCACGTGCATGGAAAGACGATACGCTTCTTTGCAGAGGTTTTGCGCGGCGTAAAGTTCCTGGTATGTGCGGTTGCGCGGCATCGCACTCGGGCAGGCTTCGATTCGGCTAACGGCCTTCTTACACTTCGACCTGGACTTGGGTCTCGCAGTCAGGGCTATGCCGCTAGCGCCGACCTGCCTGGAGCTTGCCGTATCGCGAACGCGCAAAACGCTTCACGGCCTGCCACATCAATGGATAACGATCGCCCGGCACGGCGAACAGCACCAACGCGCACAACGCAAGCAAGCCGCAGAACATGAACGTGCCGCGATAGCCGAACGCCTGCACCAGCAAACCCGACAACACGCCCGAGAGAATCGAGCCGACCCGCGCCGCGTTGAAGAAGAGCGCGGTGGCGCGGCCCGGCGCATGCGGCATCAGATCCTGCACATAGGTCATGCCGAGACACGAGGTCACGGCGACCACGAACGCGTTGAGCATCTGCATCGGAATCAGCACGTGGACGTTGCCCGCGAGCGCCATGCCGGCGAAATACACCGCGTGCACCGCCGCACACGCGCCCAGCCAGTTCGGCTTGTGCAGCGCCGACGACTTCGCGCCGAGCGCGAGCATCATCGGAATTTCCATCAGGGCGCCGAGGCCGAGCATGACCGACACGTCCAGATGCGTGCCCTTCAGGCCGTGCACGATGTAGAGCGGCAACACGATCATCGTCGCGTTCGCGGCGAGGCCGAGCAAGGTCAGCGCGGCCACCGCGCGGCCGATGTCGTTGGCCGAGGCGACGCCGGGCAAGTCCTCGTGCGCGTCTTCACCGGGCGTGGTCAGCGGCGGCACCGTGATCGAAGCCGACGGCTCGGCCGCCGTGTCTTCCACCGTGTGATCGCCCAGGTGACCCTGCGGCTCCCGCATGCGCCAGACAATGGTCGCGCACGCGCCGAAACTGGCGGCGGCAAACAGAAAGAGTCCGTAGAAGCTGCTGGCGGCGAGCACCAGCGCGCCCACCGACGGCCCGAACACCCAGGCGGCCGACAGAATGGTGCGCAAAGTCGCACTGGCGAACACGCGCTCCGCCGGGTCGGCGACCGGCAACGCCGCGCGGCTGAACGAGAACACCATTGAAATAGCCGAGCCGCCCGCGCCGATAAAGACGATCCCGACCACCAGCAGCAGCCGGTAGTCACGCACCACGCATAAACACAGATAGCCGAGCGCCGCCGCCGCCAGCGCGGCCAGCAGCAAAGGCCGATGCCGTCCGCTCGCGTCGCTCCAGCGGCCCGCGAAGGTGCTGGCGAGCACCCCGCTCGCCGCGATCAGCGTCATGAAGACCCCGAGTCTGAACGGTGTCATGCCGGCGCGCTCGACGCCGAACAGCGAAAGATAGGGAGCGGTGAACGACATCGCCACACCGAGCATCAGGGTCGCAGCGGCGAGCGGCTTGAAGCCGGGAATGCGCAGGAGATCGAAAAAACGTGAGGTTTTCAACACGGGGGCGGTGGGTCAGGGAAAGCGAGCCTGTGACGCGCAATGCGCACCGCAAACTTCGTGGCCGGAACGACCGGGGCATTATCGGCTTAGCTTGTGGGCGCGTAAACCCACGGCATCGCATCCCAAAATTGTGAGGCTCAGCGTTGGCTAGCAACAGTTGGCATGCACCGCGCTACTTGCCGTCCGTTGCGCGCATTTGCTGCGCTTGCGCCTTGTAGTCGTAGGTCGGATAGAACTCGGTGCGATAGCCGCCCCACGCGGTCGTTTCGATCGCCCGGTTGACTTCGCGCAGACGGTTTGCCGGCACGCGCAGCGTGACCACCTGGCCGATGCCCATCATCACGTACCACGACACGACTTCGATGCCGGGTGGAGGAAAGGTCTTGAAGAACCCTTGCGCGCGCAACTGGTCGTTGATTTTCGGCAGCGGTTTGGATTCGTCGTGACGCAGGAAGATGGTGAGGAGGAACGTGTCGTCGGACGGTGTGGTCGGTGTGGGGGCATTGGCCGGCGTGGGGGCTGTGGCCGCCACTGCACCTGGCGCGCGGGTCGCGGCCGGGTCCGGTGCAGTGGCCGGGTTGGTGCCCGGGTTGGTGCCTGGGTTAGTGCCTGGGTTAGTGCCTGGGTTGGTGCCTGGGTTAGAGCTCTGGTCCGCACCATGTGCCAGCGGCGCGATGCCGAGCGACACGGCCAGCGACGCGGCGAGCAGGCCGCGCAAACAACGGCGAAGCTGAAGAGAAAACGTGGCTGAACTGCGTGCGGCGACTGCATCTGGCATGGCATGCCTCCATGACGCGTTGGGACGATGTTCGACGGCGCGTTCAACGGCGCGCTTCGTTTGATTCGCTTCGGCGCGCGTAGGCGCGGCCTGTGCCCAGCAATATTCGCTCCTGCGCGGCCGCCTGCCGCGCATTGCCGCACCGCTCACACCACGACGTAGCCGCGTTTTTCCAGCGTCCAGCGGTGCCACTGATTGCCGTAAATGCCGCAGGCCATGCCGAACAGCACGGAGATCACCAGGCCGATCACGTCGGCGGTTTCGCCCCACAGGCCCGAGCAGAACAGCAGCAGATTGACCGCCAGCATGACGAACGCGGCGAACCACATTTTCTTCGACAACGCCCAGACAAAGCCCAGCAGCAGCGCGCCCCAACTGAAGCCCGTGGCCACCGCGACGGTTTCGTCCTTGTCTGGACACCGCAGATAAATCCTTTCGCCCATTTCCCTTCCTGAACACGATGATTTGCCGCCGCCTCGCGGCACCCGACCATGTTTACCACGCCATCCGCGTCAGGCGTATGCGTTCGCGTGAAATTCGCGCCGCCGCGTGCTTCGCCGCACATGGGCCGACGCGGCGCTGCCTGACGATCCCGGGCATAGCTGCTACTCTTAGCAAATCCGCGCGCAGGGAACGCGAGCGCAGCGCAACCCCTGCCCGCACAGGTTAAACCGCTTCGGAGCACGCATGGCCACGCAGACCGCCTATTCTTCCACCGCCCCCTCGCGAGCCGAACTCGACGCCTTGCCGGGCACCACCGTCGTCGAATTCGGCACGGACTGGTGCGGCTACTGCCAGGGTGCGCAAGCATCGATTGCCAATGCGCTCGAACCGCATGCGGACGTCAGGCACCTGAAAATCGAAGACGGCCCGGGCCGTTCGCTCGGCCGCTCGTTCAAGGTCAAGCTCTGGCCAACGCTGATCCTGATCCGCGACGGCGCCGAAGTCGCGCGCGTGGTGCGCCCGGCCAACGCGACGCAGATCACGGAGGCTTTCGCATCGCTCTGACGTCATGCCGATGTCGCGCTGATTTCAAATTGCATGCGGCGCAGCATACGCACCGCCGCACCGCCCCACGCCGGAGCAGGCAAGACCCACCGAACACCGACGATGCGACAAGCCATCCACCACCTGAGCGTCAAGGCCCGCACTCGCGGGCTGGTCGAGTTCACCGACGACGTGCGCCGCTTCGTCGCCGCGCAAGCCGTCGAAACCGGCCTGCTGACGCTGTTCTGCCGCCATACGTCCGCGTCGTTGCTGATTCAGGAAAACGCGGACCCTTCCGTGCAGCGCGATCTGGAACGCTACTTCGCGAGCCTCGCGCCCGAAGACGCCGAGCGCTACGAACATGACGCCGAAGGCCCGGACGACATGCCGGCCCATTTGCGCACCGCACTCACGCAGGTGCAATTGTCGGTGCCGGTCGAACACGGAAAAATGGTGCTCGGCACCTGGCAAGGCCTGTATCTGTTCGAACATCGCCGTCATACGCAGCAGCGGGATATCGTGCTGCATCTGATCGGAGAATGACGGCGCGGTGCGCGGCAGAGTACGTTTCGAATTGCGTTGTTGACAGAGATTCGCTGCAAGATTTCATCCGCAAACCGGATTAAAGGGAGCACACCTCATGGACACCCGTAGCGAGCTGCAAGCCACCATCAAGGCAATGGTTCAACCCGGCAAGGGTCTTCTCGCCGCCGACGAAAGCGGCCCGACCATTGCCAAACGCTTCAAGACGATCGGCCTCGAATCGAGCGAGGAAAACCGCCGCGCCTATCGTAACCTGCTGCTCACCACGCCCGGACTCGGCGAATTCGTGAGCGGCGTGATCCTGTACGAAGAAACGCTGGGCCAGAAAGCGGACGACGGCACGCCGTTCCCGCAACTCGCCGCGAAAAACGGCATCGTGCCCGGCATCAAGGTAGATCTCGGCAAGATCGCGCTCGCGCTCGCGCCGGGCGACGAGATCACCGAAGGTCTCGACGGACTCGCCCGCCGTTTCGTCGATTACAAACGGCAAGGCGCGCGCTTCGCCAAATGGCGCGCGGTCTACAACATCACGGCGAGCCTGCCGAGCCGTCTCGCGGTCGAGGCGAATGCCGATTCACTGGCGCGCTACGCCGCGATCTCGCAGGAAGCCGGCATCGTGCCGATCGTCGAACCCGAAGTGCTGATGGACGGCGAGCACACCATCGAGCGCAGCGCCGAAGTCACCGAAGCCGTTCTCCACGAGGTGTTCCATGCACTGCACCGGCATCGCGTAGTCCTCGAACATATTCTGCTGAAGCCGAGCATGGTGATCGCCGGGTCCGAACATGCGCAACAGTCGTCGACTTCCGACATTGCCGCTTATACCGTGCGGGTGCTCAAGCGCACGGTGCCCTCGGCGGTGCCGGGCATCGTGTTTCTGTCCGGTGGCCAATCGCCTGAAGAGGCGACGGCGAATCTCGACGCCATGAATCGTCTCGGCGCGTTGCCGTGGAATCTGAGCTTTTCATATGGACGCGCGTTGCAGGAACCGCCGCTGCAAGCGTGGAAGGGCCAGGCGAGCCATGTCGGGCAGGCCCAGCAGGCGTTGCTCAAGCGTGCGCGTCTGAATAGCGCCGCGGCCCTGGGCAAGTACGAGGCGGCGCAGGAAAAGAGCTAGCCCTGGCGCGGCACGGGTCCGTTGCGTCTCGAGATCGATCGAGGGCAGCGGACCGCTCAACCGCCTCAGAGCGGCGCGCCGCCGAACGCCTGGCGCTGCGCGAGCGACACGAAGGCCTGCGCATCGCGCGCCGCCTGCACCACGGCCGCCATGCCGAAGAACTCGTGCGTCGCGCCACGGTAGTTGCGATGCTCGACGGGCACGCCCGCGCCGTGCAATTTCTGCGCGAGCTTCTCGCCGTCCGAACGTAGCGGATCGATGCCCGCCGTCACGACGACAGCCGGCGGCAACCGTGACAGATCGGCGCTCACCACGTCGATCAACGGACTGGTGAGGTCGCTCTCGCTGTTGATCACGTTATGCAAGAACCACATCATCATCGGCTTGTTCAAGGGCCGGGCATTGCGATTCTCTTCATAAGAGATCGACACGATGTTGTTGCTCGCCACCGGATAGATCAGCGCCTGGTGCATCGGCATGCGCATGCCCGTGTCGCGGGCGTGAATCGCCACGTTGATCGCCAGATTGGCGCCGGCGCTTTCGCCCATCACCGCGAGCTTGCCGGCGTCGCCGCAGAGCTTCGGCGCCTGCTCGACCACCCAGCGCCACGCGGCAAACGCGTCTTCGTGCGCCGCCGGCAACCGGTGCTCTGGCGCCTGCCGGTAGTGCGCGGAGACCACGATCGCCCGGCTCTGCGCGGCCATGGAACGCGGTGTGGCGTCGTAGGTGTCGAGATCGGCGATCACCCAGCCGCCGCCATGAAAATACAGGATCAGCGGGAACGGCCCTTCGCCTTGCGGCGTATAGACCCTCGCGGGATTACTGCCCGCCGCGCCGGGAATCATGATGTCCTCGGTGCGCACCGCCTCCAGCTCCAGCGAAGGACGCGCGCTGAACGCGGGATCGCTCATCAGTTTGCGGACGGCGTCGGCGGGGGTCGGTTGCTGCCTTGCTTCGGTCACGGTGCAATCCTCGATCGGCTTCGGGTTGAGACTCCTGAGCGCGTCGAGCACTGCTTTCATGTCGGGATCGGCGTGACCCGTGGGGTCCATGCCGACCATGCCTTTAATGGTGTCACCGAGTGTCATGGCAAAGCTCCTGATGGAAGAATTCACGGCTCCATCGAAGCTTTTGAAGTCCTCGTTCGACGACCGTGCATGCCGTCGGAGTCGAGCAAGCGCTATACCCGTCGAACGGCCGCATGCAAGCGGGCGATGCGGCAAACGTCGGATCAATATCCAGCGCTTTTGGGGATCACTCGCGAGATACCGCCGTGCTCGCCTGATCGCGAGCGAATTGTGCCGCGTAGCACTCCGGTTTGAAACGCACGCCGGTAATCCGGTCGCCGTGCGGCGCATGGCCAAGCCAACCCGACCAGCCAAGTCGCTGCGCGCCGCCTAGAATGGCCGGCGGCGCGCTCTGCGGCTTGAGGCGCAACTCCAGTTCCCACTCGAACTCATAGCCCATGAACGTCCTCACCCACTCCACCAGCCGTGGCAAGTCCGCGCCTTGCGGCGTGAAGCGCAAGTACGCGTCGATATCGAGCGGACCGACGACAACGCGGAAGGTGTGCTGACGGTCGGCCACCTGTTCACCGAGCAGCGCGCCCACCGTCATGGTCGAAGCGGCGCCCGGCTTGCCCAGATAACTGCGCTCGTCGCCATCGACGCTGATCCAGTTGAAGACATACTCGTCGATTGCGACCGGCACGCCGAAGTAACGCTCAAGCGTCATGCGCAGGCCGTCTGGATTGCGCGCCTCCCGCACGAGGTGCGCCGAAGCGGATAGCCGCGCGTGCGGCGGCAGAGGGCCGTGGCCGATCTCACTGATGTCGAAGCCTGCGAGGCTCGCCACGTAAAACGAAAAACGCTCATCGTCCGGCCGATCGAGTCCCGCGGCAGCCTGCGCGGATGCCCAGGCCCGATACAGCAGCGTCAGATAACGGTGGTGGAAGATATCGAGAAAATTGACGAGCGTGCTGTCATGCCGGCTCTGTTCGCGATCGCGTGCGATTTCGGTCACGTGAATCGGCAGCGGTCCGTTCGGTCCGAGCATACCGAGGCCGAACAGGCGCACCTTCAACCGTCCGTCCGCGTCGTGCGCGCTCGCGATCTCGCGCGGCGCGAAAAACAGGCTGGGTTGCTGCCCGAGACGGAACGGCTCCGCCCGAGGACGCGGCGCCGTTCCAACCGGATCGATCCGCCGGTCGGCGCCGATGCGGCGCAGCAGTGCAAAAAACCCGTAGCGCCAGGGCTCGGACCGCAAGCGCTCGATCAGCGCCGATGACAGCGGCAGCGATGGCGACGCGCAAGGGGCCATCGCCTCGAAAGAGTCGCGCTCCATCATGCCGCGCCGCGCGTGCCCATACGCACCGGCCAGCGCGCGACGCAACCGCGCTGCATGGAATGCAATTCGGTTTGCGTGAACGCATTGATGGACGCGTGGCGTGCGAGAAAGTGTTCGAGAATCAGGCCGAACAGATAAGGGCTGGTCCCCGAAAATCCGGTTTCGTCCACCGTCAATACGCACTCCACCCCGCGGCCGAACACGAGCACGCCGCTGCCCGGCAGCTTGCGCGTGACAGGCCGCGTTTTTACGCCGACGAGACTTTCCGCCTGCCGGCGATGGTCCGTTGCGTCGTCCGTCAGGAACAGCCGCAACAGATCGCGCAGCCCCTGACCGCCGGCGCGGTGATCGAGATCGTCGAGCGGCAGGTAGTTGAAGTTCAGTTGGCGGATCAACCGCCATGCCATCTCGCGCTCCGCGTAGGGCGCTTTGGGAGCCGTGGGCGCGCGAACCAGCCCGATGCTCGCGAACGGACCGCTCCCGGCGAGTTCCAGATCGTTCATGCCGTTGCGCGGCACGAGACTGGACAAATCCCGGTTGGTGGCCAGCGCGGCAACCGAGAGATAGCGAAGCTCTTCGCGATACGGCGCGTCATGCTGATCGACGAGCGACACGTACACCTCCGTGCCGATGTACTGCGTACGCGTACCGTGGCGGCGGGCCGAATCGGAGATCAAACGGCGTTCGCGTCGCGTGGAAAAGTAGCGCCCGTAATTACCCTCGTCATTGTTGAGCGACTGATACAGCGGCCGGAATTCGAACTCGCCGGATTCCGCGCAGGTCTGCCCTTTGAGCGACTCGACGCAGAAAACTTCGTAGTCCAACGGAGCGGTGCGATCCGGAATCACCCTGAACTCGGTTTGCGCGCCGCTCAACGCAATGCTGTCCATGCGCATTGAAAACAGATTGATCAACGGCGTGCAGAACAGAGCGAAGCACGACGCGTCCACCAGATTCACGAGCCGCCCAGGTGCGCGCTCCAGCAGCACGACAATCTCGACTTCCTGGCCCTTCACGCGGCGAAAACCCGCGTCGAGCCCGGTCAGCGTAAAAAAGTAGAAACGGCCCGGACACGCAAAGTACTCCTGCAACAGGTTGTGGCCGTGAAACCTGGACCACGCCAGCGGCAGCAGTCCCTGAGCGGGGCCAAGTCCTTCGTGCGCCACCGCGTCGCCCGACACTACCGAAAGCATTCCCCCGGCTCCGGCGGATTCGAATTCGCCGGGCGCACCCGTAATCGACACCACGCTTGCCGTGTGCAGCAATTCGAAGACATGCGATGCAATCTGCTCGTCGCCCGTCAAATAGATGGGCAGCCTGTCCAGGCCCCGCAGCCCGGCAATGTCCATTCCGTTGACCGTGCGCAACCGCAGCCGAAGCGCGCCGCGCACCTCGGTACTCGCCGGCACGTAACGAGCGAGCGCGGGCATGTTCTGCGGAATATCGGTTAGCCGCGCTTCGACGATTTCGAGCGGATAGAGCATGACTTCCTGGCCATTCTGAAAACGGCAAGCCGTGTTTTCGCCATGCGCCAGCCGCGATGTGAATGTCGAACCGCGAGGCACCCGAAAGCCTTCCGCCGAATCGCCTTCTTTATGCCCAGGAAAGAAACGCGCAACCGCCATGGACGGCGTGGGTGCGACGTAGTTCGGATACAGCACTTCCAGCAGCCGCGCGGTGAAGCGCGGAAACTCCGCGTCCAGCTTGATCTGCATGCGCGCCGCCATGAAACAGAACGACTCGATCAGGCGCTCCACGTACGGGTCGGCCACATCGCCCGCCTGCATGCCCAGGCGCCGGGCAATCCTGGGATGAGCCTGCGCGAACTCGCCGGCGAGTTCACGCATATAGACCAACTCCTGGTTGTAGTAGTCGAGCAGTCGGGAATCCATCGGCGGTTTTGCGTTGTTCTCGTGGTGGACGCCTGGACACGGCTTGTGCGTCGCGCGAATTGTCTATCCGCATGCGAATGCGTGATGTCGGTTCGATCAATCGTTGCGGCATTCTTACCTGGCGCCTGAAAGCATTCAATCTGCGTGGGCCGGAAACCATCATCGATTAGTGGAAGAAAGCATGTGTGCCGGGCACATCCTCATAATGGAAATTGTTATGGAATGTTAATTTTCTCGAAAATTAACGAACGACAGGTCGATGTCTGACCGATGCGAGCGTGAGAGCGCTGACGCACCGATTGCGCTGCAAGCAGGATGAAAACGAAAACGCCCGGAGCGGAACGCTCCAGGCTTCATGCAGCTCCGGCATACGTAGCGGCCTCAACCGGAAACGCCTCACGGCGCGCGGTTACGCTGCGTCAGGTGTTACCGTCATTGTCCCTTCGTGTCGCTGCTGGCGTCGGCGCCCGGCATATTGGTGGTGTCGGTAGCAGGCTTGGTCGCCTTCGACTTCTTCATATGGTGCGTTCTGGTCGACTTCGAATGCGCCATTGCACCCGAGGCCTGCATGTCGCCGCCTTCGCGAGTTGTACCGGCCGTGGTACCTCCGTTCGGATCGCTGCCGGCCGGGCCGCCGCCACCGCCGCCGCTGCCCTGAGCCATCGCGAGCGAGGAAGCGGCGAGCAAGGTCGAGATTAGCAGTACGTTCCGGGTTCTGTTTCTGATGTTCATGACTCTCTCCAGTTCGAAAAAAAGAAGCGGGTTGCGCCGACTAAACAGCCAGCCCGACACGCATACCTCGTCGTCTTTTCAGCAAGCGCTGTGCCGCGAGTCATGAAACGCTTCGAACATGCGACGCCGCACGCCGCGGCCCGCGAGCCTTACGGTTCGCAAACCACCAATGCGTGCAGTTCGTCGATATTGAAAGGCTTGGCGAGAATCGCCACCCCTAGCCGCCGCGCGCGTTCGAGTTCGTCGGCGTAGCCGGTCATCAATGCGATCCTCTGCGACGGCCACGCGTTGCGCACTTTCTCCGCGAGGTCGATACCGTTGAGCTTGCCCGGCATCTGGATATCGGAGAGCACGAGTTCGAAGCGCGCGCCGGCCGCGAGCACGTCGAGCGCCTGATCGGCGGTCGGCTCGTGGCGCACCTCGCAGCCGAAGGTTTCCAGCACCGCCGCGACGCCCGCGGCCACTTCCTCGTTGTCCTCCACCAGCAGCACGACACCGCTCGGAGCAGGTGTGGGCGCTTGCGCCATTTCGACAGCCGTCGCCGGCGCTTTCTTGCGTTCGTGATATCGCGGCAAATACAGCCTGACCGTCGTGCCGCTGCCGGGCACGCTCTCGATCTTTGCCGTGCCGCCAGCCTGTTCGCACATGGAGAGCACCTGCGCGAGGCCGAGGCCCGTGCCCGAGCCGCGCAGCTTGGTGGTGAAGAGCGGCTCGAAGGCACGCCGCGCGACGGCTTCAGGCATGCCTTCGCCGTCGTCGGTACAGGCAATCAGTACGTATTCGCCGTCGGGCAGCAAGGTATCGCTACCGACCAGCCGGTTGTTCTGACAACGAATCACGAAGCGCCCGCCGCACGGCATCGCGTCGCGCGCGTTGACGGCCAGGTTCACGATCGCGAATTCGAGGTCGGTCGGGTCCGCCAGCACCTGCCAGATGTCGTCGACCACGTTCAGCGCCAGTTCCACCTTATCGCCGAGCGCCGCATCGATTAGCGGCGCAGCAGCGGGCAGCCACGCGGCGAGATCGAGCGGCTGCTGTTTGAGCGGCTGCTTGCGCGCCACGCTCAGCAGGCGCCGCGTGAGCGATTCAGCCGTGGCGGTGGCGCGCTCCACCGCGAGCACTTCCTTCTCCACGTTGTTGAAACGCTTGAGCCGCGCGAGCTCCGAGTTGGCGGACACCACCATCAGCAGATTGTTGAAGTCGTGCGCGACATTCGCGACGAGATTGCCGAGCGCGCCCATGCGTTGCAATTGCCGGCTGGCGGCTTCGGCCGACAGACGCATGGCCACTTCGCCCTGCCAGCGTTCCCACGCGCGGCGCTCCCCTTCCAGCTGACGCAGCGAGTAGAGCACCAGCAGCCAGATGGCGATACAGGGCACGGCCGTCAGTGCCGCGATCATCATGAAGTGCCGCCGCCACGCTGTCCCAATCGACGAAGTCGCGTACGCGCTTATCACATAGAGCGGATAGTCGCCGACGCGGCGGAACGCCAGCAGGCGCTCCACGCCATCCACCGTCGAATTCAGGCGAACGTGGCCGACCAATTGTCTGTCACGCAGCGCCTGAGCAAATTTGCTGTGCGGACTGGGCTTCGAGCCCGCCGGCCAAGGTGGATAGCGCACCAGCAGGTTGCCGTCCTGGCGATACAGGCCGAGCACCAACGACGAATCGCCGTTCGTCAGTTCGCGATAGAAGCGTGAAAAGTACGCTTGGCGCAGCGCCACCGAGACTACGCCGAGAAACTGACCCCCGGCGTCCGAGCGCCCTGTCGCGGTGGTGAACACATTGGTCTGTGACAGCGGCCCGAACATGGGCAGCGAGAAATACGGCTGCGGACGCATCGCCTTAGCCGAGACGAAGTCTTCGCGCTGACCGATCGAGATGGCAGGCGCGAAAAAAGCGCGGCTCGACACCAGCAGATCACCTTTCGCCCCGAGCAGATAGATCGACGACACCTGCGGAAAGTCACCGCCGATTTCGCGCAGACGCTCATGCAAGGTGGCTTCATGTGCGCGAATCTGTGCGTCGTCCTCGTTGCCGAGCAACTCCACGATGCGCGATGACATCTGCTGGTTGAGGTCCAGCACCTTGACGGCCTGTTCCTCGGCGACGCGCGCGAGCCGGTCGATCATGTCGTCTGAATCGGCGATCCGGCGCTGGTAATCGAAATAGCCGTAGCCCGCGAGACAGATCAGCGGAAACACAATCGAAACCGCGAGCACGATCAGAAGCATGCGCCGCGTTGCCGCGAAATTGCGCGACGGCATGGGGACGTCGACTGCGACTCGTTCCGCACGCTGCACGGTCAAGATCTCCACGAAAGGTCAATATCGCTCAGGGATAGCACGTCACGAGATGTATCGCTCGCGGTCGTGCGCTATTTCCATGTCCCGGAATTTACCGCACTTCAGCGCTTCTCCATAGCGTGGCCGGCAAGCGGCGGCGGGAGAAACCGCGCTTGTTGCGGGCGCTTGCGTTTGGGCACATGGATTGCTGCAGCACGGGAATTCAGCAGGTTGAAAGGCGTTCTGCCAATGCGCACTCCGTTGCGCGCGATATGCCGCCTGCGCCGTCACCTTTCATTGTCCGTGAGGAGCCCGCCATGCCCACGATTGCCCGACGCGTCGCCCAGCTATCGCAATTGCGATCGGACCGCGCCGAGCGCGTCGTGGTGGACGGCGAGCCCATTCTGCTGGTACGCGACGGCGACACGGTACACGCCTATTCCGCCGACTGCCCGCATGCCGGCGCACCGCTGGAAGAAGGCGCGCTGTGTCACGGCCGGATCATCTGCCCGTGGCACAAAGGGACGTTCGACGTCTCTACCGGCAACGTGCTCGAACCGCCCGCACTGGTTGCGCTCGACCGCTACCCCGCAGTCGTCGCGGGCGACGATGTGATGGTCACGCCGGAAAAACTGCCTCAACCGGTGCGCAACGCGAGTGCGCAGGAACCGCATTACGTAGTGATCGGCGCGGGCGCGGCAGGCGCGGCGGCTTGCGCGACCTTGCGCGAGTGCGGTTTTGGCGGCCGCATCACGCTGATCGGCGCGGAACCGCATGCGCCCTACGACCGCACCGCGTTAAGTAAATTCGTCCCGTCCGGTGAAATGTCCGCCGACGATGTGCCGCCGCTTCTTGCGCCCGATTGGCTCGCGCGCCATGACGTCGAGCGTATCGTCGCGAAAGTCGCGCGACTCGATGTGCCCGCCCGCACGATTCATTTCGAAACCGGCGGCCACCTGACTTACGACACCGCGTTGCTCGCCACCGGCAGCGTGCCGAAGCAGCCGCCGATTCCGGGCGTCGAACTCGGCGGCGTGCACGTGCTGCGTAGCCTCGACAACGCCGCCGCCCTTGTGGACGCAATCGGCGACGATGCCGGGCAAACCCGGGTGGCGATTCTCGGCAGTAGTTTTATCGGACTCGAAACGGCTTCCGCGTTACGCAAACGCGGCACGCCGGTAACCGTGATATCGCCGGAAAAAGTGCCGTTCGCGAAGCAGTTCGGTGAACGCGCCGGCGCCATGTTCCGTGAGCTTCACGAACGCAATGGCGTGGTGTTCCGTTTCGAGGCGAAGGTCGCCTCGCTCGAAGGCGACGAAGGCAACGTGCACGAAGTGATGCTCGAGAACGGCGCGCATGTCGAGGCCGACCTCGTTCTGTTGGGCACGGGCGTCGCGCCGGCCACCGGCTTTGTGGAAGGACTGCCGCTGCAAAAGGACGGCGGCGTGATCGTCAACGCAGGCATGCAGGCCGCGCCGGGTCTCTATGCGGCGGGCGACATCGCGGCGTTTCCATTGCACGAGGATCAGGAACCGGTGCGTATCGAACACTGGCGCGTCGCGCAGCAACATGCGCGCGTTGCCGCGGAAAACATGTGCGGCGCGCGCCATCGCTACAGCGGCGTGCCCTATTTCTGGACCTATCACTTCGGCAAACGCTTCGAATATCTCGGCCATGCGAGCGAGTGGGACGAGATCGTAACGGACGGCGAACTGGATCGCCAGCAATTCGTCGCGCTTTATCTCAAGGACGACAAGGTGGTCGCCGTACTGGCCTGCGAACGCGAGGCGCAGACCGCGCGCCTGATCGATGCGATGGGCCGTGGCGTGTCGCGCGCGGATGCGCTGGCGATTATCAGCGACGCATCGTGCGTCGCGCAATGATCGAGGTGAACGCAAGAGAAGCGCGGCAAAAAACCGCGCAGAACTACAGCACCCCATGTAAGAAACACCCGGATCGGCCGGCGTGCTTTACCACGCTGACCCGATGATGACTCAATGACCTGAAGGAGAAACGTTATGACAGATAACAAGGAAAAGCACCCGCACTCGAACAAGAGCGAAAAGCAGATCGACCGGGAGGTCGAAGACAGCTTCCCCGCAAGCGACCCGCCTTCCACCGGCGGCACCACGAAGATCGTCCCGGACAAGGACGCCGCTTCGCAAGACAGGTCGGCGACCAAGAAACCAGCCGGCCATTAAGCCCCGCTGAAGCGCATGTGAATCGCCCGGACGCACTAGGTTCGGGCGGTTTTTCTCTCCCTACGCAACGCTAACCCTTCTGGACGACGGGAACGAACCGCCATGTCAGACGAGACCGGCTCCGCTCGTGACGAGCACGATCAGGACGACCGCAAGAACACCAAAGACGGGCAGTCCGACGATAAAAAGAACAACAAGGACGACGGCAACCAAAAGGACGCGGACAACGGCGACGACAAGCCGCGCAAGAAACCCGGCAAGAAGCCGCTGATCATTCTTGCAGTGGTGGTGATCCTGCTAGCGATCGTCGCTTTCGTCTGGTGGTTCGCCACCCGCAACGAAATCACGACCGACGACGCCTACACCGACGGCAACGCTATTACGATGGCGCCGAAGGTCTCCGGCTACGTCGTGCAACTGGCGGTCAACGACAACGTCTACGTGCACAAGGGCGACCTTCTGGTCGTGATCGACAAGCGCGACTATCAGGCGCAGGTCGATCAGGCCGAAGCGCAGGTGGGCCTCGCCAAAGCGCAGTTGAATGCCGCGCTGGTTCAACTCGACATCGCGCGCATTCAGTACCCGGCGCAATACCGCCAGGCGAAAGCGCAGACGTCGTCGGCCGAGGCGAACTTCCGCCAGGCCGAAGCCGCCTATCTGCGTCAGCATGCCGTGGATCAGCGCGCCACCTCGCAGCAAAACATCGATACCGCCGACGCCCAACGGCAGTCGGCCAGCGCGAGCGTCGAACAGGCGCGCGCGCAGCAGCAGACCGCGAGCCTCGTGCCGCAGCAGATCCGCCAGACCGAAGCCACCGTCGAGGAGCGTCGCCAACAGGTGCAGCAAGCCGAAGCGCAACTGGAACAGGCGCAACTGAACCTCTCCTACTGCGAGGTGCGCTCGCCTTCGGACGGCTGGATCACGCGGCGCAACGTGCAACTCGGCACCTTCCTGCAAGCAGGCGTCTCGCTCTTTGCGATCGTCACGCCGCAGGTGTGGGTGACGGCGAACTTCAAGGAGTCGCAACTCGAACGCATGCGCCCCGGCGACAAGGTGAAAGTCGAAGTCGACGCCTATCCCAAGCTCGATTTGCGCGGCCACGTGGACAGCGTTCAACTCGGCAGCGGTTCGCGCTTCTCGGCCTTCCCGGCGGAAAACGCCACCGGCAACTTCGTGAAAATCGTGCAGCGTGTGCCGGTGAAGATCGTCATCGACGACGGCTTGCCGCGCGATCAACCGCTGGGGCTCGGGTTGTCCGTCACGCCAAAGGTGTATCTGAAATGACGGCGCAGACCATTACCGCGACGGTATTTCGCGCTTCGCCGCGCGCCCTCTTCTGAGCGGTGCGGGCATGAGTTCAGCCAACACCGCGAACGGCAATCAGTCGGACTGGAAACCGGCGGCGAACCCGTGGCTGATCGCCATTGTGGTGACACTGGCGGCGTTCATGGAGGTGCTCGACACGACCATCGTGAACGTCGCACTGCCGCACATTGCCGGCACCATGTCGGCCAGTTACGACGAAGCGACCTGGACGCTCACGTCGTATCTGGTGGCCAACGGCATCGTGTTGCCGATCTCCGGTTTTCTCGGCCGCCTGCTCGGTCGCAAGCGCTACTTTCTGGTGTGCATCGTCGCTTTCACCGTCTGCTCGTTCCTGTGCGGGATTGCAACGGATCTCTGGCAGCTGATCATTTTCCGCATCCTGCAGGGTTTTTTCGGCGGCGGACTGCAGCCGAACCAGCAGTCGATCATTCTCGACACCTTTCCGCCCGAACAGCGCGGCCGGGCGTTCTCGATTTCGGCGGTGGCGATCGTCGTCGCGCCGGTGCTCGGACCGACGCTCGGCGGTTGGATCACCGATAACTTCTCGTGGCGCTGGGTATTTCTGCTCAACGTGCCGGTCGGCGTGCTGACCACGCTCGCCGTGATGCAACTGGTGGAAGACCCGCCGTGGAAAAAGAAAGGCGACACGAGAGTATCGATCGACTACATCGGCATCACGTTGATCGCGATCGGGCTAGGCTGCCTGCAAGTGATGCTCGATCGCGGCGAAGACGACGACTGGTTCTCGTCGAACTTTATCCGCCTGTTCGCGGTGCTGGCCGTGGCGGGCATAGTCGGCGCGACCCTGTGGCTGCTTTACACCAGAAAGCCGGTGGTCGATCTGCGCTGCCTGAAAGACCGCAATTTCGCGCTCGGTTGCCTGACGATCGGTGCATTCGCCACGGTTCTCTACGGCAGCGCAGTGCTGGTGCCGCAACTCGCCCAGCAGCAGCTCGGCTACACGGCGATGCTCGCCGGTCTCGTGCTCTCGCCCGGCGCGGTGCTCATCACTTTGGAAATTCCGATCGTCAGCAAGCTGATGCCGTATGTGCAGACGCGGTTTCTGGTGGCGGCCGGCTTTGCGTTGCTGGCCTGCGCGCTCGCCTATTCGCATCTGCTGGTGCCGGATATCGACTACGCGACGCTGGTGAAGATGCGCAGCGCGCAATCGCTCGCCATCGGCTTCCTGTTCGTGCCGATCACGACGCTGGCTTACCTTACCGTGCCGCCGCGCCTGAACGACGACGCGTCCGCCCTCTTCACGATGTTCCGCAACGTGGCGGGGTCGATCGGCATTTCGCTGTCGACCGCGCTGATCCGCGAGCGCACCCAGGCTCGCATGGCTCATCTGTCCGAACACATGTCCACGCTTTCGCAAAACTACAACGACGCCGTGCAGCGCAGCGCGCAAACCATCGCCGAGATGACCGGCGTGCCGTTTGCGCAAGCGCTGCAAACCGCCACGGGGCGCATGTACACCACTTTCATTTCCCAGTCGACGATTCTGGCCTACGTCGACGTTTTTGCGATCCTCGCGATCTTTTGCGCACTATGCATTCCGATGACGTTGTTCTTTTCTCCAGCCAAAGCGGCCGGCGGCGCGGGAGGACACTGATATGAGACGCCCGCTTGTAAATTCGCCGTGGTTGACTCCGCGTTTATCCGCGCTGCCCGTGCTGTCCGCGCTGTCGGTTGCAATGCTGCTCTCCGCGTGCACGGTTGGCCCTGACTTCCACGCGCCGAAAGCGGACGTGCCTGACCAATGGCACGACACGCAGCGTAGCACCGCGACGGCGACGGGTGCTTCTGCCGCGAACGTCGCCTCGGTCCCCACGCTCGATACCGATCCCGATCCCCGCTGGTGGCGTAATTTCAACGACCCGACGCTGGACGCGCTGGTCGGGCGTGCCGCGCGCGGCAACCTGGACTTGCAGGAGGCTGTGCTGCGCATTGTCGAAGCGCGCACTCAGGTGCAAAGCGCGGCGGCCCAAGGTTTGCCGAACGTGCGGGCAACCGGCAGCTATCAGCGCGAACAACTCGGCGTGAAAGGCTTCCTCGAATCCGACGGCGTATACGACAAGGTCGATCAGCTCGGCGCGCCGAACTCGCCGGTCAACGCAGTCGCACCGGGTGCGGGTGCTACTTTGCAAAACGGCGCGAACAACCTGCTGAATCAATTGACCGCGCCGGTCAATCTCTGGCAAGCCGGCTTCGACGCCTCGTGGGAACTGGATCTGTTCGGCCGCGTGCGCCGCTCGGTCGAGGCTGCCAATGCGCAAACCGAAGCCGCCGTGGAAAGCCGCAACGACGCGCTGCTCTCGCTCGAAGCCGAAGTCGCGCAGACGTATATGCAATTACGCGGCGCACAGGCGTTGCACGCCATCACGGCAAGTCTCGTCGACGAACAGCGCGAGATCGTCACGTTGACGCAAAGCCAGGCAAAAGTCGGCCTGACGAGCGAACTCGACGTGAAGAGCGCGACCGCGCAACTGGCGCAAACTCAGGCACAGTTGCCGCAATACGAGCAGCAGATTGCCCAGGCGTTGAACGGACTCGCGTATCTGGTGGGCGAACCGCCCGGCGCACTGGAAGCCGAACTCGATGCGCCGGCCGCCGTGCCGCCCGTGCCGCCTGTCGTGCCGGTGGGTTTGCCGTCCACCCTGGCACGCCGGCGTCCCGACGTTCGCCGCGCGGAGGCGAGCCTGCATTCGGCGACGGCCAATGTCGGCGTTGCCGTGGCGCAGTTCTATCCCGACGTGTCCCTGACCGGCCAGGTGGGAACCCGGGCCACCAATGCGAGCGATCTGTCGCGCTGGTCGCATCTGTTCTATTCGTTCGGACCGAGCATTTCGCTGCCGATTTTCCAGGGTGGCGCGCTGGTTTCCAATTTGCGTCTGTCGAAAGCGCAGGAAGCCGAAGCGGCGCTCGATTACCGCAAAACGGTGTTGATGGCGCTGCGCGACGTGGACAATGCGCTCGCGGTGTACCGCACCGATCAGGCGCGGCGCGACTCGCTCAGCGAGAGCGTCGCCGCGGAACAGGCGGCTTTCGATCTCGCACGCGACAGTTATCGCAAGGGGATTACGAGCTTCATCAATGTGCTGGATGCAGAGCGGCAATTGGCGCAGGCCCGCCAGCAATATGCTCAGGGAACCATGCAGGTGAGCACAGACCTGGTGTCTTTGTACAAGGCGCTTGGCGGCGGCTGGCAGAGTGACGCGGATACATCGGCCGCGCCTGCCGCCCGTCAAGGCGGATGACGCCCAAGGCGAAGCGGCGCCGCGCCGTGCTAACCGTTGACGACCACGGGCAACGCTTCCTCGACCTGGGTCGTGCCCGTCTCGACGCGCTGGCAAGCCGCCACGATCTCCTGCAAAGAAGTGGCGTAACACTCCGCTCCGAGGGCGGTTTGCAGATCGATGCTCCACTTCTCCGTATCCTGCGCATCCCACAGTCCGACGACGATCGACACCTTGGGGAGCCGCGCGCGAATACGTCTGACCAGATAGCGCAAATGCGACGGAATGCCGTCGATCTGCAGGTACAGGATGCAGACGATGCCGACATCGTCCGCATCGAGACTGTCAATCGATGCTCGCGACGCGGCCTCATGCGGCAGCGCTCGCGAGGTGAAGCCGTGCTTGCCCAGCAACTGCAGCAGGATCGTCGTCGCCAGCGGATCGAGCGGGCCGCGGCCGGGAATGCACAGCACCCGGTTGCTGGCTGCGCGCGGCGGCTGTTGTTCGTTCAACGTGCTTTCTTCCGCGCGGCCTGAAGAGGCTGGCGAAACGGTCCGCGTAGTCGCGGATTCGGCTTGCGCATCATCCGAAGCGGAAGGCGCCATCGGTCCTACCGCGCTCCAGTTCTCCTCTGCCGCGAGCGTCGGCGGCTCGCGATCCTCGTAGCCGTCGAGGCCATCCACGAGGTCGTTGGTCGTCGCCTCGATTCGTGCAAGCTGTGCGGCGGTTACGCTGCCGCGCACCACGTCGGTCGCCGCGAGTTGCAGGCCTTTGATCGCGACCTCGTCGTAGTAGGTCGACAATGAACGGTCACGCAGCAGCGCCTCGGCCTGCTCGATCGCTTCATCGGGGTCGCCGGCCAACGCTCGCTGGTAGAAGTTCTCGATCGGCGTCAACGCCGGCTGGTCGCCCAGCAGCACGTCGAGAAACTCCAGACGGCGGACGTGCCGTCCGAGCACGAGCAGGCATAGCGTCAACGGTGTCGACAGAATCAGTCCTATCGGCCCCCAGATCCAGCTCCAGAAAATCGCGGCGACCACCACGGAGAACGGCGAGAGACCGGTGCTGCGCCCATACAGCAGCGGTTCCACAACCTGTCCCACCAGCAACTCGACGGTGACGAACAGCGCCAGCGACCAGATCGCCATGCTCCATCCGGGACTGACGGCAGCGGCGAGCGCGGTGGCCAGCGTCGCGGAGATCCAGATGCCGACGTACGGCACGAGCCGCAGCAGCGCCGCGAGAATGCCCCACAGAATCGGACTCGGTACGCCGATCAGAAAAAGCCCCGTGCCGATCACCACGCCCACGCCCGCATTCAGCCCGAGCTGCGAAACGAAATAGCGGCTCAGACGCCGCGCGGCCTCGTCCATCACCGTGGTCGTGCGGTGCAGATCGCGCGAGCCGAACAGGCGGATCGCGCGATCGCGTAAATCGTCGCGTTGCAACAGAATCACCACCATCACGACGAACACGATAAACGCCGTTTCGAGCGGACTGATGGCCGGCGACAACACACGCCGCGCGAGTTCGAACGGCGTCGGCACCGGCTCGCGCACCTCGACCGGCACGGCGGCGGGTGCATTGGCCGTGGAACGCGTGCTGCCGGGCGATGCGGAATCGCGTTGCGGCGCGGGCTGCGGCGGCTCGATCGTCGCGCGCTGCAGCGCCTGGCCGGCCGCGTCGGCAAAACGGTTCAGCTTGCCGATGGTCAGGTTGTGCGCGGTTTCCATCTTTCGCTCTATGGTCGCCTGGTAACGCGGCATGCCGGCGGCCAGATCGGTCAGCTGGGTGGCGATCACCGCGCCGAGCATGCCGATCACCGACACCGAAATCACCACCGCGGCGAATACGGACGCCACGTGGCCGAGCCGCAGGCGGGTCAATGCATCGGCGAGCGGTGCGACGAGGAAACTGAGCAGGATGGCGAGCGTCATCGGAATCAGCACGGCGCTCGCAAAGTACAGACACGCGACTACCGTTACGCCCACGGCAAGCGCAATCAGACCGTCGACACCGAAAGCCGTAGGCGGCGCTTGAATGCGGGCGGCTGGCCTCACGCCGCGCGGGTCGGGTATGTCCTTCATTGGCGAATGATCTGTCCGGTTCTGTTCGGTTCCCGTTCTTGTCAGGCGTGACAGGTCACACGGGTTGCGCACGTCGGCGGCGTTGCGGCTGCGTGCCGCGCGGGCGCCGACGTTGCAACTCGCTGCTGCACCTCACTTCGCGTTCAACCTTCTGTTCACTTTCATTCGATGCTGCCGTAGCCCGGCTTTTGCCGGAACAGCGCACCTACCTGGCGGGCGTCTTACCCACCGGTCCGCTTTCCGTGGGCGGCGCCTCCTTTTCTATCTCGGCGCGTGCCTGCTCCCAATACTCGTCAGGCGTGCCTTTCTGATCGCCTGCCTGCTCCCACAGGTAATAAGCGCGCGTGCGAATCTGTTCCTCTAGCGAGGTTTGTTCCTGTTCCATTTGATCACCCTTGGTTAGAGCTGGCGAAGACCGCTATCGTCTGTACTGCGCACCTGCCGCTGGATGCAGCCGGCGCGCAGTCATTCGCAATCGAGCAAGCGCTATACCTGGCGGCGCATGCCAAATGAGGATCTTCGTACCGGTTCGTCAGGCTTCTGCGGGCGGTTCGCTATCCTCGGTGGTCAGCTGTTCTTCGAGGCGGTCGAATACGCGCTGCGTGGCGAGGCTCGGCGCTTCCAGCGCAAGCAGCAGCAGCGAGCGGGCGGTCACCTGATACGCGTCGCCGGCCGCGAAGTGAGGCAACTCGGAGCGCACCGGCATGTTGGTGTCGAGCAGACAAGTCCAGCGCTGCCCCTCGGGAATGTCGGGCAGCGTGAAATTGACGACGTCGTGATGCGCGTTCAGCACCAGCAGCAAAGTCGCGTCCGACGCCGGACGGCGAATGCCGCTCGCCTGCGCGCGGCCGTCGATCACGAGACCAAAGCAGCGCATGGAAGCATCGTCCCACTGCTCCTGCGAGAGATCCTTGCCCTCCGGCGAGATCCAGCGGGCGTCGGTCACGTCGAGCGCCTCGTTGTATTCACCGGTCAGAAAACGGCCGCGCCGCAGCACCGGCAGACGGTGGCGCAGCGTGGTCAGATTCCTGACGAACTCGGTGAGCGCGCGGCCATCGTCGTCGATCGCTTCCCAATCGACCCAGCTGATCTCGTTGTCCTGACAATAGGCGTTGTTGTTGCCCTTCTGCGTGCGGCCGAATTCGTCGCCCGCGAGAATCATCGGCGAGCCTTGCGAAAGCAGCAGCGTGGCGAGCAGATTGCGCTTCTGCCGCTCGCGTTGCTGACGAATGCCCGGATCGTCGGTCGGGCCCTCCACGCCCATGTTCCAGGATTTGTTGTCCGAGTGGCCGTCCTTGTTGTCCTCGCCGTTGGCTTCGTTGTGTTTGTCGTTGTACGAGACCAGATCGTTGAGCGTGAAGCCGTCGTGCGCGGCAATGAAGTTCACGCTGGCCCACGGGCGGCGGCCGCGATGGTTGAACTTGTCGCCCGAACCGGTGAGCCGCGTGGCGAGATCGGGAACCTTGCCTTCGTCGCCCTTCCAGTATTCGCGTACGGTATCGCGAAAGCGGTCGTTCCATTCCGCCCAGCCGGGCGGAAAGCCGCCCACCTGATAGCCGCCGGGACCGCAATCCCACGGCTCGGCCACCAGCCGCACGCTGGACAGCACGGGGTCCTGCCGGCAGCTGTCGAGAAAGCCGCCGCCTTCGTCGAAACCGTGCAGTTCGCGGCCGAGAATCGTGGCGAGGTCGAAACGGAAACCGTCCACTTTCATTTCCGTCACCCAGTAGCGCAGGCTGTCGGTCACCATCTGCAATACGCGCGGATGCGACAGGTTCAGCGTGTTGCCAGTGCCGGTGTCGTTGATGTAGTAGCGCGGCTCGTCAGGCATCAGCCGATAATACGACGCGTTGTCGATACCTTTGAACGAGATGGTCGGCCCGCGTTCGTTGCCTTCGGCCGTGTGGTTGTAGACCACGTCGAGAATGACTTCGAGATTGGCGTTGTGGAAGCGGTCCACCATCTCCTTGAACTCGCCCACCGAATCGATCGACGACGCGAAGAAACGCGGATCGGCCGCGAAAAAACCGATGGTGTTGTAGCCCCAGTAGTTGGTGAGACCCTTATCGAGCAGATAGCTGTCGTTGACGAAGGTCTGGATCGGCATCAATTCCACCGACGTCACGCCGAGGTTCTTGATGTAGTCGAGCACGACCCGCTGCCCGAGTCCGGCGAACGTGCCGCGCAGATTTTCCGGTACTTCCGGATGCCGTTTGGTAAATCCGCGCACATGGGCTTCATAAAAAATCACGCGTTCCCACGGCAATGCATTGCGCTCGGGGTGACTCCACGAAAAATTGGCGTCGACCACCTTGCATTTCGGCACGAAGGGCGCGCTGTCGCGCTCGTCGAACGACAGGTCGCCCTCTTCGGAATCCAGCGTATAGCCGAAAATTTCCGGCGCCCATTTGAGCTCGCCGATATGCGCTTTCGCATACGGATCAAGCAGAAGTTTGTTCGGATTGAAGCGGTGCCCTTTCTCGGGCTCGTAAGGGCCGTGCACGCGATAACCGTAGACCGCGCCCGGTTTGAGATTCGGCACGAACACGTGCCACACCTCGTCGGTGTATTCCGGCAGTTCGATGCGCTCGATTTCGTTTTCGCCGGTTTCATCGAACAGACACAGTTCGACCTTGGTGGCGTGCGCCGAGAAAAGCGCGAAGTTGACGCCGCTTCCGTTCCATGTCGCGCCGAGCGGAAAAGGCGTGCCTTCCGCGATGCGCGTCGAGTAGTTGGCTTGGGATGACATAGTGGTTCCTGTGGAAGCAAGAGGCACTGAAGCGCTTGTTTCAAGCAGTGGACGGCAAGCTCGCAGAGACAGCAAATTCCGGACCTGACAGGATTGGCCTGATGGCCGGCCGGCGCGGCACAACTTTTGCAGCCGTCAAGGGAAACTGCTCAATCAAAGCCGACGCAGCGCGCAGCGAAAAGCGCCATGTCCACATCAGGGAGAATAACGTCATGAAAAGAATACACATCAAACCGCTGGCCGCCACCGCCTTGCTGCTCGTCACGCTCGCGTCGTATGGCAATGCCTACGCGCAAGGCGCTCCGCAGGCGATTACGGAAAAACGCACGGACGTGGTCCAGCTCGCCAGCGGCTATCGCGCGTCGAAGCTGAGTGGCGCCGATGTCTACAACAAAAACAAGGACACGATCGGCACGCTGGACGATCTGATCGTGTCGCCCACGGCGGACCGCGGCACATACGCGATCCTCTCGGTAGGCGGTTTTCTGGGCATGGGCAAACACCTTGTCGCCGTTCCGTTCAATGACCTCCAGATCAACAATCGCCGCGTGGTGCTGCCTGAGGCTACGAAAAAATCGCTCGAAGCGCTGCCCGAATTCAAGTACGCGCCGGACTGAAGATACGGACCGGCGCGTTCCCGAGGAACAAAATTCCAGACGTAGCGCGCCTCAGCCGAGCAGCTTGTCCAACGTGATCGGCAGTGCCCTCACCCGCTTGCCGGTTGCATGCCACACCGCATTGCTCACCGCGGCGGCCACGCCCACCACGCCGATCTCGCCTACGCCTTTCGCGCCCAACGGATTGACAACGTCGTCGTGCTCGTCGACGAACAGCACGTCGATATCATGGATGTCGGCATTCACCGGCACATGGTATTCAGAGAAGTTGTGATTCATCTGCCGCCCGAGCGCATGGTCGAACTGGCCGTGCTCGTGCAGCGCCATGCTGATGCCCCACACCACGCCGCCGGCGATCTGGTTGGCCGCCGTCTTCGGGTTGACGATGCGGCCCGCGGCGATCGCGCTGACCACGCGCGTCACCCGCACGGTGCCAAGCGTTTCGTCCACGCGAACTTCAGCGAAAACGGCCGAATGCGTGCCCATTGAATACGCCTGCTGTTTTTCATGCGGCTTGACGCTCGCCTGCTCGTCGAGTTCATCGATTCCGGCGCGGCTGAACAGTGCGTCGATGCCGATCGCGTCGTCCGCACTCGTGCCGCAAATGAGCCGCGCGCCCGAGCGTCGGATGCTATCGCGCCCAACGGTTGAAAAGCGTTCGCCGCCATATTGCCTCGCCAGATCGACAAGGCGGTTGTGCAACCGTTTGCAGACGACATCGACCGCACTGCCCACCGACGATACGGTCCACGAGCCGCCTTCAATCGGCGCCTTCGGCAAGCGTGTGTCGCCGAGTTCGAAAGTAACGTCGTGAATCGATACGCCGAGCGCGTCGGCTGCGATCTGGCTCATTGCAGTGTAGGTGCCGGTGCCGATATCCGCGGTCGAACTGGAAACCTTCACCCGTCCGTCACGCGTCATGACCGCGCGCGCCGCCGCTTCGTTCTGCATGGCGTCCCATGCGCCGGTCGCCATGCCCCAGCCGATCAGTTCGTGACCTTCGCGCCGGGCGCGCGGCGCTAGCGGCCGTCTCTCCCAGCCGAAGCGCGCCGCGCCCTCGCGATAGCATTCGCGCAAAGCCTTGCTCGAAAAAGGCAGATTCTTGTTGGCGTCGCGCTCGGCGTAATTGATCAATCGCAGATCGAGCGGATCCATCTGCAAGGCTTCGGCAAGTTCGTCCATCGCCATTTCGAGCGGAAAGAGACCTTGCGCCGCGCCCGGCGCGCGCGTGTCCGCAGGCGTCGGCACGTCGATTCGCGCGACCTTGTAGCCCATCTTGACGTTGTCGCAGCAATACAGTTGGCCCGCCCAATTGACGACTACGTCGCAGTAATCTTCGTATTGCGAGGTTTCCGCCACCGCTTCATGAATCACCGCCTGCAATCTGCCGTCGGCGCCCGCGCCCAATGCGACACGCTGGATAGATTGCGGGCGATGAGCAAACGTGAACATCTGCTGCCGTGTCAACGTGAGCCGCACGGGCCGTTTCAGCTCGCGCGCGGCCATGACCGCAAGTGCGAGATGGTAGTGCGGCCGCAAGCCCGAGCCGAACGCCCCGCCGACAAACGGCGCGATCACTTGTACCTCGTCGTCCTGCAAACCGAATACGCTGGTGAGATACGACTTGGTATTGCCGACACCCTGGGTCTTTTCATACACGGTCAGACGCCCTTGCGCGTCCGGCACCACGGTGCAGCCGTGCATTTCCATCGGATTGTGATACTCCGCGGGCGTGCTGTAGAAAGTATCGACGCGCGCGACAGCACTCGCCAGCGCCCTATCCGCATCGCCACGCGCGGGCGGCGGCGGTTCGAAGCCGCCTTTTTCCGTGGAAGGCGGAACGGCGCTCATTACCGCTTCGCTCAGATCGGTCTGGTGCGGCGTGGCCTCGTAACGGACTTTCACGAGCGCTGCCGCATGGCGCGCCAATTCCAGCGACTCAGCAACTACCAGAGCGACCGGTTGTCCGCTATACCAGACGCGGTCGTCCCATAGCGGCCTGAATGGACTTCCGCCTGGCGCGACCATGTCTTTGTAAGGCTTGTCTTCGAGCGGCAATTCCGGGCGATTCTGATGCGTCAGCACGAGCAGCACGCCAGGCAGTTCGAGCGCGGCGGACGAATCGATCGATACGATACGGCCGGTTGCCATCGTGCTCGATATGACGAACCCATAGGTGAGCCCCTCGGCCGTGAAATCGGCGGAATATTGTGCGGCGCCCGTCACTTTCTGCCTGCCGTCCACGCGCTTATGCGGCACGCCGGTAGCGCGCGCGGCCGGCAACATTTCGGCGCGGTTCATGATGCGGTCTCCTCAAACGAACGTTGCGTCGCCAGTTCGAACGCGCGCGCGATGACGCGTGCCGCCAGTTCGATCTTGAACGCGTTATCGCGGCGGCCGTGAGCGCCGCGCAATAGCATGGCCGCGAAATCGCGCACGGCGGCCGCTTCGAGACGCTTGCCGCGCAACACGGCTTCGGCTTCAGCATCGCGCCACGGTTTGTGCGCCACGCCGCCGAGCGCGCAACGCGCGTTCACGATCGTGTCGCCTTCGAGTTCCAGTCCCACAGCCGCCGACACCAGCGCGAACGCATACGAAGCCCTGTCTCGCACTTTCACGTAAGCGTGATGCGCGGCAAAACCCTCTTTCGGCAATTCGATCGCCGTGATCAATTCGTCGTCGCGCAGATTCGAGTCGATGTGCGGCGTATCGCCGGGCAAGCGGTGAAAGTCGGCAAACGGCAGCGTGCGCGTGCCGTTCCCGCCGGCGACATGAACCTTGGCGTCGAGCGCCGCCAGTGCCACGCACATATCCGACGGATGCACGGCGATACATTGCTCGCTTGCGCCGAGTATCGCGTGAATGCGGTTCACCCCTTCCAGCGCCGGGCAGCCCGTTCCCGGCTCGCGCTTGTTGCAGGGCGTACCGGCGTCGTAGAAATAATGGCAACGGGTGCGTTGCAACAGATTGCCGCCGACTGTCGCCACATTGCGAATCTGCGCGGACGCGCCGGCCAGAATCGCTTTGGCGAGCAACGGGTAGCGCGCGGCCACCGTGTCGTCATACGCAAGCGCGCTGTTGGTCACCAGCGCTCCGATCGTCAGGCCGCCTGCATCAGTCGCCTCGATCTTTCTCAGCGGCAAACGGTTGATATCGACGAGCACCGCCGGATGCGCCACGTCTTCGCGCAACAGGTCCACGAGGTTCGTACCGCCCGCAATGAACGCAGCAGTCCCATTGGCGCGATGCTGATCGATTGCCTGAGGCACCGCACTGGCGCGGGTATAGGAGAAGCGGTTCATGAGCGCGCTCCCTCATCGCCGTGCTGCGGGTCCGGCAGATCCGCGGCATCCAGAATCGCGGCCACGATGTTCGTGTAGGCACCGCAGCGGCAGAGGTTGCCGCTCATCAGTTCGCGCACGTCGTCGGCACACTTCACGTGGCCTTCGTCGAGCATGGCGACAGCGGAGCAGATCTGCCCCGGCGTACAGTAACCGCATTGGAACGCATCGTGGTCGATGAAAGCCTGCTGCATGGTATGCAGCGTGTCGCCGTCGGCGAGGCCTTCGATCGTCGTGATCGTTGCGCCGTCGTGCACGACCGCCAGTGCGAGACACGTGTTGATCCGCCGGCCGTCGACGATTGCCGTGCAAGCGCCGCACTGTCCATGATCGCAGCCTTTTTTGGTGCCGCTCAACTGACAGTGTTCGCGCAGAAGGTCGAGCAGCGTGGTCCATGCTTCCACTTCGAAATGCCGTGTTTTACCGTTGACTTCGAATGTCACGGCCATGCGCTCGGCTTCGCTCGGCGCGAGATCGAGCGGAGTCTCTATGGTGGGGGTATTCATGGGTATTCTCCTTCTCCTGACGATGGGTCGCAGCGCGATATAGCGGAAATGCGCAAGCGACGTGCCACTGCAGCACACACCGCCGCGCGCTCGGGCCGCGACGGAGTGCACGTGGCTACATCGTCGAACAGCGGGTAAAAAACAGGTGGTTCCCGATAGCCTGCCGATATTCAACAAACCTAAATGATCGGCGATCCGCCCGTCACCGCAATAGTCGCGCCGGAGATATAGCTGGCTTCGTCGGATGCCAGCATCACATAGGCGGCCGCCAGTTCGGCCGGCTGGCCGGGGCGCTTCATCGGCACCTGCGCGCCGAATTGCTCGACTTTCTCCGGCGGCATGGTGGAGGGAATCAGCGGCGTCCAGATGGGCCCCGGCGCCACGCAGTTCGCACGGATACCTTTCTCCGCGAGCAACTGCGCAAGGCCGCCGGTGAAGTTCTGAATCGCGCCCTTGGTCGCCGCGTAGGCGATCAAACCGGGGTTCGGGTGATCCGCATTGATCGATGTCGTGTTCACGATCGCGGCACCCGGTTTCATATGTTTGACCGCGGCCCGGGTGATCCTGAACATCGCGCCAATGTTCGTATCGAAGGTCTTGTCCCACTCTTCGTCGCTGATCGCTTCGAGCGAGGGGTAGCTCATTTGATACGCGGCGTTGTTGACCAGCACGTCGAGCCGGCCAAAAACCTCGATAGCTCTGTCGACGATCGCATTGCAGTGCGCGGGGTTCGTGATATCGCCAGGCAGCAGGACCGCCTTGCGGCCTGCCTCCTCGATCCAGCGCGCGGTGTCGCGCGCGTCGTCGTCCTCGTTCAGATACGAAATCAGTACGTCCGCGCCCTCACGCGCGAACGCAATGGCAACGGCGCGGCCAATTCCGCTATCTCCGCCCGTGACGATCGCCGCTTTACCCGCGAGCCGTCCCGAACCTCGATAGGAGCGCTCGCCGTGATCGGGTTGAGGTTGCATTTCCGCCGTGTGCCCGGGCGTGGGGTTTTGCTGCTGCTTCGGAAACGGCGGTGTAGGACGCTGCGTGTCGCTCATGACGAATCTCCCGAGTGCGATAGACATGGGCGGTGTGCGAAAGACACACCGCATGCCAACGTATTCAGCAACCCGTGGACCCGCGGTTTATCGCAGGCCGAAAAACTTCGTCATGCTGTGGAACGAGAACCGGCAGCTTCGATGAATCTCATGCGTCTGCTTCAATCCACCGATGAATATCGGGGGCGGCAATATGGAGAATTTTTTTCAAAGCGAACGCAGCCTTTACGGCGGTCCGGCCACGTTCAGCGCCGCCGCCGATTCGAGTACGCGCAACAGGCGCTCGGGCGTCAGCGGCTTCGCGCAATGCGCGTCGAACCCGGCGGCTTTGGCGCGCACCCGGTCGTCACGCGAAGCAAACGCGGTGCATGCCACCAGCAACATATGGGAAGTCGAAGCATGGGCGCGCAGGCGGCGCGCCAGTTCCAGACCGTCCAGCCCCGGCATCTTGATGTCCAGTACCACCGCGAACGGTTGCCATTCGCGCGCCATGTCGCACACTGCAAGCGGATCTTCGAGCGCGCGGCACTCGAAGCCGTCGGCACTCAGCAATACCTGCAATGCGTCTGCCGCTTCCCGGTAATCGTCCACCACGAGCACACGCCGGTGCGACACCATCGCATACTGGATTGGCCGCCACACTACGACGTCGTCGTTATCATCCATCTGGTCGTCGAACGTCACCCTCTTCTCCCTGGCTTTTCTTACGCGCGCCACTCACGGGCACCTCGGAACACGCGCGCAAGATTCGCTCCCGACGTGCAGACAAAACTCATCCTGCACCCGACGAAGGCTTCGGTTTGCGTTGCGGATTGCGTCGGCCGCGCCCAGCGCGCCACCGCATAGGCTTTACCTCACAACCATAGCTCACGTCACAAATCATCGCCCGTGGATTGAGGGCGTGGAGGCACTGCGAAGTGCGCGCGAACGAGTGTTTGCGCGTCGGTGAAACGCACAACTGCTGTGCAGATCGCGCTTGCCGTGTGCATCAGGCAGCCCGCATTCGAGGCTTTAGGGATTTCTACTCAGCGGGTTATCCCGCACGGTCGTCGATGAAGCCTTTGAGCATTGCCAGCGTGTCGGCGTCGTCGATATGTTTGTCCGTGCGCCAGCGCAGCATGCGCGGAAACCGCACCGCCACGCCGGACTTATGACGCGGGCTCGCCTGAATGCCTTCGAAACCGATTTCGAATACGAGCGTGGGCGTTACGCTGCGCACCGGCCCGAACTTTTCGATCGTGGTCTTGCGCACGATCGCATCCACCTGGCGCATTTCTTCGTCAGTGAGACCGGAATAAGCCTTGGCGAACGGCACCAGCGTGCGCACACCGTCCGCTTCGTCCCACACCGCAAATGTGAAATCGGTGTAGAGACTCGCACGGCGGCCGTGGCCGCGCTGCGCGTAAACCAGCACCGCGTCCACCGCATACGGATCGATCTTCCATTTCCACCACGTGCCGGAGGCCTTGGTGCGGCCCACGCCATACATCGACTCGCGCTCCTTGACCATCAGACCTTCCACGCCGCGCGCCCGGCTCTCGTCGCGCAGCGCCGCGAGGGCTTGCCAATCGGGCGCACTCACCAGCGGCGATACGCGCAGCAGATCGCGTGCGAGCGTGCTGTCCACGGTAGTTGCCAATGCATCCAGTTGCGCGCGCCGTTCGGCGAGCGGCGTCATGCGCAGATCCTGGCCGTGCGCTTCGAGCAGATCGTAGGCAAGCAGCGTGGCGGGCGAATCGGCGAGGATTTTTTTCGTCAGCGTTTTGCGCGCAATACGCGGTTGCAAACGCGCGAACGGCAATGGCGCGCTTGCGCCGGGTTCCCACGCGAGAATCTCGCCGTCGATCACGAAGCCTTCCGGCAAGGCTTCGCCTAGCGCCGCGACTTCGGGAAACCGGTCCGTGATCAGGTCCTCGCCGCGCGACCACAGCCACACCCGCCCGCCGCGCTTGACGAGTTGCGCGCGAATGCCGTCCCATTTCCATTCGATCTGCCATTGCGATGGGTCGCCGAGCGTTGCCGGATCGGCTTGCAATGGATGGGCGAGAAAGAACGGATAGGGCAGTCCGAGATCGCTGTCATGCTGGGGCGCACCGGACTGCGCATCGTCGCTGGTCGCCTCAGGTGCGATCAAACGCAGGTAGCGCACCGCGTCGGGCTTCTGTCGCGAGTCGGTCCAGCCGACCATGCGTTGCGCGATCCGCTTATGATCGACGCCCGCCACTTCCGCAAGCGCCCGCACCACCAGTTGCCGCGCTACGCCCACGCGAAACCCGCCGCCGATCAGTTTCGTCAGCAGAAAACGGCCACCCCAATCGAGTTCGTCCCAATAGTTGATGAGACGCGTGCGCAACTCTTCCGGCGCCGCACCGCGCAAGGTCAATACGCGGTGCTCGATCCACTGCGTGAGACCCAGTTCGGAGTTGCGCTGCGCGGGCGGCAGGATATGGGCGATGGTCTCGGCCAGATCGCCCACCGCATGATAAGACTCCTCGAACAACCACGCCGGCAGACCGGCGCGCTCGCGCGCGATCTCGCTCAAAAGACGCGTGGGCACCGATTGGCGAGGCTTGCCGCCGGCGAGAAAATACGACGCCCAGGCGGCATCTTCCGGCTCCGCCGCCGCAAAATAGCTGGTAAGGGCTTCGAGTTTGTCGTGCGTGGACGTGGTGGCGTCGAGCGCGGTGTAAAGGGCGGCGAAGCGTTTCATGCGCTACTCGCGGGATCGACCGGGGTGACGTCTTTGTCGGCAGACTCGTTCTGCTTGCCCACCGACTCGGGCTCGAACGATACGCTACCCGTGGCGGCCGTTTCGTCCGCACCCGCGGCATCGGCTTCGACCGTATCGTCGCCGTATTGCGTTTCAAACGCGCCCGCTTCGAGGCCGTGCTCGCGTAACCAGCGCACCATCGGCTCGACCGATCCGTGGGTGACGATCACGCGTTCGGCTCCCGTCGCGCGAATGGCCGTTTGCAGGCCCGGCCAGTCAGCATGATCCGACAGCACGAAGCCACGATCGACGCCGCGTCTGCGGCGTGCGCCGCGCAGACGCATCCAGCCCGACGCGAACGCGTCGCTATAGTCGCCGAAGCGCTTGAGCCATGCGCTGCCCTGCGCGGAAGGCGGCGCCACGATCAATGCCTGACGGAAAGCCGCCTTGTCCTTCGCCGGCATCTCGCTCACGAGACGCACCGGCGGCAAGCGCACGCCGGCCTCCCGATACGCGCGATTGAGCGGCTCAACGGCGCCGTGACAGAAGATCGGCCCAATGCCCGCATCGACACTTGCCAGCACGCGCTGCGCCTTGCCGAACGAATAGCAGAACAACACGGAAGCGCGCCCTTGCGCAGCGTTATGACGCCACCAGGAATCGACGCCGTCGAACACGGTTTGCGGCGCGTCCCATCGATAGATCGGCAGGCCGAAGGTCGACTCGGTAATGAAGGTATCGCAGCGCACCGGTTCGAAAGCGTCACAGGTCGGGTCGGGGTCGAGCTTGTAGTCGCCCGACGCAACCCAGACGCGCCCGCGGTGTTCGATCCGCAATTGCGCCGAGCCCAGCACGTGGCCGGCGGGATGCAGCGACACGGTCGTACCGTTGAGATCGATACGCTCGCCATACGCCAGAGTTTGCAGCGAAATGCCGGGCAGACGCGACAACAGCACGTTCGCCCCCGCTCGCGACGCAAGATAGTGCCGATGCCCGAAGCGTGCGTGATCGGAATGCGCATGCGTAATCACGGCCCGTTCGACAGGGCGCCACGGATCGATATGGAAGTCGCCCGCCGGGCAATACAATCCCTCGGGCCGTGCGACCACCAGGTCCGCGAGGTCCGCTTGGTCAGAGGCTATATTCAAGTAGGATCCTGAAGCAGATTGATGCAACAGCGACACAGCCCCCAAGCAAACTGCATTCCTGGCACGCTTTAACAATTCGACGCGCAGGAACAACAGTGTGCCCCAGTATGGCCGCATACTTGCTTAAGTAACAAGGCAAGCGCGTCGGCCTACCCTGTATTCCCTCAGACTCCTCAACGCGCCATGAGGCCCCATGCAAACCATCATCGACGATCACGCGTTGTATGTGGCGAAACATCCCGGCACATTCGTGCTGCAAACCCTGAAGGCATTCCGCGCGAACCAGGGCTTGCTGCTAGCCGGTGCAGTCGCGTATTACGCATTGCTCTCGATCGTGCCGCTGATGATCCTGATCGTGATCGCCCTGTCGCGCGTCGTGCCGCAACATGTTCTGCTGGCGGCGCTCGCGCATCTATTGCAATGGCTGGTGCCGGGGCAGTCCAACGCGCTGGTGCGCGAACTGGCCAATTTTCTCGCACATCGCGCAGTCATCGGCTGGGTTCTGCTGCTCACCATGATCTTCTTCAGCTCGCTCGCCTTCACCGTGCTCGAGAACGCGATGTCGCTGATCTTCGTCCACCGCGTGGTGGTGCGACGGCGGCACTTCCTGCTGTCGGCCATGCTGCCGTATTGCTACATTCTTTTTCTCGGCGTCGGCCTGCTGATCGTCACCTTCGTATCGAGCGGCCTGGAGGCGATCGGCGCCGAAGGCATCGACCTGTTCGGCCTGCATGTTTCGTTGCAAGGCCTCTCACGTGCCGTGCTGTATCTGCTCGGCCTCGCGGGCGAAATCTTCGTGCTGACCTCGATCTATATGGTGATGCCGGTCGGGCGCCCTTCGCTCAAACATGCCCTGTTCGGCGGCGTGGTCGCCGCCGTGCTGTGGGAGATCACCCGGCACGTGCTGGTCTGGTATTTCGCGACCCTTTCGCAAGTCAGCGTGGTATACGGCTCGCTGACCATGGCGATCGTGATCCTGTTCAGCCTGGAATGGCTCGCCACGTTGCTGCTATTCGGCGCCCAGGTGATTTCGCAATACGAACGATTCGGAATCGAACCGCGCGAGGCGCCGCAACCGAAGATAGAGACCGGTTGAGGCGACCTGAACGAAGAACCCGCCGGGGTCTTCGCGTCCATGAACCCCTCGCGTCACAGTTGATGCCAATTGCATCGCCCAGGCTGGCTAACAAGGAATCGCGTGCAATCCGGAACCAAACGATGCGAGCGCCGTCAGACGCGAGCCACCTCGTTCCGCGCGCAGGCGCCATGCGCGCAACGACGCAAGTGCGCGGCCAGGCGGCGAGACTGCGGTAACATTCTGTTGAATACTGGCCGGCGCGCACGCTTCGTGTAATCGCGCGCAATCGCCGCTCCGCCCCGGCGGGCTTCAGGATCCGACAATGAGCATCACCCAGCGCAACCACCTACAGATTTCCGGCAGCGGCAAACGTACCACAGTGCTGGTGCACGGCTTCGGTTGCGATCAGAGCATGCGGCGCTATCTCGCGCCGTCGTTTCATGGCGAATGCCGCATGGTGCGGGTCGATCACGTCGGCCATTGTCCGCACCTGATTTCGCCTCGCGCAAGCGCGGCTGCCATGAGCGCCTTTCCCGGGCCGGTGAGCCCGTAACGCGATGCACAGCACGGACTATCCGCTGCCCGCTGCCGATGCGTTGTTCGAGCATGCCGCCTGCGGCCTGCTCGTCACCGATACCAACGGCCGTATCCTGCGCGTGAACGCAACCTTCTGCGGCTGGCTCGGCTATCAGACAGCTGAACTCGCCGGGACGAGGCAGATCCAGGATCTGCTGAGCGCCGGCGGCAAAGTGTTCTATCAGACGCATTGGGCGCCGCTCCTGCAAATGCAGGGTTCGGTTGCCGAGGTCAAGCTCAGCTTGATGCATCGGGACGGCCATATGCTGCCGATGCTGCTCAATGCCGTGCGCCGCCGTCATGGCGAGGCCACCTACCTCGAAGTGGCCGTACTGATCGTCGCCGATCGTCATAAGTACGAGCAGGAGCTGCTGCTCGCGCGGCGCAATGCCGAGGCGTCCGTGGCCGCGCATCAGTTCGCGCAGAAAGAGTTGCAGGAAAGCCGCGACGTGCTGAGTCTCGCCATGCGCGGCGCGCGCATGGGCGCGTGGTCGCACGAGCCGAAGTCCGGCAGATTCTGGTGGAGCCGCGAGCTGGAAGCGCTCGCGGGCTACGCCGAGGGACGCTTTGCGCACACGCCCGGCGGTTTTTTCGAACGGATTCACCCGGGCGACCTGATCGCGCTCAACGAGGCGGTGGATCACGCGGTGGAAACCGGTGACGACTATGTCGCCGAGTTCCGCTTTCTGCATGCGAGCGGCGACTGGTGCTGGATGGAAGGCCGCGGGCGCGCCGCCTACGACCGCCACGGCGTGCCGCTGATGATCTACGGCCTCGGCATCGACATCACCGAACGCAAGGAAGCGCAGACGGTGCTGCTGCGCCAGGCCGCGATCTTCGAGCACTTGAGCGACGCGATCGTGATCACCGATCTGCGCGGCAATATCACCGACTTCAACGTGGGCGGCGAACGCATGCTCGGTTATCGCATGCGGGAGATTCTCGGCAGGCCGGTCGCGATGTTCCTGCCGCCGGAACAGGCGCTGGGCATTCGCCGGGAAGCGCTGGCGGCGCTCGCCGCCGAAGGCACGTGGCGCAGCGAGTTGCCGTTCGTGCGGCGCGACGGTTCGCGCGGCGTCTGCGAAACGGTGGTCAAGCCGCTTGCAAACGCGCGAGGCGATGTCTACGGCGCGGTCAGCATCAATCGCGACATTACCGAGCGCAGGCGCGCCGAACAGCAACTCACCCGGCTCAATCTCGAACTCTCCAAAGCCGACCGCCGCAAGGACGAATTCCTCGCCACGCTGGCGCACGAACTGCGCAATCCGCTTGCGCCGATGCGCAACGTGCTGGAAATTCTGCGTTTGAAGGAGTTCGCCGATCCGCAATTGAGCTGGTCACGCGACGTGTTCGACCGGCAACTGCAACACATGACCCACCTGGTCGACGATCTGCTGGAGGTCTCGCGCATCACCCAAGGCAAACTCGAGTTGCGCAAGCAACGGCTCGAACTGGCGCGCGCGATGCAATCGGCAATGGAAGCGGCGCGGCCGACCGTGCAGGCCTCGTCGCACCATCTGAGCGTGACGCTGCCGCGCGAGCCGCTGTATCTGATCGCAGACCCCACGCGCCTGTCGCAGATGATCCTGAATCTGCTGAACAACGCCGCCAAGTACACGCCGCCTGGCGGCAGCATCTCGCTCGCGGCGGAACGCGAAGGCGACGAAGCGGTGATCGTCGTGCGCGATTCCGGTATCGGCATTCCGGGCGAGCATCTGGACAGCGTATTCGAAATGTTCTCGCAACTCGCGCCGGCTCTCGACCGCTCGCAGGGCGGCCTCGGCATTGGTCTCGCGCTGGTGCGCGGCCTCGCCGAACTGCATGGCGGCACGGTCGCTGCCTTCAGCGAGGGCCCCGGCAAAGGCAGCGAGTTCATGATCCGGCTGCCGTTGACAAAAACCGCTTCGCAGCCGTCCGACAGCACGCCGCCCGAAACGCCGCGCGCGGCCGGCCTGCGCGTGCTGGTCGTCGACGATAACGCGGACGCCGCCGAGAGCCTCGCGATGGTGCTCGAACTCGAAGGCCACGAAGTGCGCACCGCTGGCGACGGCATTGCCGGTCTCGAACGGGTCGACGCATTTGCCCCGCAGGCGGTGATTCTCGATATCGGCTTGCCGCTCCTGAACGGTTACGAAATGGCGCGGCGGATTCGCCGCGATTACCCGGACGCGGGCATTCTGCTGATCGCCGTCACGGGTTGGGGCCAGCAGCAGGACAAGCAAACCGCCGTGGCCGCCGGGTTCGACCACCACTTCACGAAACCGGTCGACCCACGGGAATTGCAACGGGTGTTAAGCCGGCAGCGGGTATGAGCGGTGAGCGCGGCTTGCGGGACAGACGCGATATCCGCGCAATCCACACGTAACCGGTGCGCGCGCTCCTGCAAATATTGCAACGCAATAGCAATTCCTGCGCGTTGCCTCCACCGTTAGATCCGGGCGGATACAGCTCGAATTCATAGGACGAAAACGGAGATCGGCGCCTTTACGCGCGCATTCGGGAATAGGTTCTGCTACCGCCGTTGCGGGCCCATTCTTCAGCGGATAATCTTCCGCTCTCCTCGCCGTTATGATCAGAACCGCTTCCGTTGCCGCGGCGTTGTGCGCGGCCTGCCTCGCTTCCGCCTGCGTACACATCGGACCGTCCCGCCTGAAAGCCGACCAGGTGGACTATGCGCGCGCCCTCGGCGACGCGAAAAAACGCGAGATTCTCGCTGCCGTGGTCGGCCTGCGTTACGGCGACGCGCCGGCCTTCCTGACGGTCAGCAGCATCATCGCCGCCTATACGTTCGACGCCACCGGCGGCGCGACCGCCAATGCCGGCTCGGGCAGCCAGCCGAGCTATGCGCTCGCGACGGGCAGCGTGTCCTATTCGAATCATCCGACCTTCACCTTCACGCCGACCACCGGCGAAGCATTTGCGTCCGCCTATATCCGACCGCTTGCGCCCGCGCTGGTGTTGCCGCTTGCCGAGGGCGGCATTCCGATCGATCTGCTGTTGCGCATCACCGCGCAATCGGTGGGCGGCTTGCAGAACGGCAATGCGCTCGGCGGCGAAAATAGCGCGGGCGCGCCGGGTTTCTTCGAATTGCTGCAAGCGTTGCGGCGCCTGCAACTGGCGGGCGAGCTGAATGTCGAGTCGCGCCAGGCGGACGGGAAAAACGGCGCAATGGGCGTGTATCTGGTGATGGGCGCGACCACAAGCGGCGAGTCGGCAGCCACGGCGGCCGATCTTGCGCGCGTGCGCAAGCTGCTGCATCTGTCTTCGACTACGCGGACCTATGAAATCGTCTATGGGCCGTCGTCGGCTTCACAGAAGGGCGACAAGATTCCGATGGTGACGCGTTCCGTGCTCGGTATCCTGTCCGACCTCGGCGCCCAGGTGCAGGTGCCCGTCGAGCGTATCAGCGATGGATCGACCAAGCCGACCGTCGGGCTGATCGGCGGCGAGACGCGGCCGACTATCATCGTGCACTCGGGCAAGACACCGCCCGATAACGCGTATGTGATGATTGCGTACGGTCCGTCGACATATTGGGTCGATCGCAACGACTTCGATTCGAAATACGCGTTCACGGTGGTGCAGAATCTGATGGCGCTTGCCGAGGCCGACACCAGTAGCAAGGCGCCGGTGGTGACGATTCCGGCGAATTGATGCCGCGGGTTTTTTAGCACGGTCTTTGCCTCAGATGAGGCCACAGTCGATCCCGCAGCGTTGACGTCGCACGAATCCAGGCTGCAAATAAAAATCCGGCGGGTGTCATTTCATGACACCCGCCGGATTTTTTTCCAGGCACGCTATGCGTGCCCTACTCCCCTACTCCTGGCTGCGCTTGCCTTGCACCCGCGCGATCTGCTGCTTTGCCGCTTCGTATACATGCTCCGGCGTGAAGCCGAACTTCTTCTTCAGCTCGGCAAGCGGCGCGGACGCGCCGAACGTATGCATCACCACCTGCGCGCCGAGACGCCCCACATAGCGGTCCCAGCCAAGCGAAGCTGCCTGCTCGACCGCCACGCGCGCGTCCACATCCGGTGGCAGCACCGAGTCCTGATACGCCTCGTCCTGGCGCTCGAAGATATCCCATGACGGCATCGACACCACGCGCGCCGCAATGCCTTCGCCCTTGAGTTTCTCGTACACGTCGACACAAACCGAGAGTTCGCTGCCCGTCGCCATCAGGATCACCTGCGGCTTCTGCCCGCCGGCTGCATCGGCCAGCACGTAGGCGCCCTTCTGCGTGCCCTTCGCGGCCGCATAGCGGCTGCGGTCCAGCGTGGGCAACGGCTGGCGCGACACGACGATGCACGACGGCCGCCGCGGATCGGCAAGCGCCACGCGCCACGCCTCGGCCACCTCGTTGGCATCGCCCGGACGCAGCACGGTCAGTCCCGGCACGCCGCGCAGCGAGGCGAGCTGCTCGATTGGCTGATGGGTCGGACCATCTTCGCCGACGCCGATCGAATCGTGCGTGAACACGTAAATGGCCGGCACTTCCATGATCGCCGAGAGCCGGATAGGCGGCTTCATGTAGTCGCTGAAAATCAGGAAGGTCGAGCCGAACGGCCGCAGATTCGACAGCGCGAGGCCGTTTACCGCCGCACCCATCGCGTGTTCGCGAATGCCGAAATGCAGATTGCAGCCGCCATAGTTATCGTGTTCGAAGCTGCCCGCGCCCTCGAATTTCAGATTGGTTTTGGTGGACGGCGAAAGGTCGGCCGCGCCGCCGATCATCCACGGAACGCGCGCGGCAATCGCATTGAGCACCTTGCCCGACGATTCGCGCGAGGCAACGCCCTTCGGGTCCGCGTCGAAGGTAGGAATGTCGCTGTCCCAACCGGCCGGTAATTCGTGCGCTTCGATCTGCGCGAATTCACGCGCGAGTTCCGGGTGCTTTTTGTTGTAGGCGTCGTACTTCGCCTGCCATTCCTCGCGCGCCGCCTTGCCGCGCGCACCGATGCCCGCCGCGAAGCGTTCGCGCACACCGTCGGGCACATAGAAGAATTTATCCTCGGGCCAGCCGTACGCTTTCTTGGCGAGCGCCACTTCTTCTACGCCAAGCGGCTCGCCGTGCGCCGCCGAGGTGTCCTGCTTATGCGGCGCACCCCAGCCGATTATGCTGTGCACCACGATCAGCGTCGGCCTGTCGGTAATGCTTTTCGCTTCGACGAATGCCGCTTCGAGCGCGGCGGCGTCGTTCGCGTCGCTCACATGCAGCGTGTGCCAGTTGTAGCCGCGAAAGCGGGTTTCCACGTCGTCGCTATAAGCGAGGTCGGTGTGGCCTTCAATCGTCACGCGGTTGCTGTCGTAGATCCAGATCAGATTGGACAGCTTCAGGTGACCGGCGAGCGAAGCCGCCTCGTGCGAGATGCCTTCCATCATGTCGCCGTCGCCGCACAGCGCGTAGACCCGATAGTCGAACAGCGGCGCATCGGGCTTGTTGAAATGGCTCTCGTACCAGCGTGCCGCCATCGCCATGCCGACGCTATTGCCGAGCCCTTGCCCAAGCGGGCCTGTCGTGGTCTCGACGCCTGTGGTCATCCGGTACTCCGGGTGGCCCGGTGTCTTGCTGCCCAACTGGCGGAAATGTTCGATATCGTCGAGCGAGACCGCGGGTCCGTCGGTCGGGTTGCCGGCGTCGTCCACGGCTTTCACGTTCGCAAGGTGCAACAGCGAATACAGCAGCATCGAGGCGTGCCCCACCGATAAGACGAAGCGGTCGCGGTTAGGCCAGAGCGGCTCGTCGGGGTCGTAACGCAGATGGTTTTGCCACAGGTGATAGGCAACGGGTGCCAGTGCCATCGGCGTACCGGGGTGGCCGGAATTGGCCTTTTGCACAGCGTCCATCGACAGCGTGCGGATCGTGTTGATACACAGCTGGTCGAGGGCGGGATCGTTTTGCATGGGACACTCCTTGTTCGGCGTTGAAGAGACGGCCGGGACGCGCTGCGTGCTTCGGCGCACCCGGCGAACCGTGTTGACGGGGCAGAACGCATGAGGAACCGCTGCGAGGCTCAACGATGATGCGCCGATGCGCGCAAACCTGCACGGCGCGTGTCATGCGGAATGAGACGGCTCGCGCCTGGAAGCGAACCGCCTTTCAGAGGGCTTGCGGTGCGAACCCGTTCGGCGCCCGCACAAGCGAAAAGTGATGCAAACGCGTTTCAAGCCGCATGCAGCCAGTGTTCGACCAGTGGCCCATGCTTGCCGTCGATCGGATCCAGCGAAGGGAAAGGCAACGCCTCCATAGTAGCGAGTTCATCCGGCGTGAGCGCTTCGCGGCGGATATCCCACTGCTGGCCCTCCGGATACCCGGCCACCACCTGAAAATGCCGCGCGAACGATTGCAGACAATGGCCGGTGCCGGCCGGCAGCAGGAGCGCGTCGCCGGCGGACAGCGTCACCACCCTGCCGCCTGGCCCGCCCACGATCACCTGCGCGGAACCGTCCGTCACACCGAGTATTTCGTGCGCAGTGGCGTGGAAATGATGGTAGTCGAAGATGCCGTCGCGCCATTGCGGCGGCCACGCGTTGCGCTCGAACAGGATCTCGAACGCCGCCGCCAGATCGCCGCTGTCCGGCATGAGCGCGCGCCGGTAAATCACCACCGGCAGTTTGCGGTTATTCGGCACCCAGTCGTGCGGCTCCAGCATGAAGGCTTCGTACTCGGTCTGAGCGACATCGAATCCATGCTTCGAATCGTTGTACATGGTTTGCTCCTTTGCGTCCTGATCCTGACGCTCGCAGTGCTCTCCCGAAGCCGGCGCATGCGTCGGCCCCGGTGGGCCATTCAGCGCCGCATAAAGCGCGCCTGCCTGGGCACGTACGGTCTTATAGGCCGCTGTGCGCGCAGAGCTATGTCGGTGGACGAATTTTGCAAACATATGAAGTTAATGCTCCGTGTCTGCCACTATGTGCGCGGCGTTGGCTGGCGCGATCGCGGGTCGCGTAGTCGCGGCGGCGCAATCGCGGCGCAGCCTCATTGCGCTCAGCCGCCGCCTATGCCTTGCAGCACTTTTCCCGTGCCGCCGCATAGCGTGCACTGCACGCCTTCCACCGTGCCGGTGCCGTGGCACGCACGGCATACATCTTCGCCGACGCCGGGCGCATCGGCCGAAGCTTCGTCGCCGGGATTCAGCGGTTCATTGTCGTGTTGCATGCGTCTCTCCGTTGGTTTGGGTGCGTACCGTTCAGCACACGCCGCGTCAGTCCTTGCGCTGTGACTCGCGTCCACCGCCTCCCGGCGGCTCGGCATGCGCGCCTGTGCCCAGCGGTACTTCGGCCGTTTGCGCCGGGCGCTCGCTCGAACGCGGCGGATTGGTCTGCCTGTCCACGCCGGTCTGTTCTACGGGCTCGATACCGAGCGGGCTCGGTTCCACGTAGTGCGTGCCGCTCGGCCGGTTGCGCTGCTTTACCGCCTCCGCTGTCTGTTCGTCTGGACTTTGCTGGGGTTTGTCATTCTGCATGTCGACCTCCTTCGGGTGTCGGGTAGGTGTTCACAGCAGCAACATCCGGTCCCTCTCCGTCAATTATGTGGATCGCCCGCGCGCGGGACTTGGGCACGGCCATTGCGGCATTCGGTACGGAGGTCTGGTTCAACATTGTAAAAAGGAGAACATCATGACGATGACGACGATTCGCGTATCCGATACCGAAGTGCAGGTTGAGCGGACCCTGTACCTGTTCGCGCACAAGAACGACGCGGACGCATTCCAACGCTGCCTGGCCGATACGTCGATCGATAGTTGCTACCGCACCCATCCGCCGCTGGCGGTACGTCCGAGGGTGCCCGACGAACATCCCGACGACCCGGGCCGCGGCAGTACGATTTCTCCGTCGCTCGGCGGCATGCCATAAAAGAATCCGTTATTGCGGCGGCGCGCACGCGCCGCCATCGTCATTTCTCAGGAGCCGCGCGATCTGCAGCGACGATCTCCCGGCCATATTCGATCGCGGCACGGCGTGCCTCGTCGGCAGTTGCGTACGGCCCGATTTCGGGCGCGCCGTCGAATGGAAACAGAATTTTTCTGTCCGCTTTCCTGACAACCTTCAGTCCACCTACGTAACGGCCGTCGCCTGTCCCGTGATAGCTGGCGTAAATCTCGAAGTCGTCGTCAGCAACGTCGGCCTTATGTCGCGCCATTTGTCTTTCCCTTGTCCCTGCACTTCAGTGCGTCATGTTCGGAGTGATATGGCGGGGGCGTATCGCCGCTCGGCACCACGCGCATGCCGTGACCGAGCAATAGCCGTTCCACACGGCCAGCACCGGCATCTGCGCGAAATAAAAGGCGAGTGGCATGCCGGTTGCAATCGACAAACCGACTCGCCGACAGGCACGCATCACACGGAGAACACGATGAACATAACGAGCGCACCTCGCATGCCGAATCTTCGCCTGCATGCGCCGACCCCGCCGGAGGTCGATCCCGACACGCCGCCTCCGACCACCGATCCCGACCCGTCGCCTCCGCCTGACGACGTGCCGCCGAGCGGTCCGGCACATGTCCCCGAAGGCGATCCCCCTGTCAAACCGCCGCCCGTCAGCGCCGCTTGCTGCCGAACGTTGCCAAAATGGCGAAGGTTGTAAGCGCAAATTAATCCGGTGGTCCGGTAATTGCGGACTCCTTCGTGCGAGCCGGCATTCAAGCACCGGCTAACCCGCGAGGAGCGAACAATGAGTACGGATCAGATCACCGGAACATCGACAGACGGCGCAACAGACGCCACACCCGCCAGTGCCCCGCTCAAGGAATACCGCAACGCGGCGGGCGGTTGGGGTTCGGTGAAAGCAGTCGCGTCGATTCTCGTGCAGGAACACGTCACGTTGAACGGCAGCCGCATTCTGTCGCAACAGAACAAGCCTGACGGCTTCGCCTGTGTGAGTTGCTCATGGGCCAAACCCGCGGACCCGCACCTTTTCGAGTTCTGCGAAAACGGCGCGAAGGCGACCGCGTGGGAAATCACCAACAAACGCATCAATGCCGACTTTTTCGCCGCGCACACCCTGAGCGAATTGCGCTCATGGAGCGGCTTCGAGCTCGAATCGCGCGGCCGTCTGACCGCGCCGATGCGCTGGGATGCCGCGACCGACCGTTACGTGCAGACCACATGGGAACATGCATTCGCCGGGATCGCGAAAGAACTGCAAGCAATCGATCCGAACGAGGCGGTGTTCTATGCCTCCGGCCGCGCCTCGCTCGAAACCTCGTACATGTATGCGCTGCTCGCCCGGCTGTATGGCACCAACAACCTGCCCGACAGTTCGAACATGTGTCACGAGAGTACTTCGGTTGGCTTACCTAAATCGATCGGCGTGCCGGTCGGGACCGTGCAGCTCGAAGACTTCACGCACACCGACTGCATGCTGTTCTTCGGCCACAACACGGGCACCAACGCGCCGCGCATGCTGCATCAGTTGCAGGACGCGCGCAAACGCGGGGTGGAGATCATCACTTTCAATCCACTCAAGGAGCGCGGACTGGTCAGCTTTGCGAATCCACAGTCGCCGCTCGACATGCTCACCCCCTCCGAAACGCAGATCAGCACGCAATACCATCAGGTGAAGATCGGCGGCGACGCGGCCGCGATTGCCGGACTCTGCAAGCTGCTGATCGAATGGGATGACGACGCGCAGCGCAACGGCGCGCCGCGTGTGCTGGATGCGGCGTTCATCGCCGAACACACGCACGGCTTCGAAGCCTTCGCAGACGCCATGCGCGCTACCTCATGGGAAGAAATCGAGGAGCACTCGCAACTCAGCCGCGCCGCGCTGGAAAACGCCGCGCGGGTCTATGCCCAAGCGAACGCCGCAATGGTGTTGTACGGCATGGGCATCACGCAGCATCGCAACGGCGTGCATAACGTGCAGATGCTGTCGAACCTGCTGCTTCTGCGCGGCAATATCGGCAGGCCGGGCGCGGGTATCTGCCCGATTCGCGGCCACTCGAACGTGCAGGGACAGCGCACGGTTGGCATTACGGAGAAGCCTGAACTCGCGCCGCTCGACAAGCTGAAGCAACTGTATGGCTTCGAGCCGCCGCGCGACAAAGGCATGACCACGGTCGAAGCCTGCCGCGGTGTGCTCGACGGCAAGGTCAAAGCCTTCATCGGCCTGGGGGGCAATTTCCAGGTGGCGATTCCCGATCATCATGTGATGGATCCGGCCTGGCGGCGGCTGCGGCTCACGGTGCAGATCGCGACCAAGCTTAAACGCAGCCATCTATTGCACGGCGAAGTCGCCTACCTGCTGCCGTGCCTCGGGCGCATCGAGATCGACCGCCAGGCGGGCGGCGAGCAATGGGTGAGTGTGGAGGACAGCACGGCGTGCGTGCACGGTTCGCATGGACTCGCCGAACCGGCCGGCGATATGCTGCTATCCGAGCCGGCCATTGTCGCGGGCATCGCGAAGGCGCTGTTGCCGCGCAATCCAAACGTGGACTGGGATGCCTGGGTGAACGATTACGCGCTGGTGCGCGAGGCGATCGAGCGCACCTATCCGGATCAGTTCAAGGACTTCAACCAGCGCTTCAGGCAGCCGGGTGGGTTCCACCGGCCGCTCGCCGCGTGCGAGCGCAAATGGAACACGGAAAGCGGCAAGGCGAATTTCATCGTGCCCGATACGCTCGACGAGGACGCGGACATGCCCTCGCGCGGCCCCGACGTGTTGCGCCTGATGACGACCCGCGGCGACAGCCAGTTCAACACCACCGTCTACGGTCCCGACGACCGCTTCCGCGGCGTGCATGGCACACGCGACGTCCTGCTCATGCATCAGGACGACATGACCCGGCTCGGTCTGGCGGAAGGCGCCGCGGTATGCATCTCCACCGACTCGAACGACGGCATCGCGCGCGAGGTCGACGGCATGCATGTCCACGCGTTCGACATTCCGCCTGGCTGCGTCATGGGCTATTACCCGGAATGCAACCGGTTGATTCCGCTCTCGCATCACGCGAAATCGAGTCAGGTGCCGGCCTCGAAGTCGATTCCGGTGCGGCTGCGCAAATCGGCGGCGGTCGGGCAGGCCGCCGCCTGACGATGCAAAAAGCGCAAGTCAGAACTGATGCAGCATGCCGACATAAGCGCCGGTCTGCGATTCGCCGACGAGCGGACTCGTGTTGCCGGCCGCATCGCGCGGCGATGCTTCGAGCGAGAAGTTCGAGTTGCTGCCGTTGTGCACATAGCCCACCGTGCCGTACAGGAAGGTGCGCTTCGACAGATTGTAGGTGGTGCCGAGCACGTACATCATCGCGTGGCCGGACGGGTCGTGCGCGGCATCGCCCGAGCCGTCCCCTACCTTCACGTAGTAGCCGCCCGCCGTCACGGCCCAACTCGGCAGGAAGCTGTAGGTGGCGCCGAGCCAGTAGTGATCGGCGGTGTCGGCCACGCCGACCGGCGAATCGGGCGCCGAGTAGTGCGTATAGGCGCCCTGGATCTTGACCGCGTTCAGACGCACATTGGCGCCCACGAAATATTCGCGTGACGCCTGGAAGATATTGCTGAAGCGGCCATTGGCGTCGCGCAGTTCGTCGTAGATGCCGCGCACGTCGAAGAGCGGCGAGTGATACGTCAGCATGATGCCGTCCGAGCGGCCGAACTCGCAGGCCGCGCCGCTGTTGAAGGCGCCTGGCTGATTGCCGAACGCGTATTGTGCCTGCACGTCGAAACCCCAGAACACCGGGCTGTGATACTCGACGTTGTTGCTGGTCTGCTGCCAGTTGCGCCCGCGCACGAGCGAGGCCGACGAAAACGCCTGCTGCACGAACGGGTCGAATTCCCATACGCCGTCGCTGTCGATAAACAGATTACGGCCGGCCTGCAACGTGCCCCACTGCTCGCTTTTCAAACCGGCGAACGCGCGACGCGACCACAGCCGCCCGCCGCTCGTCGTGCCGTTCATGACCTGCAACCCGGTTTCGAGGTTGAAGATGGCATTGAGCCCGCCGCCCAGATCTTCATTGCCTTTGAGGCCCAGCATACTGGTGCCCCAATCGCCGCCCTCGGCGCTCCAACGGTGGGGCGGCCCCCGTGAAAACCGGACACGAGGAACGCTTAAACTTTGAGGTAGTCTTACGCCTATGTTTAAGCCCAGCTCTAACGTGGAACCCATTGAAGTTTTGACCCAGCCCGAACAGCGCCGCA
>NZ_JAMWXW010000049.1:0-52929 GCF_031570135.1 Paraburkholderia sp. USG1 | reverse complement strand
GCAGAATCTCGATTTCCATGTACTCCTCGTAGCTGATCACGGGCCGCCCAAAAGGAGCAACCCTACAACGAGGTGTATCAATTCCTAACTGCGTTGCTGTATCAATTTACAACTGCGCGCGACAAGAGAACTACATATTGGTAATGCTTGCGCGGCCAGAAGGGAAAAAATACCGAGAGGACATCTTGCGCTTTACTCTCCCGGGGTGCCGCTGCATCTCCCGTGAGGGATCAATGGATCTCTTATACACCTAATTGCTGTGAGGATATCGATTTATCTGACGGTTGTGATCGCAACCGTTATCCGCCAGTTTGCGTCGCGGTTTCAGCTATTGCACGTCGGCATCTATCTTTAGGGGACAGCTCTCCGGGGGTTTGATCTTCAGGTATTCCGGCTCGCTACACGGACGTTGGTGTTGCATTCGCTGCTCCGTCCGAGCCAGTCGATGCAACAAGCGCGACGACGTGCCAACGGTCGGAACGCGATATTGGCTTAGGCTGAAATGCCAGCGTGCCGTTGCGTGCTCCTTGGCACATTCACTCGCGTCAACGCTGGAGCACGAACAACTCGGCGCTGGAGTTTCCGTAATCTCGTTCAGTCGAAACATCAACTGTGCCGGCGCGTCGATACTGCGGGAGCTCGCGGATCGCTTGCACGACGGTCGAGCTACCGGGCAAGTCTCTCTGGGTCACTACGACCACGTCTGCCGGACAACTTTCGATGGCTCGTCTCATGGCTTCGACGTTGAAATGCAGCGTGACAGCCGTGACGGTCAGATTACTGACGCCGTAACACGGTGGACGAAGACCCGTGAGCGGATACAGTATCAGCATTGCGGCACTCGAACTCAGCGTGGCGTTAGCGGGAGCAATGCGTTTGATCTGATCGGCCATGAGCAGATAATTGCTACGCTGAATCGACTCGTCGGCCCAATATTTCCCGTGCGTCTCCTTGAAAGCGGGATAAGTGAGTCCCCAAAAAAGGTTGCGCTGGAATTGAAGCTGGGGCCATACGAGCAGTAAGGAGACGCCAACGCACACGCAGCTGCAAATAAGCTTTTGCGCGCGGCCAGTGAAATGGCAGGCGCTCCAACCCAGGCTTGTGATGCCGCACAGACCGATTAGCGACCATGAGAAGTGGTAAGGCAGACCCAGTTTCGAGAGCGGCTCAACGAACGGAATCACGGTAACAGTGGCCCAAAAAACAAAAGGTTTAAGATATTCCGTCGTTCTTCCGCGAATCGACGCGATGACGATGCATGCCGTTGCCGCCAAGCTCATGACCAACCCTGCGACCGCTGCCTGCGCGGCGAGTTGCCCGCTCGACTTGAAGAGCTTCCATCGCAAATCACCAAACGCTCCATATCCGACGCCGGTATCGACATAGCCGGATATCAAGCTGGATACGCCGCCGGCGCCTCGCAAGGCGATTGCCACTGTAAGTATCAGAGATCCAGCCGCCAACCCACCTGCCACAAAGTACTTCAGCTCGCGAGTACCCCGCACCACGAAGATGGAGACCGCCCCTAACACTGCGAAAAGAAGCAGCGTTTCTCGCAGAAGTACGCCGAGTGCGACGAGTACTCCCATTGCAAAGAATCTGCCCGTACCGGCATGCTGCCCGGACAAGAACAGGATCACCGCGTATAGCAACGGACAGAGCGCTATGAAAAAGCTGTTCTTGAATCCATACTGAATGAATGTCGGGTGGTTCAGCAGCACAAAAAACAGCGCGGTAATGAGCGCGCTCGCTATCAGGCTTCCACTCAGGCGTACTGATATTCGTAGCATCAAGACAGCCGCCAACGCGTCCGGAACGACATCAATCAGTCGCAAGGCAAAAATTGGATTGACCTTGAGCGAGTAAACGAAAGACGTTATTAACGGATAGAGCATCAACATGCCGTCATTCGGAAGACGCAGGTCTTGCGATAGCCGGTCATGGATAATCAGCGCGTAGTATTCGTAGATGCCTTCATCCGTGGATGGATAGCCACCGATTACCGCCAGCCGCAGCACGACAATAACGAGCACCACGAACAAAGCGGCGGCGATCGGCCCCCTGCGCTGGCGGTGCGCCTCAGACGTTGGCTCTGGTGCCGGACTTACGACACGGTCCATTCAGTCAAACCTGCTTTTGCGTCAGGTCTTTCATCAACGCCAGATAGTCATCGTAGTCCCGGATATAGTCCGCTTCGTTGTAGACATCCGACGCGAGAACCAGCGCGACCGACCCGGGGTCGAAGTTGACCTCTGCTGCCCAGATCAACGGGGGCACATGCAAACCCTTCCACGGTCGATTCAAATGGATACGCGTGCGGTTCTGGCCGTCGTCGACCTCGACGTCGAAACTGCCCGAGAGGCAGATAACCAACTGATTCAGCGCATGGTGCGCATGTGCGCCGCGGCTTTCTCCAGTGGGAACGTCGTACAGGTAGAAAACACGCTGGATCGCGAATGGAACATGTCTATCGCCTTCGATAAATGTGAGGTTGCCTCGTGGATCCGTGATCTTCGGCAGATCGTATAGCTTGCAGTCGGCAATGGTGGGCATCTTGTTCATGGGCCTATTCACGAAAGATTGCGCGGGTGAGAATGAACATCGCGGGAACGGTCACACAAACGACGATGAGTGGTGCGACCTGCGTCGGAACGTGCAGCACACGTACGCAAAGTTTCAATATACCTATTCCAATCGCGTAGCCGAACACGAACGACATGTCCTGGCCTGCCCGTATCGTTAGCGGTAACGTGCGACCAGCGCCTGATATCGGACGTCATTGGCAAGTGAGCCAAACTCAGGCGACGAGTCCAGCCGGGCAACATCCCGGAACCCTGCCTTGAACGCACTATTCAGATGGTCAATGGCTGCATCTGACTGTCCCTGCTTTGCGGCTGCGGACGCCAGCTGATATTCGGCGGCCGATTGTCCATCTGCTTCCGCTGGTTCGCTTGCCGGTTGCGACCCACCTCGAACGCTTTGCGTCGCCAATGCGGTTTGCTCACCAACTGCCGTCGGACCAGAGTGATTGCCGCCAGACTGCGCCCCGGCAACCGGCGCTGCTTGCGAGACCGACTGCGGCTGAGCAACAATTGGAACCGACGACGCTGCACTGGCCAGCGCAGCGTTATCCACTACCCGGCGGTAGTAAACCTTGCCGACCAGAGGAACCTTGAGAAAGACCCGGTCCGGCCCATCAAAGTAAAAGGTCAGGCCGACGCCGTAGGCAAGGTCGATCGTTACCTGTCCAGACTTTGCCTCAAACCCATGCACCGACATATCGACGTCCGTGCCCGGGCTCGAGATTTCCTTTTCGCTGACCACGATCTCGGGCCCGACAGGTAATTGCGCACTAAACACCTGGACGCGCTCCGCACGCCAATGCCCAATGATCGTCGGCGGACCGGATTTTGAACACGCTGCCGCGAAGGCGAGCGTGCTCAAAGCCAGCATTGTTCTCAGCCCCGGTCTCATCACGTAGTCGTGCGGTACTTCTTCACCAGAGCAGTGAAGCGCGGGTCATTGCGAATGCCGTCCAGGTCCGGATCCTTCTGCATCTCGTCGAAATACGCAAATCCGTTCAGAAAGCTCGCTTCGAACTGTTTGAGCGCGTCGTCGGTACGCCCCTGCTTGAGTCGCAGAACAGCCATGTTGTAGTAGACCAGCGACTGCTTGGGATCGCGAATGGCGGCATCGTTCAATTCTTTTTCCGCATCGTCGAGTTTGCCCTGCGACATCTGGGCGATGGCGACCTTCACCATTTCCTTCGCGGCGACCTGATTGCTGGCCGACTCGGCTCCCGATGCGTCGCCTTGTGAGAGCTTCGTATCGCTATCCTTGCGCTGGGCGGTGATGTCCGCCTCGGACGGAGAAATTCCGACGTTCGCGGCTGCGACCGGTGAACTGGCGGACGCAATAGCGACTACTGCGGCCGAAGTCGATGCGGCGCCGTTGAGCGGAGCAGCCACGATCTGCGCAGTTGCCTCTGAGGCCGAGTGCGAACGCTTATAAAAGAGACCGCCTCCGGCGCCGATGACCACGACGACAGCTACGGCAACCGCTGCTCCGATCAACTTCCTGTTTGGACCTTTCGCGATCGCGGACGTCTGCAGCTCAAGCAACGTCGAACAGTCCGGGCAATGGAGATCCTCGCCCGGCGAACGAACGAAGATTTCGCCGGCGTTCGCCCTTTCGCAATCTCCGATGGTGGGACACTTGTAAGTTGGCATGTTCCAGTTTTCAGTCTTGAGTGTTGGATGACTATTATTCGGCGACGGCCTGAAGGCCGATGATGTCCCGGATGGATTGCTGCATCGCGCTCAAGGCCAGATATTGGGGATCCTGGTCGTCGTCGCCAGCCTCGGCGAAACGCGCGGTAGCAAAGTCGATGTAACGGTCGAACAATTTCTGCTTCTCGTCCTTGTGCTTGAGCTCGGCGTCAACGCGCTTGCTCACTTCCCGCTCGATCAAAGTCTGGATGTCGGCGGGAAGCTCATCGTCAATGACGGTTTGCCACGTGCCGCCGCGCAACACCTTCGACGCCGGCAAGCCATTTGCCTTGTAAATGAAAGCCCACTCCTGCTCGCCCGTAGTTTTGTTCTCGCGCTGCCTGATCATTTCCATGAGTCGAGCGACAAGCAGGTATGGTTTGCGCTTCGCCTGCGCCGCCACTTCAGCCGACGACCGTGCGTATAGCGGCGGCAGCTTTTTGCCGTCTCCGTCGCTGTGCAGCAGATGCGACTCGTTGAAGTCGCCGAGCAGTCCGTCGTAGTGGCGCTTTAGCATCGACAGCGTGTCGATGAAACGCACCGGCATGAGCGATGCAATTTTCAGAATGACGATCTCGTTCGAGAGCTTGCCTGGCGCAACAACCGTATCCGAAGCGGGATCCTTCTGCTGTTCGAACAGCGTTGCGAGCCCCGCGTGGAAATCCTTCTGGCTTTCGCACTCCGGCAGGAACACCGCCACCGTGTTCGCCGTACCGCGTGAACCGCCAGCGTTGTTCGACACCGAGCGGTCGACTTCCGTCTTGTTGTACTGAATCATCGTGCCGGACTTTTCATACAGCCCCGACACAAAAGCCTTCAGGCCATTCTGGTTGGCGTCATACTGCTTTTGCAGACGCTCCACGATGTTGACCTGCAGCACCGGCGGCAAAGTTTTCGAAATCTCCGCGTGTGCCATTTCGACGATCGTGGCGGACGTTTGCGAAATCGTGGAAATGATGGATCCCAGCGATACGTTTCGCACGAGCTTATCGAACGAATCGACCTCGGCGCCTGCCAGATCAATGACGGACTGACGCACCTTCTGCGTGCGGGCAATCTGGCTCGGTTCGTCGACCACGACCGCCTTCATGATGTTGCTGATTGCGTTGCGGTCGAAAATTCGCTGCTGATAGATTGCATCCGCACCGGCGAGCCGCGCCGCCTGCTCCTGATGCACCTTCTCTGTCGCAGCGGCAAGAAGCTGGTGCAAATCGTCGATGTGGCCACGCAGCGAGGTGAGTTCGTCCTTGATGAAAGGAACGAGACTGCCGGCGAACTTGTGCCCTTCCTGCAAAGTACGCATTGCGTACAGATCCTGATAGCGGGCGGTGATCTCGGCGAACAGTGCGCCGCGCTTATCAGTCAGATGCTGACCGAAAAAGCCGACCTTGTTGAACTGCGTGGACAACTCGTCGATGCTCTGCTGGACGGCTGCCTGCGAAGCCGGAGCCTTGGTGATCTCGTCGGCAAATACGGCCTGACGCTCGCCAAGCAGTGCAATCAAGGCATCTGTGAACTGGCGCAACTGGATCAGGGAGTGCGTACCGATCTTCCAGCGACCGAACAGCTCCTTTTCGATCTGACGCCCAATATGCCGCGCCATTTCGAGTCGAGCATTTCCCTTGATTTCGTAAAACTTGCGAACGCCGCCAAGCTTTCTGTAGGTTTCGTCGAAGACTTTCGCGAGGCGAGTGTTAAGCGCATGCGTCCAGGTCGTTTGCTCGAGCGTGGAGTCATTTCGAATGTCCGGCGCCACGACGCCAACGACCTGCTTCCAGAATTCATTGGCCGGCTTCCAGCCGCCGCTCTTTGCATCATCCTCGAGGATCCCCACTTCCAGCATCAGATGCTGGCCGCTGAGCAACATGCCCTGCAGCGTATCCGGCTTGCGCGCTTCGCTACCCCAGTCCTTCTGAACAGGCTCGTCTGCGTAACCCTCCCCCTGACGGAAATTGTTGAACATCAACTGCCGGGTTGCCTGCTCGGCAAACCCGTACGCGAGATATTCCTTGATTTCCTGCTCTGGAACGACAATGCGTTCGACCCCGAACGACAGGAACAGCTTGGCGCGCGCCTTGCCGATTCCATCTTCGCTTTCAAAGTTCTTGATGTCGTTTTCGCCCTTCTCCGCGCGGCCGAGGCCTTCCCACTCCTTGTTCAGAGTCTTCTGATAGATGAACTCCGCAACGATCCGAGGGATTTCCGAGTCGATATCGAACTGGATGTTGTGCTCGTTGAGGTTACTCACGAGATAACAACCGTTGAAATAGACATCGTGCTCCATAGCGGAGCCGTCAAGCACATTCGCAGGGTGATATTTGCCGACCGCCATCGCGTTCAGCTCCGCGAGCGCGGCGTAGCCGTTCGCGTAGTAATTCGATGAACCGGCCACATCGCGTACACGGCGGGAATCCTTCTCTGGAAGCAGCGCGTAGATGATGATCCTGTAGCGGTCCTGGTCCGGATACTTGTTTCGAATCAGTGCAACCGCATCGACGACCGAGCCGCTGCCAGTTCCGCCGGCGAGGCCGCAAACCACGTGAATCACTGCCCCAGCCCGCCCGGGGCCTTCCTGGAGCACCCGCATCCGGTCTTCTACAGCCTTGACGAATTGCGATGCATTCTGTGCAAACACAAGTCGGCCCAACTTGCGACGCTGTGCCGCGCCGGCGATACCGGGTTTCACAAAGTCAAAGACACTCTTGGGTTCAACCCAGTCACGCAGCCCCGGGAACGAATTCGGGTCGTCAAGAACCGGACGAACACTGCTCGCCGTATTGATCATGTACTGGCTGCGGGCGAGATCGATCTCCTTGCCGAGAACCTTCCACTCGTCGTGTTTGTCGACTTCGTCGGTGGATGTGTCGACATACAGATACTCGAACCGCGCTTCCGACGCACTGTTTCCCTGTGCATCCTTGTTTCGTTCAATTGTCTTTCTCAGATTGCGGATGATCTTGCCGCCGGACCCGCCGAGTCCGATGATCAGATGGTTATGTTCCATGTCTTCCAGGTCTCTGTTACGTGCGTCGCGAACCGCTTGCGGGCGGTCCGCACGATTATTCGTGCGCGAGGTTGATCTTGAGGTACAGGTTCTGGTCGCTCCTGGTCGTATGTTTCACGACGTAAGATGCAACCTGGCCGCCCGCAGCCGGTGTCTGATCGTCGCTGAAAACGATGCCCTTGGCGCTATATCCGGCGGCGTCCGCTTGCGCGACCTGCGCGGCGCAGCCGGCGGTCTGATCCGGCGCAAACGCGATACCCTTGGCAGCGTAATCAGGCGACGCGCTCGCAAGCTGGAGAGGAGCCGTAGCGTCTGAAGCGGCAGTGGCAGCTGCAATCACTGTCGTGCTCGCGGCCGGACACGAGCCGGCTTCCGCGGTCTGCAGATTTGCCGGGCTGGAAACGAGGTCAGGCGCCGCGGTACGCAGGCGGCGCGTGATGTCCCCATGCGCGCGTTCCGGCGACAGATACACCATGAGCTTTTCCATTCCGGGCTTGTCGTCGAACTGGAAAGAGCCCTTCGCCGGGAAGAAAACAATACCCATTGCATCGACAAAATTATCCTGCGACGGCTGCGGATAAATTTGCGTGATGCTCCCGTCCGGTGCCTCATTCAGGATGTACACGTACGACGGGCGGTTGACCTTGACACCAAGCTGGAACTTCTCGCCGCTCCTGAAGATGCGACGCGTCAGTACGTCGTGCGTCGTGCCGTCGTCGTCTTTGAGACGGACGAAGTAGCTCGCGCCAATCTGCGGAGCACGCTTTTTCTTCTGCGAAACTTTTACCGGCATCGGCACCTGGCTTTCCGGGCTTTGCACCGCTGCCACTGCATTGTTTGCATCCGCGCCCTGCTTTTGCCCGGTACCAACCGCAACAACGGAATCGTTCGCCGAGAAAAAGAGGGACTTCGCGGAATAGGCCTCCTGCGCGATCGCGTGCGTCGTCAGAGCGGCAAGAGAGAGTGCCACGATTGAATATCGCATATTTATCCTCTGGTTTTTCAGGCGCTCGACGAGCAGGCGCCACTGGTAGTTAATTGATTGCGTTCTGGTCGTCTGGAATCGTCGAGTATTGGCGAGGCGTCTGATGCTCCTTGCCGTGGCTCGCCTCGACTGCCTTGATGGACGTGAAAGCACGCGCATCCCGGAACGCGGGACCGAGTTGGCCATTGTTGCGATCCAGATAGGCGAACAGAGACTGTGTGAAAAACGACCCCTTGATTTGCCCCTCACCGGCAATCGGACTCTCGAAGGTGTTTCCTCCCGAAGGCCCCCATGACTTTTCGTTGACGCTCGTCGCCGTGATAATGGTGTAGCCATTGCGGGTGCGATCGATGGTCGCGGGTGCCTTTGCGGTGCCGACTTTGTCCCCCGGGTCGGCGGCAAAACGGATGCCCTTTGACGTGAAATCCGCTGTCGTCCACGAAGCCAGTGAAATTCCCGCACGCTCTTTCTCACCACCATTAGTTTGCAGAATGTAGGCGGTACTTTCATCCCGGATATCGTCGAGCATGTCGCCGCTGTAGCAGGTGTCGATCAACACACGCGTCGAATGGCTCGGCCTGCGCGCGACGTTCTGCACCAATGTGTCAGGAACCGAATGCTTTTGAATGTAGAGATAGAACTCCGTCGCATCATTCATCCGCATCGTGTTTCTGTCACCCGAGTCGTAAGCGACAATCGACATTTTTCGATAGTCCTGACCACCGGGCGTGGGCACTGGCGGCGTGCCGTGACTGGAGATATAAATGAAGACGTCGTCGTTCGGACCGATATTCCGATCAAGGTTGTTCAGCGCCGCCTCGATATTTGCCTGGGTCGCTCGCTCATCCAGCAACGTCGTTACCGAGTAGCCGGCCCGCTTCAGATACCCCTGTACGACAATGGCGTCGTCCCTGCCCTGAATTTCTTTCAGATTGCGCGAATCGGCGAAATGGTTCAAACCCACAACCAGGGCCCGCTTGACGGCAACGCTCGACCTCGGTGGGCCGTCGTGGGCATATGAGTTGAGCGCCTTGCCCGCCGCGACTTCCCAGCGCTTTTCCTTGATGTTCTGCGGGTAGAAGGGCGAGGTGGACTTCATGCCGACAATGGACTGCACAATCGTGAAGGCCTGATCGACCTCGTCCTCGTTCCGGTAGTTGCCGGTCAGCTGGACGCGCCCGGTAGCGTCACGGGATATATCCGCGTACTCAAGGCCGTGCTCACGAAATTTGACCTTGATCCGGTCAAACAGAGGCTGAGGAACGTTATAGGCGCGATAGGCGTTCTGATAGCCCGGCAGGCTACTGGCGGCACACGCGGTCAGCAACAGCGATCCGCACACTATGGCGACGCGCGCAAGAGATAGGTTCATCACGTACAGATAGAGCACAGCGGCACCCGCCCGAGCAACCGGAAACATGCATGCAGACGGACAACGCCACAGGTTTTCGGGAAAAGGCGTCGAACAGCCATGGCCGGCCGGTCGTAACCGGTCGGCCATTCAATTATTCCTTGACGGTGAATGTCTGCGACGCGACTGACGGCGGACGGTCCGCTGCGGCCACGCTGAACTGCACCCGGTACACGCTACCTGCCTTGGCATCGTGCGGAATCGGAATATGCACGGTGTCCTTCTGCTCGCCAGGTTCGAAGGTATGCTGCTCTGACGTCCGCCCAGGGAACGGAACCTCGGTCTCCTTGTCATCCGATACGCTGTATAACTTGCGCTCGATAGTCACCGGTGCTTCCGCACCGTCTGGAGTCATCAGAATGAACGAACTGCTGACATTCGCCTGGCCGTCGGCTTTAACCGTGCCGCCGACTTCCACGGATTCCGCGCGAGTGATGATTCCCTGAGCCGGCTTGTATTTGATAGCCCGCTTGACGTTATCGTAGTCCTTCGTCCGCTGGATATCGGACTCTGGCAGCCACGCCGGATTCTTCTTGAAGCAGGTGTTGACGGCCGTGTAGTACGCCGTCGCAAATCCGGCCACGCCGCCCACGGCCGCGCCGATGAGTGCGCCTTTGACAGCATCGTCCTTTTTGTGAGAGACGAGCATCGCGGTCAAGCCGGTCAATGCTCCAATACCGACGCCCTTGGCTGTCGAGACAATCTGTTCGTGCTTCACGCAGGAATTCAGATCGTCGTTGGCGGACTCCTGCGCATTGGCGCTAAATCCGACAAACAGCAGCCCCGTGGCGACTGTCATGCAGACCGCCGTCTTCAAATGTTTTTTTCTGGTCATCATTTTCGATTGTATTTTTAACGACACACCGCAGCGTCGCCGGCCTGCGACAGATGTGGCTTGGCAGTTCGCCACGACATCCTGTACTTGTGCGAGCGCTCTGCCCTTGGAGCACACGCACGAATTGATTGTCGGCCGATCCTGACAAAACTTTAGCGTTTCAGCTCGAAAATGATACGGTTGGTTGCGCTGTTTGACAGAGGACTCAACAGACCATGAAGGTTTGCTCCTGGAAAAAGGCCTGAAAAAACTGGAAGAGCAAAACGTTTTCGTTTATCGATTTGGTCTCCCTCTCCCCCGAGTTCTATTCGTTCCGAAGCGGTATCGGGAAATCGAGCAGCGGCGCGTGCTGCTGGCAGCCGTACATGTCTGATTCGCCGAGTCGCCCTTGCGGCAACTGGCGGCGCATTGTCACCTTGATCGCCTGGCCGCGCGGAACCGCAAATATCGACGTGATCGCGCTTTCCCGCACGCCGAACAACTCTGCCATCGCGGCCTTCGTAAAACGGCGCGATTCCCACACTGTGGTGAAATGAGCGGCGTCCTCGAACATTACATCGAACGTAAGCAGAAACGGTCCGGCATTCTTGCTGCGAATCACCGTTGCGAGCGACGAAAGCGGAACGGTCGTCATGATGAAAGCGCCGCACCGATCCCCGCATCGCGCGAGCGTGCATGCACCGTGCACATGCGGCCGAGGCGATGCGCTTCCTTCGCGATCGTCGCGAACTCTTCATCCATGTATGCGGCGCCGTCGAGCGAGTCGGGTGTGATCAGCGAATCATTGGAACCGGACACCTTGATCGCATCGACGCCGTCTTTCACCTGATAACGGATCTGCTCGATCAGATCGCTCGCGTCGCGGATCAGCACGCCCACGTGGCCCGGCGGAAATTCCATGCTATTCGGAAACGAATCCTCGAGACCCTGATGCGAGGTGAGCTGCCGCCCGCTCACCGCAAAACGCGGCCCGTCGAACATGCCACTATCGATTGCATCGCGCACCGATTGCGCGACGTTGTACGTTGTTGCCGCGTCGAACGCGCTCGTCACGCCGGCCTGCAGCACCTTCTTCGCATGCCAGATCGCCTTGAGCGCGCGAAACTCGACCGGCGTGTAGAGCGCAAGCTCCTCTTCCGAACGCGCCTCGCCGAAGGAGATGTGAGTGCGCGCGTCGATCAGCCCGGGCATGATGCTGCGCCCGGCAACGCGATTCGTTCGAACGCATCGGTACAAAAGCGCTCGGGCAGCGCGGTTTTTTCGCCGACCCATGCAATGCGCTCACCTTCGATCGCAACCGCGCCGTGCAAGCGTGGTGCGTTTAACGGTCCGTCAATCACTTTGCCCACTAGAACGTAGCCGTGTTTCGCTTTGCTTTGCTTTGCTTTGCCATGTCAGTGACTTCCTGGTTCGCCGCCAAAAAATGCATTGGCCAGCAGCAGAAACTTGCTGGGCTGCTCATACGCGATCGAATGCGAGCAGTGCGCAAGCAACGCGACGTCGGCGTGCGGTAATGAGCGGCTGAGCGCCAGGGTAAGTGAATCGGGCGGAAAGCCCGGATCGTCGCGCCCGTGCAGCATCAACACGTCGGCGTGAATGCGCGCGAGTTCGTCGTCCAGCACGAGCCGGTCGATATAGCGCTGCTTTTCGCCCTCGAACATCGCCGAGAAATAGCGCCGGTAATCGCCGTCGAAGAGAATCTTTTCGCGGGCGGATAGATACGCTTCATCGATCAGCGCGGCGCGGTCGGCGGGAAAGGTCCACACGCGCCGCACGGCTTCTTCATCGGAAACGGCGCACCGAGCGTCGCGGTCGTCATCACTTTCGACACGCGTGCTTCGCTCGCCGCGAGCTTCAGTGCCAACGCGCCGCCGAGCGAATGGCCGATCAGCCCGATCCGCTCGCCCGGCATCTGCGCGATCGCGGGACGCGGCATCGTCGCGACCACGCCTGCGCTCGCGACCGCCGCGTTGAGCAGCGGACAGCTCATCGAACCGTTTCCGCTGCGCGTACCGCTCAGCGACACGTATTGCGTCGTCAGCAGTCCGGCTGCGTCGGCACGTGAAGTGGTTTCGCTCTTTCGCGATTGGCTGCTCGAAGAAGGACGCAATTCTCCTTGAGCATCGCGATTCAACCAACGTCGCTTCAACTGGCCACGAGCGCTCTCAGTCGCGCAAGCGATTCCTTCACGATCTCGCCGTAGCTGCGTCGCTCGGATTCGCCTACCCATTGTGCGAACGCGACCCGAAAGACGGCGATGCCGGCCTCGGCCGCGAGGCTCGCGTCCGGCTCGCCGACACCGCGCTCGCGCAGCGCCTGCGCGAGTGCCGCGGACAGCGTCGCCAGTTTGATCAGCTCACGCTCGCGCAGGTCCGTGTTGGCCGCGATCACCGTGCTGCGCATGCGCGCGAACGGGCGCCGGTCGTCATCGAAGAAATCTCCGGCCTTCGTCAAGGCGGCGGCGAGCGCGTCTACCGCCGATGCCTCGGCCGGCGCCTGGGCCAACGCATCGACCATCGTCTGCTGAAGACGTTCGGAACCGTTGAACAGCACTTCGCGCTTATCCGCGAAGTAGCGAAAGAACGTTCGCGCAGTCAGCCCCGCGCGCTCCGCGATGGCTGCCACGGTCGTCTGTTCGTAACCGATCTCTCCGAACAGTTCGATGGCCGCCGCACGGAAACGGCTCTCGGCATCGGGCTCCCAGCGACCCATATTTTTTCTCTCTTGTGTTGACACAGAGTGACATCGTAAGCCTATACTGATGTCACTCAATGACATCGTGGATGTATCTCATGCGAATTCTCGTCACCGGCGCCTCGGGCTGGATCGGCTCGGCCAGCGTCAAAGAACTCATCTCGGCGGGACACCACGTTCTCGGCCTCGCCCGCAACGACGAATCCGCAGCCAAGATCGCCAGGCTTGGTGCCGAAGTGGTGCGCGGCAGCCTGGACGACCTCGCCAGCCTGCGCGGCGCAGCCACGCTAGCCGAGGGCGTCGTGCACCTCGGCTACAACCACGACTTCTCGCAGATGGCGGCTGCGGCACAGACCGATCGCGCGGCCATCGACACGTTCGCCGACGTGTTGCAAGGCACTGGCGGCCCGCTGCTGATCGCCTCGGGCACGCTGGGGCTAGCCCCGGGCCGCGTGGGCACCGAGGAGGACATGCCGGGCGCCGGGGTCCACCCGCGCATCGCCAACGCGGCCTACACACTGGGCCTCGCCGAGCGCGATATCCGGTCGATGGTCGTGCGCTTTGCGCCGACGGTGCACGGCGCGGGCGGCGACCACGGATTCGTCGCGGTGCTGGCGCGCATCGCTCGCGAAAAGCGCGTTTCAGGCTACATCGGCGAGGGCCAGAACCGCTGGCCGGCGGTGAACCGGCTCGATGCCGGCAAGCTCGTGCAACTCGCGATCGACAAGGCGACGCCGGGCAGCGTGCTGCACGCCGTCGCCGAAGAGGGCGTCGCTACGCGCGACATCGCGACGGCGCTCGGTCAGTTCCTGGACGTGCCGGTGGAATCGATTCCCGTCGACCGCGCACAGGCTCACTTTGACTGGCTGGGCATGTTCTTCGGTGCCGACGCCCCGGCCTCCAGCGCACGCACGCGTTCGCTGCTGGGTTGGGCGCCGACGCACGGGACGCTGTTGGAGGATATTGCGGCCGGACACTACCCCGGGAACTGAGTGCTCTGATATGGCGGGACGCCAGTAGACGGGAAGCCTGGTTTTGCTCCTCTCGCGATTCATCGTTGGTCGTATCGCCAGAGTTCGATGCGACCTGTGAACCCGAAGCGACCTTGGCATCGCGTACCTCGGACAGGCACTTGAACGGATGCGTCGTGAGCGCGCCGATCTCGGTCAGTCAAGGCCACCCGCAAACCACCTACATCTCATCCGCGACCTGATTCCGCAGCGTCCCGATCCGCGAAATCTCCACTTCGACCACGTCGCCGGCTTTCATCCATAGCGGCGGATCGCGGAACGCGCCCACGCCGCCCGTCGTGCCGGTGATGATCCCGTCGCCCGGCAGCAGCGTGCAGAACGTCGAGCAATATTCGATCAGTTGCGGTATCGGGAAAATCAGGTCGTCGGTGGTGGCCCGCGGCATGACCTCACCGTTCAGGCGCGTGGTCAGCGAAAGCCGCGACGGATCGCCGACTTCGTCGCGCGTAACCAGCCACGGCCCGAAGCCGCCCGTCTGCGGAAAGTTCTTGCCCGGCGTGAACTGCGACGCACGCTGCCGTCGTTGTAGCAGGCATAGCCGGCGATCACGTCGAATGCATCCGCCGCCCTCACGTGACGCGCGCCTGCCGATCACGACGGCAAGCTCGCCCTCGAAATCGAGCCGCTCCGATACCGACGGACGAACGATCGGCGCGTCGTGCGCCGTCTGCGAGTCGGCAAAGCGCGCGAAGATCATCGGTTTGTCGGGCACCTCGCGTCCGGTCTCCTTGACGTGCGAAAGGTAATTGATGCCAACGCAGAGGATTTTCTGTGGATCGGGAATCACGGGCAGCAGTTCGACGTCGGCGAATGCAAGCGTGACGTCCGCCCGCGCTGCGTGGTCGGCGAGCGCACCGAGCGATTCGCGCTCCAGCGCTTCTTTCAACGTGGCGCCGAGGCGCGTGGCAAACGGTGCGGCATCGACGATTCCGCCATCGACGACGACCCCATATGACGAACGCCCCGCGTGGAGAAAGCTGACGAGTTTCATTGGAACGAGGCTCCTGCTCCGGCGCGCCGCCCGCCGACCATATCGCGCGATGCGAACGGCGGAGACCGGCCCGGAGATATACGGTTTAAGGTCAGGCGCTACCGAGCGCGCCCTGATTGACGAGTGAAACGGGACTGGCGATATGGCGCGCGCGCGGACTGCACCGAGTGCGGCGCTTCGCGCACGTCGTCCGTGCCCATGAAGCGCCGGACGCGTTCGGCATCCGCACGGTGGCGGATCTCGTCGGGCGACGCCGCCATCTTGACGACGCCGTCCTCCATGAACACGATGCGATCGGAGATCGACATCGCGAAGTCCATTTCGTGCGTGACGATCAGCATCGTCATCCCCTCGTCGGCGAGCGTGGAAATCACCTTCAGCACATCGCCGACGAGTTCCGGGTCCAGCGCGGAAGTCGGCTCGTCGAACAGCATGACGGCCGGTTCCATCGCCAGCGCCCGCGCAATGGCCACGCGTTGCTGCTGGCCGCCCGACAACTGATGCGGATACTTGTCCGCGTGAGCGAGCAAGCCGACCTTGTCCAGCAAACGAAGCGCCTGCACACGCGCCTCGGCCAGATTACGGCGGCCGTGATAACGCGGCGCGAGAGCATCACGTTATCGACGATGGTCCGATGGGGATCGTAATATCGGGGCTGGCGCAATTGTTATTCATTCAGACATTGCGGGCCTATTTGGCTCATGCGCCGAACGGCGACGAGGGGTGGTTGAAAGGCTTTGGCGACCAACGGTTAGCCATTGTGCTCAGTAGCATTGCGGTCGGGTACTCATCCGAGAGTGCCTTCAGCAGCGCATTCAAGCGTGTAATGGCTGTTGCCCCCGGTCAGTATCGGCGGACAACACAGGGGGAAGGCGAGGTGCAGCAAACGCCTGGCAAATCCGACACGCTCCACTTCTAGGTGCAATAGCCTGGACTAATGTGACAGCCGCGCGACCCATGCGCGAACTGGCGCCGACCCGGTCCGCCCACAATTCCGGCAAAGCTTGACGTCTTGTCGTCTTGACGTCGCAACCGTCGCACCTTGATTATGTCTCGGTCAGTTGAAACCATCCGACCGCTTCCGAGAGTTTTCGCGACTGTTCCTTGAGAAAGTCAGCGATCGCCGATGACTCCTCGACAAGGGCCGCATTCTGCTGGGTCAGCTCGTCGAGTTGGGACACCGCCTGGTTGACCTACGCGATGCCGACGCCTTGCTCGTCCGATGCAAGCGCCATTGCCGCTACGATGGCGCCGACGCGCTGGGCGCTGCCGACGACTTCATGCATCGCATCCCCGGCGCTCGATGCCAGTTGCGCGCCCGAGCCAACCTTGCTAGCCGAATCGTCGATCAGTTGCTTGATTTCCTTCGTCGCCTGCGCACAGCTTTGCGCAAGCGTGCGTACTTCGCCGGCAACGACGGCAAAGCCCCTGCCCGGCCACGTCCCAAGTGACGACGCTGCGACCAAACTCCTCTGGCTGGCGCTGAACAACATCACCGCAGACTGGAGTCGCGCCGCGCACGACTGGAAAGCGGCAATGAACCGATCGGCCTGCCAGCAGGCGGACCTTTATCTGTCTTGCACACGAAAATTCAGACAGTCCCGCGACAACTGCCGCCCCTAGCGTCCCCTCCCCACCCCCAACTCATAAGCATAAGCAAACCCTAACAACGCCCCCTCGTCCCATTGCCGCCCCACAAAAATCACCCCAAACGGCGCCCCCGACGCGTAAAACCCCGCAGGCACCGCAATCCCCGGCAAACCCGCAATATTGATCTCACCTACCGTCGTCTCCTGAATGACATCCTTACCATGAAGCGCAGGAAGCTCACCTCGCATCTGCGGAAACACCAGTGCATCGAGCCGTTGCGCATCCATCACCGCATTGAAAATCCGCAGATAACGCGCCTTCACTTCGACGAATTCAGGCATCTCCGGCGGCACCGACGGATCAGCCAGCGCGGCCTTGAAATCCGCGAGACTATGCATATACCGCAGTATCCCCTGCGCCCCAAAAACATCGTCGCCCTTCGTCGCCGCAGCGAATTCCGCGAAGGTCTTCAGCGACGCATGCTTGCCGAGTCGCTGAAGATACTTCTCCAGATCATACGGAATCGACTCGAGACCGCGCGCATCGAAATGCGCCAGCGGCGGAGTCGGCTTCCTCAGTTCGGCGAACCCGGAGCCCGCGAACGGATCGTCGACGAGAATCGCACCCAGACCAACCAGTTCGCCCTTGACCCGCTCATACAGCACGGCAGCTTCATCGGACAACGGTTGATTGCGCCAGCCCGGGCCATACAGACCGATGCGCTTGCCGTTCAACGCCTTCGGGTCTAGCGCCGCGGTATAACCACCTTCCGGTTGCCGGCCGACGCTCGCGAGCGTCTTCGGATCTTCGCTCGAATAGCCCGCGAGCACGTCGAGGCACAGCGCGGCATCCCTCACGTTTCGTGCAATGGGCCCCACCACATCGCGATTACCCGACAGCGGCACCACGCCCGCATTCGGCACCAGCCCGATAGTCGGTTTGATTCCAACGAGGTTCTGCGCCGACGCGGGGTTCTGAATCGATCCGCCGGTCTCTTCCGCGAGGCCGAGTACAGCCATGCACGACGCAACCGCCGATGCCGTCCCCGCACTGCTGCCGCCTGGCACCCGATCGGGCATCACTACATTGATCGTGGGGCCGGCCCAGCTATCGTTCGCATGCGAGCCGGTATGGCTCAGGATCGGCACGTTCGTCTTGCCGAGCAGAATCGCACCCGCGCGGCGCATCCGCGCGACGACCGGCGCATCACGCTCGGGCATGAGGTCGACGCCGCCTTTCTTGCTGTACAACTTCGCCCATCCCGCGGTAGTCGGAAAGCCGACCATGTCCATAGGATCCTTGATGACGACCGGCACCCCCGCAAGCGGACCCAGCGGTTCACCGGCAGCGCGCCGTTCGTCGATCCGGCGCGCGTCGTCGATTGCCGCCGGGTTCAGGAAGATCACCGCGTTGTACTTCCCGTTGTCGCGCTCGATCCTGGCGAAACAGGCGCGCGCCAGCTGCTCGGCCGTGAATGTGCCGGCCTTGAAACCCGCCTGTACGGCCTCGACCGTCAGGGCGTCCAGATCGATATCCATCGCACTGCCTCGTTCCATTCCATGCTCCTCTTGAGTTGACCGCGTGTCAGAGCTGCACGCCGCGCGTGAGTGCTCCGTCGACGACGAAGTTCGTGCCGCTCACAAAGCTCGCCGCCGGACTCGCGATGAACGCCACCGCGTTGGCGATTTCCTGCGGGCGTCCCATGCGCCCGGTCGGATTCAATGCGAGTGCGCGTTCGAATAGTGCCGCATCGTTATGCTCGATCCAGTCCCACACGCCGCCCTCGAAATAGACATTGCCGGGCGACACCGTGTTTGCGCGAATGCCTTTCGACGCGAGCTGATTCGCGAGCCCCTGCATGTAATGAACGAGCGCGGCCTTGAACACGCCATAAGGACCCGCTGCGAAATCGATCTCGCGTCCCGAGACGCTCGATATCGCGACGATCGACGCGGCCCGGCTCGCTTCGAGATACGGCATCGCCGCTTCGACGAGATTGACGGTGCCGAGCAGATCGGTCTCGAACTCCTTGCGCCACGATTGAATGTCGTTGCCGATTGCGAGCGCGCTCACATTCGCCACCACGATATCGAGGCCGCTCCACTCCGAGCCGATACGCTCGACCCACGCTTTCAGCGCGGCGCCATCCGATACATCGACTGCCGCGCCCGAGGCCCGCGCGCCGCTCAGTTCGGCGAGCGCGCTTACGGTCACGTCGACAGCAGCCTGATCGCGTGCGCATATGGCGACCTCAGCACCTTCCGCTGCGAGCGTCCGCGCAATGGCGAGTCCAATGCCCTTGGTACCGCCGGTCACGATCGCCTTCAAACCCTTCAATTGCAGATCCATGTTCGAAGCTCCGGTGCAGATGTTTGCATGTCTGTTAATCGATCGAGCGACGGCGCGCTCACTCTATATCGCGTCCCTCGCCTGACGTCATGCCGCGAGAAATCTGCAGCACTTCGCCTGCCTGAATGACGGAGTGGCAGATGTCGTCGATAGTTATGCGCTTCTCCATCGCCTGCGCGCGCAGCATGTCGTACGCCTCGCGTTCGCTCACGCGATGCATGGTCATCAGAATTTTTTTCGCTTCCTGCAAATGCCGGCTGTCGAGCAGCTTCTGTTCCAACTTGGCGATACGCTGCGCGTGCTGGCGCGAACGCTTTGCGTGATACAGCGCCATCACCACGGTCGACAGCAACCCCGATGCGCGCACCGGCGTCGTCACGATGCCGTCCGCTCCGAGCTTGATCGCCTGATCGATGAAGGTCGGATTCTCGTAGGCCACCACGCAGATGACGGGCGGCGCATCCGGTCCCGACCATTCGCCCTTCGGCGCGCGCTCGTCAGGCCGCAACGCGCGGAACACCAGGTCGACACGCTCCGGCAACGTCTCCACGGGCGGCCAGCATCGTTCGACCTGAAAACCCATGCGCCGAAGGTGGTTCGTGAGCGTCACCCCGTCGTCGTCGTCGGGATGGAAAACGACCACGTGCGCATTGCGCTCGAGGATCGAACTCGTGAGGCTGCGTTGGCCTCTGTCCGGGCGCGCGCTCACGTCAGTAGTCCCGCGTGCTCAATTTCGTGACCCAGTCCCCGAGCGTCTGACGCGTCATGTAGGGATCTGGCCCGACGGCGAACTTCGATTCGCGCAGGATAGTGAACTGGCCGTCGGCATTGGCGCGGCCAATGCGCGGATAGAGGGCCATGTGATGGTTGACCGGATCGATGCGCACCCGGCCTTGCGGCGCGGTGAACTCCGAGCCGAGCAGATGCGGCATGATGGTGCCGAGTTCATCCGAGCCGGCACGCGCGAACGCTTCGGCGAACATATGCATCTGATAGTAGGCGGCTTCCCAGTTCATGTCGGTTGGCGTGTGCGCGCCGAAGCGCGCCTGATGATGTCGCACCGCGCGATGATTCTCCGGCGTATCGATGCTCTGAAAATAAGGCGCAGCCGTGAAATGTCCTGTCGCGATGCCGCGTTCCATCGCGTGAATCTCGGTCTCGGACGTGTTGAGGCTGCCGATCGGCATGCTGGCCGGATCGAGGTCCGCGCGCGCATAGGCCTCGTAAAGATAAGGCACCGTCTCTCCGATCACTGTGCAGAAGATCCAGTCCGGCGACTTGCGCCCGATATCCGCGACCACCTGGTCGAACTGGTCGCGCGTGGCATCGAGCGACAAATAGCGCTCGCCGAGGATCGCGCCTTCGGGATGCTGAAGCAGTAGCTCCTGCATCGTCCGGTTGCATTCGTACGGATAGACATAGCTCGAACCGACAAAGTACACGCGCGCGCCGAACGTCTCCGTCATGAAGTCGGCGAGTTGCACACCGTTCTGGTTAGGCGACGCGCCGCTATAGATGATGTTGTCCGAATACTCGAAGCCCTCGTACATCTGCGCATAGATCAGCAGCCGGTTGTGCTTCTCGACGACGGGCAGCATCGCCTTGCGGCTGGTCGACGTATAACCGCCGAAAATGGTATTGACGCCGTCCTTCACGATAAGCCGCTCCGCCAGCTCGCGAAACGCGGCCGGATCAGAGCCGGGATCGTATTGAAGCGCGACGAGTTCGCGCCCGCCTATGCCGCCGCGCGCGTTGATCTCCTCGACGGCGAGGCATGCGCCGCGCCATTGAGATTGTTCGAGCAACGCGGTAGAACCGGTCGTCGAGCTAAGCAGGCCCACACGGATGGGATCGGATAATGCCATTTCTTGACGTGCTCTCGGATGCGCGCGGAGCATAGGCTCCGCGCTTTGGTCGTGTTACTTCGATTCTCCCGGCTGATGCTTTACTTCAGGTAGTGCTTGGCGACCATCGCGCCCACCGTATATTTTGGGTCGACAAAATTACCGAGACGTACCTTGCCGACCTGGCTCAGCATCATGTACGCATCCCACTTGTCAAAGCCATACTCCGCAGCCATCCACAGCACGAGTTCGCGATAGGCGATGCGCGTCGCGTCCTCCAGCGGCCGCGCGCTGCCGATGCTCATCAGCGCGTCCTCGTTCTCCAGACGCGGCCAGTCGATCTGCCATTTCTTGATGAGATCGACGCGCACGGTCGTCGTGCTCTGATACTCGACGGCCGTGCCGCACACTTCGCCGTCACCCTGACAGGCGTGCGCATCGCCGATGAAAAGCCGCCCGCCCGGAGAACGCACCGGCAGATACGTGATGCTGCCCGGCCCCATGTCGGGGACGTCCATATTGCCACCGTGATTGTCGGGTGTGAGCGAATTGATCGAATCGATTTCGGGAGAAAGACTCAGCGTCCCGATATGCGGTTTGTACGGCAGCGTATTGCGTTTGCTCCAGTACACGTTCTCTTCGTCGATCTTGATCTTCCGTACGATTTCCGGCAACGGCTCGTTGAGCAGCGCGGTGTAATCCGTGCCGGTCAGCCCGCCGAAGTTCGGAATCATGCAGCAGAAGCCGTGCGGATCGTCGCCGCGCGGCGCCATCTTCTCGATATATACCGCGACCACGTCGCCTTTCTCGGCGCCTTCGATCATGATCGGCCCGTTCTGCGGATTGAGAAAAGGCACCTGCAGCACCTGCGACGGCTTGTCGGTTTCTTCCCTGATCTTGCCTTCGAAGGCGTCGCGCGTTTCCACCACCACGCGATCCCCCGGCTTGACGTGCAGAACAGGCTGCGAATATGGGCCGATCGTGTAGTGATAGGTCTTCTGCATCTCCTCGGTGAGATGGTGTTCCACCGGCTCTCGATCGGCGCCGACACCGCGCTTCATCATGATCGATTCTTCAAGCCATTTCATGTTCCGCTCTCCGTCACAGTGCCAGATACTGGCGAATCAATTGTTCGTCGCCGAGTTGCTCAGGGCTCAATGTCTCGACGATACGGCCCTTGTCCATCACGCAGCAGCGATTCGCGATGCGCTCGACCATGCCCATATCCTGCTCGACCAGCACCACGCCGATACCCGTGTCGTGCGCGATATGCTGCAGCGTGTCGCCGATCAGATCGACGATAGACGGTTGAATGCCTTCGGAAGGCTCGTCGAGCAACAGCACCTTCGGCGCGCTGATCAGTGCGCGGGCAATCGCCAGTTGCTGCTGTTCGCCCCCGCTCATGGTTCCCGCCTTCTGCGTATAGCGTTTCTTCAGAATCGGAAAATAGCCGACGACTTTCTCTTTCATGTCCGCGGCGCGCGCCCGATTCGCCTGCGCGCCGACCTGCAGATTCTCGGCAACGGTCAGCGCGCCGAAGATCTCGCGCCCTTGCGGCACATAGCCCATACCGCTCTGCGCCCGGGCATACGGCTTGTCCTGGCCGATCGCATTGCCTTCGAGGCTGATTTCGCCGGCATCGAGCCTGACAAGACCGATCAGCGCGCGCATCAACGTCGTCTTGCCGACCCCGTTGCGCCCGATGAGCGCCAGCACCTCGCCGTGTCCGACGCCGAACGACACGCCGTTCAGCACGCGGCCGCCGCCATATCCCGCTTCAACGTTCGACACCTCCAGCAACGCGCTCATTTCTTCTTCCCCAGATAGACTTCCGCGACGTCGTCGCGCGCGAGAATCTCGTCGAGTGGCCCGTCGGCGAGCAGACTGCCGCCGTGCAGTACCGTGACGCGCGAGGCGATCTGCTTGACAAAGGTCATGTCGTGCTCGACCACCATCATCGTGAGGCCGTCTGCCGACAGTCGCTTGATGAGTTCGCCAGTCGCATGCGTCTCCTCCACCGACATGCCGGCCACCGGTTCATCGAGAAACAGCAACTTCGGGCGCAACGAAACGGCCATCGCGATTTCGAGCCATTGCTTCTTGCCGTGCGACAGATGGCGCGCGAGCACGTGCTCTTCGTTCTCCAGCATGAAGCGCCGCAGCAGTTCGTCGAGACTTTCGGGCCGGTCATCCTTCGCGCGGTGCAGCGACAGATGCAAATGCTGACGCACGCTCAGATCGGGAAACACACCGGGAATCTGGAACTTGATACTCATGCCCATACGGATGCGCTCGTGCGGAAGCACATGGCTCATGTCCTTGCCGAGAAACAGCACGCTGCCTTCGGAAGGGCGATGCTCGCCCGTGATGAGCTTGAAGAACGTGCTTTTGCCCGCACCGTTCGGCCCGATCACGCAGCGAATCTCGTTCGCCTCGATACTGAAGTCGATGCCGTTGATCACATGCGCGCCGCCAAAATGCTTCTTGAGCCCGCGCGTTTCGAGCAGCGTGGTCATGACTTGCCCTCCTCTCGCTTCAGACATGCGCCGGTGTGGTGTGAACGGCCGCCCGTGCGGCTCGACAGACGCCGCAGATGCCGCGCGACGAACGGAAGCAGACCTTCGGGCGCGGCCAGCACGACAATCAGCAGAATCGCACCGAGCAGGATCAGCGCGTACTGGCTGCCGTATACCGCGAGATTCTGCGAGAGCCACACGAGCAAGGCGGTGCCGATGATCGTTCCGCCGATGCTCTTTCTTCCCGACGTCGCGACCCAGATCACCGGCATCGCGGCAGCGGTGAGGCCCATAGTCGACGGCGTGATGTAGGAGCCCCAGATCGTGTACAACGCACCCGACAATCCGCCCAACGTGCAGCCGAGCACGAACACCATCAGTTGATGACGGCGGATGTCGACGCCTAGCATCTCCGCCCGCTGCGGATTCTCCCGGATAGCGATGAGGGTCAAACCGAAGGTGCCGTCGAGCAGCTTGCGCATGATCGCGTAGACCGCGATCAGCAGAAGCAGCACGAGGTAGTAAAAGCTCACGTTCTCCAGCGTGAGCGGGCCGCCCGGCCACGGAATGGTCAATTGCGGCATGCCGCCCATACCGTTGTAGCCGTTCAGCCGTGCCTCGCCGATCGCCCACTGCGGCCCTGCCGTCTGCGACATGAAGGTTTCGAGCACGAGCGTCACCGACAACGTGACGATACCGATGAACACGCCCTTGATGCGCCCATAAAAAATCATGTAGCCGATCAGCGCCGCGACGACGATGCTCACCACGATGCCCGCGCCGAGCCCGAGCCACGACTCGAACCACGTGTCGCCATAGTTGAGCGTGAAGATACCGTAGGTGTAGCCCGACAGCCCGAAGAACGCGGTCTGCCCGAACGACAGGATGCCGCCGTAGCCCCACATCGCGGCGAGCCCGAGCGCGCTGAACGCCCACAACAGACAGTAGGCGAGATTGCCGCTGGTGTTCGCATCGACCACCAGCGGCAGACATAGCGCCAGGAGCCACGGCACCGTATGCAACGCGCGAGTTGCGGCACTGGTCGAAGGCCCTTTCATTTGCTTCACGTCTGCCTCCTAGCGCAAGCGGGTGAAGAGATTGCCGAGGCCTTGCGGCATCAACCGGATCACGACGATGACGGTGACCAGCAGACCGATCTGTCCGAACAGCTGCCCATAGGACGCCGTCAGCGCGGTCTGGATGATCGCGAGCACACCGGCCGCCGGTGTCGTGCCGGCGATCACGTTGGCGCCGCCGACCACTACCGACACGAAGGCCTGCACGATGAAGTTGCTGCCCATGGTCGGCACCGCCGTCATGGTCGGCGCGTAGAGCGCGCCGGTGAGGCCCGCGAGTCCCGCGCCCAGCGCGAAGGTCAGCGTATAGAGCCGGTCGGTGCGCAGGCCGAGGCATTGCGCGATATTCGCGTTCTGGATCGTGGCGCGCGCGCAGACGCCGTAATTGGTTTTGAAGAACAGCAGGTAGAGGCTGAACAGGATGGCGAGCGCGATACCGGGCAGCACGGCGCGATACGTCGAGAACGAATACTCGCCGAGCGAAAACGAGCCGAACGGTGTGCTGATCCCTTCGATCGACGGACCGGCGACGAGCAGCATGGTCTGCTGCACGATCAGGCTGATTGCCCACGTTGCCACGACGGAGTCGAACAGACGGTCATAGAGATGGCGAATCACCAACCGTTCGATGATGACGCCCGCAAGCGCCGCCGCGAGCGCGCCGAGCAGCATCGCGAGCGGCAGCGGCGCACCGTGCTTCGCCGTGATGATGGTCACGTACGCGCCGCACATGATGAACTCGCCATGCGCGAGATTGATGACGCCCATCATGCCGAAAATCACCGCGAGACCGAGCGCCGCGAGCACCAGATACGCGAAGTTGTCGCCGAACTGATAGATGAGCGAATAGAGAACCGATAGAGTGGCCATACGTGCTCCACGTTCAGGAGGCCGGCGCGCGCGAGCATGCTGCATTTCCCGCGCGCCGGCTTCGGATCAGGACTTCTTGGGCAGGTTCGACGGCGTGTATTGGCGATGATCCGGCCGGTTCGGCAGATCGCAGCCGACCTTGCCGAGCCAGTAAGGCTGCACGTCGTCCCAGACCTTCGGAATCTCGACCGAGTGATCCTCCTTCACGTGCACGAGATAAATCGTGTGACTCGCGTGATGGCTCTTCGGATCCATGCACACCTTGCCTTGCGCGCCGGTCGTGCAGATGTCGCCGCTTTCGAGCGCTTTGCGCACCGCGTCCTGATTCGTCGACTTCGCTTTTTCGACCGCGGCCTTGTAGAGATAGAGGGCGTCGTAGGCGTTGGCGGCTTCCTGGTTGATGTACGGCTCATTCGGGAACTTCGCGTGGAAGCGCTTCTTGAAGTCGTTGCTGGCGGGCGAATCGACCTCCTCGACGTAGTTCGCCGTCACGTACATGTCCTTCAGCGCAGGCGGTTTGAAGCGCTTGTGCTCATAGGCCTGACCGACGTTCACCGAACTCGCCATCGGCAGATTCAGATGCGCCGACGCCTGCTGCTCGTAGTACGAAGACTGATTCGCACCGACCAGCAGCGTGACGACGAAGTCGGGCTTCGCCTTCTGGATGTTCTGAATGGTCTGGCCGAACTGCGATACCGACAGCGGAATGAATTCCTCGCCGACCATCGTGCCGCCGTTTTCCTTGACGATGTTGCGTACCCACTCCGCCGAAATCTGCCCGAAGTTGTAGTCGGCCGCGATGGTGTACACCTTCTTGCCGTACTTTTGCATCATCCACGGAATGAGCGTCGAAAATTGCTGCTCGGGCACCGCGCCGGTAACGAAGGTGTTCGAGTCGCAAACGCCGCCCTCATACTGATTGTCGTACCAGTAGAGTTGATGCGCGCGGTCCATGATCGGGCGGATTGCCTCGCGCGATGCGCTGGAGAACGCGCCGAAAATCACATCCGGCTTGTCGGTCTGCACGAGCCGCCGGGCCAGTTCCTGAAACTTGGTGTTGTCCGACTGGGTGTCGTAGGCGATCAGCTTCACCGGGCGGCCGAGAATGCCGCCCTTCGCGTTGATCTCGTCGACGGCGAGTTCCGTGGCGTGAATCTTGGGAATCGTAGCCAGTGCGAAATTCCCCGAGGCGTCTTCGAGCAAGCCGACCTTCACGGGATCAGCGGCGCTCGAAGCGAGCGAAGTCAGTGCGAGTCCTGCGGTAAGGGCGAGACGCATCCAGCCCGACGGCTTCAGCAACATGCGGGTTCTCCAGAGAGGGGCGCCAGACGTGAGCGCTAGAACAGGGGGAAAAAACGTGCACAAAAAAAGCCCCCTGACGAACGGCGAGTTCGTCAGGGGGCTTCTGTGCCGGATCCTCGGGCGGACATCTTTGTCAGGCCTCGAAGGAGTGACTTGAGTCTAAAGCGCCATATTTTTGTTTGTCAACTGCTGACAAAAATTTCGGGGTGCTTCGCGAGGGTGGGCTGGACGGGAGGTTGAAGTCGATACCGGGTTCTCCGATTGGTAAAGCGTGGGGAGTCCGCAGTGTTCTCAAACTGACCGACATTACATGATGCTGTTACGGATGGCGCCGCCTGCTTTTTTAATCAGCCATTCGTCAGATCTCTGACCATGTCACGGTATCCGGTGGCCAGTTTCCGCGCCTCGCCAAGCGAGACTCGCGAAAGCGGACCGAGGCCCATCTCCCGCACGCGCCCGTCAAGCCTGAAGCGAAATACCCATGAGCGAGCGCCACTGTCGGCGATCTGCATATAGAGGCCACCGCCGTCGGCGTAATGGCCTGGCACGACCTCTTTGGCGAGCCGCAGCGCGCTAAGGCAGTGCAACTGTCGTCCTGCCATATTGCCCTCCACTCCTACCCACAAAACCCATGTCGCCACCCATAAACCGCTTTGAAATCAGCGATCTATCGGACGTTTACGGAACAGGTCGGAATAGCCCGGAAGGCCCATGTGGCGGAAGGCAGCCGGAGTCGAACCGACCTGAGAGCGTCTGACGCCCTCAACTGGGTTTGAAGCCCAGCCGCACCACCGGATACGAATGCCTTCCTACGGTGATTGAACTACATGTGCCCGATCAAAGCAGATCGAGCCAACGACTATCCGTGCGCAGCAGATGCAGCCCACGGTGGAAGCGAGTATACCCAACCCGGTCGAAGAATTCCAAAAGCTGGATCGCGCGTTTGCGGCCCAGTCCCGTCACATCGCGAAACGGTGCGGCCGCAACCGTGCCGGCATTCTTTTGCGCCTCGGCCGCCGCAATCGAAGCCAGTTCCCGAATCACCTCCTGGTGATAAAAGAGATCGCGCACGACCTGAAACAGCTCGCCCTGCCGCGCGAGCTTGCGCATCAACTGACGCACGCGCTCTTCGGATACGCCGTGTGCGGTGGCCAGATCGCGCACCCACGGCGGATCGAAACGTCCCGCTTTCACCGCGGGAATCAACGTTGCCGCGAGCGAGCGATCTGCATCGTCGAGCGTCACCGTGTGGCCTGGCAGATGCAACCAGGGCCCGCGTTTGACGATCTCGCCACGCAGCGCGGCATCGTCCACAAGCGCGCGCCACAGCGCGTCGTCCACCAGCGGCGCCGCGATCCGCCGCAAGCGCGAGACGTCCGGGCCCAGCTCATCCGGCGAGCGTTCGTGGTATTCGGCGAGCGTCGTCGTCAATCGCGTGTTGAGCGCTCGCCAACGCGCATCGGCAACCAGTAATGCATCCTCGTGAGGCAGTTCGACTACGCGCGTGCCGGGCGGCAACGCCAACGCGGCTGCCGGCATGCCTGTCAAGCGTTCCAGCAGCGAGCGCGACAAACCATGCGGCGCTCTTGCGAAGAGGGCGTCGAGCGTGCCGGTGTCGAGCATGACCTGAAGCGCGTCGAGCCACACCAGCCGCTCAACCGAACGACGCTTGCGCGACGGCGCGAACGGATCGAGCACATGGCCGCCGCCAATCGTGCGAGTGGCCTGCGCATTGCGCACCACGAAGCGATCGCCCGGCACTGCACAGACAGGGCGCTCGAATACCAGTTGAACGCGGGCACGCTGACCGGCGTGGAGTGCTTCGCCATCCAGCAAGGCAACATGCGCGACCTGGTGCTGCGTGCCCAGATGCACATGCAGCGGCGCCCAATGCTCCAACGTAAGCGATGCATCGGCAAGCAGCGTCAGCATGACGTCGACTCGCTCCGAAGCCTGCGAAAGCCGCGGATCGACGATCCAATCGCCGCGCTCGATCGCACTCTTCTCGATGCCCGCGAGGTTCAATGCGCAGCGCTCGCCGGCTCGCCCCGTCTGCGCCGCACGATTCTGCGCATGAATGCTGCGCACGCGCACCGGTAAATTCTTTGGCGCAAGCAGCATCGTGTCGCCAACCGTCACGCGGCCCGATACCACGGTGCCGGTCACGATCGTGCCCTGGCCCGCGAGCGTAAAAACACGATCGACGGCGAGACGGAACAGGCCGTCGTCGCGCTTCATGCGCCACGCCGTGGCCGCCGCAAACAGATGCGCCTTCAGCGCGGCCACGCCGGGGTCGTCGGAACGCGTCGCGCATGTCTCGAAGACGGGCGCGTCCTGCAGCACGCTGCCGCTCAGAAACGCGCTCACTTCGTCGTGCACTTCCCGCAAACGCTGCGCGTCCACGCGGTCCACCTTGGTCAGCGCGACGGCGCCGCGGCGGATGCCGAGCAACTCAATAATGGCCAGATGCTCGCGCGTTTGCGGCATCACGCCGTCGTCGGCGGCAATCACGAGGAGCGCGAAATCAATGCCGCTGGCGCCCGCGGTCATGGTATGCACGAGCTTCTCGTGGCCCGGCACATCGATCAGGCCGAGCACGTCGCCGTTTTCGAGCGGCACGTACGCATAGCCCAATTCGATCGAAATGCCGCGCGCTTTCTCTTCCTTGAGACGATCCGTATCGACACCCGACAGCGCTTTCACCAGGCTCGTCTTGCCGTGGTCGATATGTCCCGCCGTACCGACGATCATGCGCGCACGCCTTTTAGCTGCCCGATCAGTTGCGCTTCGTCGGCGGCTTCGAGACAGCGCAGGTCGAGGCGCAATGCGTCGTCCGCGATACGGCCGATCACGGGCCGCGCCATCTCGCGCAGCAGCTTTTCGAGCGCGAGCAATTGGCGGCCACCGCGCTTGCCGTCCGCCGTTCTGACGACAAGGCCGTAGCTCGGCAGCACATCGACAGGTAAGGCTCCGCTGCCGATCTGACTGAACATCGGCTCCGCCGCGACCGCATAGCGTTCGCCGAGCGCACGCTGCAAAGCGGGCCGTACGCGCTCGGCGGCGAGCCGGATGTCGTCGGCGGGACGGGTCAGCAAGCGCAGCGTGGTGAGCCGCTCCGAGAGCTTTTCGGGCGCGCGATAAAGCTGCAACACAGGCTCCAGCGCGGCGAGCGTCAGTTTGCCGACGCGCAACGCGCGCTTGAGCGGATGCTTCTTGATCTTCGCGATCAGATCGCGACGCCCGACGATCAACCCGGCTTGCGGACCACCGAGCAGTTTGTCGCCACTGAACGTGACGAGGTCGGCACCGGCCTTGACGGTTTCGCGCACGGTTGGCTCGCGCGGCAAACCCCATTGGCCCAGATCGACCAGCGTGCCGCTGCCAAGGTCGACAGCAACCGCAAGGCCACGCGCGTGGGCGAGCGGCGCGATTTCATCCAGACCGACTTCTTTGGTGAAACCGTTGATCGCGTAGTTGCTCGCGTGGACTTTCATCAGCAGCGCGGTTTGCGGGCCGATGGCTTCCTCGTAGTCTTTCAGATGCGTGCGGTTCGTGGTGCCGACTTCGCGCAGCTTCGCGCCCGCGCGGCTCATGATGTCCGGAATGCGAAACGCGCCGCCAATCTCGACCAGTTCGCCCCGCGACACGATCACTTCTTTCTTCGACGCCAGCGCGGACAGCGCAAGTAGCACCGCGGCCGCATTGTTGTTGACCACGGTGGCCGCTTCAGCTCCGGTCAATTCGCAGATGAGCTCGTCGATCAGATCGTCGCGATCGCCGCGCTTGCCGGTGTCGAGATCGAATTCGAGGTTGGCGGGTTGCGTGAGCGCCTTCATGACGGACTGCACGGCCTCGTCGGGCAGCAATGCACGGCCGAGGTTGGTATGCAGCACGGTGCCGGTCAGATTGAAAACGCTACGCAGGCGCGACTGGTTGCGTTGGCGCAGCGTGGCTTCTACTGAGCTCTTCAGTTGCACGGCGTCGAGCGCGTTCACGGATGCAGCGCCCGACTGCGCGCTCGCGCGCCAGTTGTCGAGCGCCTCGCGCACCGCGCCCAACACCTGCGTGCGGCCGTACTCGCCGATCAGCGGCGTGAACTCGGCCGACGCCATCACTTTTTCCACCGACGGCACGCGCGCCATCAGCGCCCGCAATTCAGAGCCGCTTACATCGCTCACGAGGCAATCCCTTTTCTGATCTACTGGTGTCCAAGCGCTAGTGCTAGTCGGACTCGCCGGAAGACTCGTCCGCACCGGCGGCCTGTTCGGGCCACAGCCACGGATGCGGCGAAGCCCGCCGATAACCTTCCGCCCCCATCAAGAGATCCAGCGTGAGACTGGCGAGATCGTCCGCGAACGGTTCGAAATTGTAGTCCTTCGACTGAATGCCGATCTTTCGATAAGTATGGCATTCGTCGCACGATTCCGCTTTCAGCGCGGCGTTCTTCGATTCGGTTTCGCGCGTGGCCTCGTCGGCATCCGGCGAACCGACCGTGTGATAGGCAATACCCTTGGTCGAATCGCAGTTCGAGCACTTCGCTCGAACCATGTGCCATTCGGTCGAGCACAACCCGCATTGCAGGTAGCGGTAGTTATCATACGCGCCGCCCACGCGCACGATGCTCGCCACCGGATGCGATCCGCACACGGGACACAGGCCGAGGGTTTCGATGTACGGCACTTCGCGCTTGTCGATATCGGCGGCGAGGTCGGTCCACACCACTTGCAGCGCGGCCACGATGAACGGCGCGCTCGCCGGGTCGACCTCTTCGAAGCGCTGCGCGAAGATCGCGTCGGCCTGGAATTCGAGCGCAGCGGTATCGAGCGTGCGCAAATGGTCGATCAGCGCTTCGAGCGGCGGCGTGAGCGGGCCCGCGGCGGCCACCTTGTCGAGCAGTTGGCGCAGCACATCGCGCCACGCCGGATCGCGCACACCGGAAAGCGCCGGAATCAGCGGCATGGAATGTTGCTGCGCGCTCGCGATCAACTCGGGGCTCGGCGGTCGCGCCTTGAAGCCTGTCATCACGGCTTGCTGCGCGTCGGCGAGCACGGCCATCAGGTGCAAATAGCCGGCGATCGGATTGTTGAGCGCCGCGAGCTGGCGCAGGCGCGCGGCGCGCGCGGAGAACACCGCAAGCCGCTCCGGCGTGCGAATGCGCGGAATCGCCGAATGGTCGAGCGACTCGATATCGCCGACTTCGAGAATACGTTGAACCACAGTATCGACCTCTGAAAACTGAAGAGCCGCCGCCGTTCATCGAACAAGGGCGGCGGCTCGGGGTGCAGCGCGCTTTGGTTGCGCTGCCTGGGTGCCTAGGCGTGGCCCGCTATTTACCGATGATTTCCTTGAACCAGTTCGGATGATGCTTTCTCGCCCAGCCGTAGGTCACCGTGCCGCGCATCATGGCACCGATCGATCCCTTGATCCACAACGCCGCATAAATATGCACGACGATGCCGACGATCAGCACGAACGCCGCTGCCGCATGCACCAGCGCCGCGAGCCGGACGATCTCGATCGGAAAATAGAACGAGAAGTAGCGCCGCCAGATCACGATGCCGCTTGCCAGCAACAGCAGCAGGCAGATCACCATCGTGAAAAATAGCAGCTTTTGACCGGCGTTGTACTTGCCGATCGCGGGAAGCTTTTCCTCGCGATTGTTGAGCACGTCGTCGATCTGCTTCATCCACTGAATGTCGGCCTTGTCCAGATAGTTGTGGTGCCAGAAGCGCAACGCAAGAATCAGGAACGACAGAAACATCACGCAGCCCACGAACGGATGCAGAATCCGCGTCCATTGCCCGCCGCCGAAGATCGCGTAAAGCCACGACATTGCCGGATGAAACATGGCAAGGCCGGAGAGCGCCAGCAGCACGAACGTGATGGCGGTGATCCAGTGATTCGTGCGCTCATTCGGCGTGTAGCGCACGATCAGGCTGTTGCCCTTCACGTCCTTCAACTCGGTATGCTCAGGGTGCTTCATTGGATGCCTCCCGCGAACGGCGTGCTTCGTCGGCTTCGTGCTGGGCTTCGGCTTCTTCCGCCTCGCTCACCTCGTTCGGACCCACGCGCGTGTAGTGGAAGAACCCGGCCACGGCCGCGAACGCGATACCCGCGAGCGCCAGCGGCTTGGCCAGCCCTTTCCACAGCCCGACCATCGCGCTGATCTTCGGATTCTGCGGCAAACCGTGATACAGGTTGGCCTTGTCGGCGTGATGCAGCACGTACATGACGTGCGTGCCGCCCACGCCGGCAGGATCGTACAAGCCGGCATTCTGGAAACCGCGTTCCTTCAGATCTTCCACCCGGTCGGCGGCCTGCTGCTTCATGTCCTCCTTGGTGCCGAACATGATCGCGCCGGTCGGGCACGTCTTCACGCAAGCCGGTTCCTGGCCCACCGCCACGCGGTCCGAACACAGCGTGCACTTGTACGCGCGATTGTCCTTCTTCGAAATGCGCGGCACGTTGAACGGGCAACCCGTCACGCAATAGCCGCAGCCAATGCAGTTCTCCTCGTGGAAATCCACGATGCCGTTCGTGTACTGCACGATCGCGCCCGGTGACGGACAGGCCTTCAGACAGCCCGGATCCTCGCAGTGCATGCAGCCGTCCTTGCGGATCAGCCACTCGAGATCGCCTTCGGTGTTCTCGTATTCCGAGAACCGCATGACGGTCCACGAATGCTCGCTCAGATCGCGCGGGTTGTCGTAAATGCCGGTCGTGGTACCGACTTCGTCGCGCAGATCGTTCCACTCCATGCAGGCGGTCTGACACGCCTTGCAGCCAATGCACTTCGAGACGTCGATGAGCTTGGCGACCGTGCCCGTGACCGGCTCACGCACTTGCGGTTCAGGCAAGGTCGTGGCCGAGAGGCGTTTGATGTCCAGTGATTGCAGTGCCATCTCTTTTCCTTATGCCTTTTCGACCTTGACGAGGAACGACTTGAATTCCGGTGTTTGCGAATTCCCATCGCCCACGGAGGGGGTCAGCGTATTGACGAGATAGCCCGGCTTCGTGAGTCCCTTGAAGCCCCAATGCAACGGCAAGCCAACGGTCTGGACTTTCTTTCCTTCGATCATCAGCGGTTTGATCCGCTTGGTGACGAGCGCGACCGCAATGATGTGGCCGCGATTGGACGACACCTTGACGCGATCGCCGGCCACCACGCCCACTTCCTTCGCCAGATCCTCGCCGATCTCCACGAACTGTTGCGGCTGCACGATCGCGTTCAGACGCGCGTGCTTGGTCCAGTAGTGAAAGTGTTCGGTCAGACGATACGTGGTCGCGGTATGCGGGAAGTTCTCGTGCGTGCCGAACGCAGCCCGGTCGTCGGGGAACACACGTGCCGCCGGACTGCTGACCACCAGCTTGTTGTCCGGATGCAGCGGGTTGTAGCCGATCGGCGTCTCAAACGGTTCGTAGTGCTCGGGGAATGGCCCTTCCACCAGACCGTCACGCGAGAAGAAGCGCGCCACACCCTCCGGATTCATGATGAACGGATTCATGCCGTTTTCCGGCGGTTCGTCCACCTTGAAGTCGGGAACGTCCGCTCCCGCCCACGCCTTGCCGTTCCACGCGATCAGCTTGCGCGTCGGATCGAACGGCTTGCCGCTGACGTCGCACGAAGCGCGGTTGTACAGAATCCGCCGGTTCGCGGGCCACGCCCATGCCCAGTTCAGCGTGTTGCCGATGCCGGTCGGGTCGGAGTTGTCGCGGCGGCCCATCTGGTTGCCCGCCTGGGTCCACGAGCCACAGAAAATCCAGCAACCGCTCGCGGTGCTGCCGTCGTCGCGCAACTGGGCGAAGCTCGCCAGTTGCTCGCCCTTCTTCGCGAGCACCTTGGTTTTGTCGGTCGCGTCGGTGACGTCGGCGAGCGCCTTGCCGTTGAACTCCATCGCGATTTCTTCGGGCGTGGGGCTCTCCGGGTTGGCGTACGGCCAGCTCATGTTCAGAATCGGATCGGGATACTTGCCGCCGTTCTTCCTGTAAGCCTCGCGAATGCGCAGCCACAGCCCCGACATGATCTCCAGATCGCTCCTCGATTCTCCGGGACCGTCCGCGCCCTGCCAGTGCCACTGCAGCACGCGGCTGGAGCTGACCAGCGAACCGCGCTCTTCCGCGAAACAGGTGGTCGGCAAACGGAACACCTCGGTCTGGATCGAAGCCGGATCGACGTCGTTGAACTCGCCGAAATTCTTCCAGAACTCGGATGTTTCCGTGGCGAGCGGATCCATGATGACGAGCCACTTCAGCTTGGCCAGACCCGCGCCGATCTTCGCCTTGTTCGGCGCTGCGGCGAGCGGATTGAAGCCTTGCGCGATGTAGCCGGTCATCTTGCCTTGATTCATCAGCTCGAAGACCTGCAGCATGTCGTACGACTTGTCGAGCTTCGGCAGATAGTCGAAACCGAAGTTGTTCTCGGCGGTCGCGTTATCGCCCCACCACGACTTCATGAAGCTGACATGGAACGCCCGATAGTTGCGCCAGTAGCTCAGCTGATTCGGCCGCAGCGGCTGGCTCGCGCGCTTCTTGATGAAGGCGTCGAAGTCCTGCTCGGCTTCCAGCGGCAGCGTCATGTAACCCGGCAACAGGTTCGACATCAGGCCGAGGTCGGTCAAACCCTGAATGTTCGAGTGACCGCGCAGCGCGTTCATGCCGCCGCCGGCAATGCCGATATTGCCCAGCAGCAATTGCACCATCGCGCCGGTGCGGATGATCTGCGCGCCGATCGAATGATGCGTCCAGCCGAGCGCGTACAGGATCGTGCCGGCGCGCCCCGGAACTGCCGTGGATGCCAGCATCTCGCACACCTTGAGGAATTTTTCCTTCGGCGTGCCGCACGCTTTCTCGACCTGCTCGGGCGTATAGCGCGAGTAGTGCTGCTTCATCAGCTGATAGACGCAGCGCGGGTGCTGCAACGTCGGATCGATTTTGGCAAAGCCGTCGTCGCCGCGTTCGTAGTCCCACGAACTCTGGTCGTACTTTCGCTTGTCGGCGTTGTAGCCGGAATACAGGCCGTCGGTAAACGAGAAGTCCTCACGAACGATGAACGGCATGTCCGTGTAGTTCTTTACATACTCGTGCTGGATCTTGTCGTTGGTGAGCAAATAGTTGATCACCCCGCCCAGGAACACGATGTCCGAGCCGGTCCGAATCTGCGCGTAATAATCCGCGACCGATGCCGTACGCGTAAAGCGCGGATCGACCACGATCAATCTTGCCTTGCGATGCGCTTTGGCTTCAGTGACCCACTTGAAACCGCATGGGTGTGCCTCGGCCGCATTGCCGCCCATTACGAGAATCACATCCGCGTTCTTGATGTCGACCCAATGGTTCGTCATCGCTCCACGGCCAAACGTCGGGGCAAGACCTGCCACCGTCGGGCCGTGTCAGACACGTGCTTGATTGTCGAATGCGAGCATGCCAAGACTGCGGACAGTCTTGTGCGTCAAATAACCGACTTCATTGCTACCGGCCGATGCCGCGAGCATGCCGGTGGTCAGCCAGCGGTTGACCTTCTTGCCGTCTTGCGTTGTCTCGACGAAGTTGGCGTCGCGGTCCTCCTTCATCAATTTCGCGATGCGATCGAGCGCGTCTTCCCACGAAATGCGCTTCCATTCATTCGAGCCGGCCGCGCGGTACTCCGGATACTTCAGACGGCTCGGGCTATGAATGAAGTCGATCAGGCTCGCGCCCTTCGGGCACAGCGTGCCGCGATTGACCGGGTGGTCGGGATCGCCTTCGATGTGGATGATGCTGGACTTCGCGTTCTTGGCGTTGTCGCCAAGTCCATACATCAGGATGCCGCAGCCTACCGAACAGTACGGGCAGGTATTGCGGGTTTCGGTTGTGCGCGACAACTTGTACTGACGGACTTCCGCTAACGCGGGCGTCGGTGAGAAGCCCATGAGGGCGAGACTCGATCCGGCTAGCGTGGTGGCGGAGACCTTCAGAAATTGTCGCCGGGACATATGGGGCATTGAATGGCCTCGGCTCTTTTTGGGGGTACTGATCATGATTATAGAGGCCGGCATAAAGTCCTGCAGCGAGAACTTCTACCTGCTCGAATGCGATCAAATATGAAGTATCACAGCCGGTTTCAAAAGCCGCGGCATCGTTTTTGCTGAGCTGGTGAGTCATGGACCAACCCTTACTTCGGATCTTCACGCAACCATGACCCCTCCACTGCTCGATTCTTCACCCTCAGGCCGTTTTTGCACCGCAGTAAAGCGGCGGGCGCCGGCGGGTCTCGCCTCACTTGCATTCGGCGTTGCGATGCTCGCGTCGACTCAGGGCAGCTTTGCTCAGATCACCCAGGGCAGCGGCTCGTCACAGCAGGAACGTCGCACGTCCTCGATGGGATCGGCGCCTGATTCGTCCGCGTCGATGGTTCACGAATCGAACAAGCCGCAGACGAAGGATGGCGGTTCGGCGAAGTCGCGCGGCAAGACGGCAGGCCAAGGACACAAGGCCCAAGGCGCGGGCGGCTTCGATAACGGCCTCTACGGCACGGGCGCGGGCACTAACAAATAAATAGCGAATCGATCTGCGTCATCGTGTCGGCGTCGGCATGCTCGTCCCCAAGGCTGCCGCTTATGGGCAGCATGCGCGGAAATGCGTGGGCGGTTGCGGCCGCCTGGCGAAGCACCTCGCTGCGCGGTCGCTCTGCGCCGGGAACGAACAGCATTCATAATGTGTGCATTCGTAGCCAGGAATGCCCGCCACAATGACAGATACCTCCGTCCCCGCAAGCACGTCGCCCCGTCTGACCAGTCTGTCGCACGGTGGCGGCTGCGGCTGCAAGATCGCGCCCGGCCTGCTCGCCGACCTGCTCAAACGCAGTGCACCATTGCCGTTCTTTCCCGATCTGCTGGTCGGCAACGACACAGCCGACGACGCCGCCGTCTACAGACTCAACGACGAGCAGGCGATCGTCGCCACCACCGACTTCTTCATGCCGATCGTCGACGACCCGTTCGACTTCGGCCGCATCGCCGCGACCAATGCGCTGTCCGACGTCTACGCGATGGGCGGCAAGCCGCTGATGGCGCTGGCCATTGTCGGCATGCCGATCAATGTGCTGCCGCACGACGTGATCGCAGCCGTGCTGAAGGGCGGCGAATCCGTATGCGCCGAGGCCGGCATTCCGCTCGCCGGCGGTCATTCGATCGATTCGGTCGAGCCGATCTACGGCCTCGTCGCCATCGGCGTGGTCGACCCGAAGCGCGTCAAGCGCAACGCGGGCGCGCAGGCGGGCGACGTGCTGATTCTCGGTAAGCCGCTGGGCGTCGGCATCCTCTCGGCCGCGCTGAAGAAAGACCGGCTGGATGCCGCCGGCTACGCAGCCATGATCGCCGCGACGACCAAGCTCAACCGTCCGGGCGCGGAGCTGTCGAAGCTCGACGGCGTGCATGCGCTCACCGACATCACCGGCTTCGGCCTGCTCGGCCACACGCTGGAACTGGCGCGTGGCTCGCACCTGACCGCGCGCGTGCGCTATGCGGATCTGCCATGGCTGCCGGATGTGGTCGACCTGGCGGAAGCCGGCATTTTCACCGGCGCGTCGGGACGCAACTGGGACGCCTACGGCAAGAGCATCGGTTTGCCCGCCTCATTGCCGGCGACGGCGCGCACCTTGCTCACCGATCCGCAAACCTCCGGTGGCTTGCTGGTCTCGTGCGCGCCGCAAGCCGTCGACGAGGTTCTCGCGCTGTTCCGCGCCGACGGGTTCGGCGAGGCGTGCGTGATCGGTGAAATGGTTAGCGGGGAAGGCCACGTCGACGTCATCTAGGAAGCCGGACGGCGAAAGCAACACGGCAGGGCGCGTGTCTCGCAAGCTGTCTTGAACGCTCTGCCAGCCGGTATTTACCGCGCATGAGATAATTTCGTCCTCCCCGCCGGCCCGTTTCGTCCCTAACTCCTTGAAAAACCTACTCGTCAGCCTCGAAAAAGCAGGTGATTTCGATGAAATCATCGACGTGCGCACACCCCTCGAATTCGCGGAAGACCATATTCCGGGCGCCCTCAATGCGCCCGTGCTAAGCAACGAGGAGCGTGTGCTGGTCGGCACCACATACAAGCAGGTGTCTCCGTTCGAAGCCACGCGGATCGGCGCGGCGCTCGTCGCACGCAATATCGCGCACCATCTGGAAACGACCTTCGCCGACCGGCCGCGCAACTGGCGGCCGCTGATCTACTGCTGGCGCGGCGGCAAGCGCTCGGGCTCGGTGACCACGCTGTTCAATATGATCGGCTGGCAGGCGCGTCAACTGGAAGGCGGCTACAAGACTTATCGGCGGGCCACGCTCGATACGCTGGACAGCTTGCCGGCAACGTTTTCATACATCGCGCTGGTGGGTCCGACCGGCAGCGGCAAGACACGCCTGCTCGCGGCGTTGAACGCGGCGGGCGCGCAGACGCTGGATCTCGAAGCGCTGGCCTCGCACCGCGGCTCGCTGCTCGGCGCATGGGCCGGCGTGCCGCAGCCGTCGCAGAAACGGTTCGACACGCTGCTCGTCACCGCGCTGCGCACCTTCAACCCGGCCCGGCCGGTGTTCGTGGAAGCGGAAAGCCGGCGCATTGGCTCCGTTGCGTTGCCGCTCGCGCTGCTCGACACGTTTCATCGGGGCCGCTGCGTGGAGGTGCTGTCGAGCCGTGAAGATCGCGCAGCATTCCTGCTGCACGACTACGCGCATCTGTTCGACGATCCGGAGTCGCTGAAGGCTCAACTGCAAAGGCTGATCGGTTTGCACAGCCGGGAACGTGTCACGGGCTGGCAACAGCTCGTCGACGACAACCGGCGCGCCGAACTCGCGCGCGAATTGATCGAGCGCCACTACGATCCGGCGTACGCGCGCAGCAGCCATGAGCATTTCGTCCAGTTGCCGCGCGCATTGCAGTTCAATTTTCGCCCCAACGGCGCCGATGTCGTCGACCAGGCAAGCGCGCTGCTTGCACAGGTCGACGGCAACGCGCTCGCTGTCATCTGATCAAATCCAACGTTCAAGACCATCATGCAATCAACCCTTCGACAACCGCGTGTCGCTCTCGGCTGGATCGTGTTCCTGCTGATTGCCGTCGTCGGCCTCTTCTATGTGAAATGGTTCCCGTACTACAACCGCGCATTCGTCGCCGCGAGCCAGCACTCCATCGGCAAATCCATTCTGATGGGGACGTCGGCGAGCGCGCCGGCGGCATCGTGGCAGGCCGCCATCGACTACGCCCTCGCCTACGGCAAGGCGATCTGGCAAGCCATGGTGCTGGGGCTGCTGCTCGGCTCGGCGGTGCAGGCGCTGATTCCGCCGCAATGGGTCGCGCGTGCGCTCGGCCGGAGCGATTTCAGCAGCGTGGTGAAAGGCGGCCTGATGTCGCTGCCGGGCATGATGTGCACGTGCTGCGCCGCGCCGGTCGTGGCGGGCTTGCGCGCGCGTCAGGCGGCGCCGGGTGCGGCGATCGCGTTCTGGCTCGGCAATACCGCCTTGAATCCGGCCACGTTGATCTTCATGGGCTTCGTGCTCGGCTGGCAGTGGATGGGCCTGCGGCTCGCCTTGGGCATCGTGATGGTATTCGGCCTCGGTTATCTGGTGAATCGCATGGTCACGCCGAAAGAAGCCGAAGCGTCGCGCGAAGCAATGGCGCAACTGATCACCAGCGATGTGCCCGGCACTGCGTTCACACGCTGGGTGAAAATTCTCGGCACGATGACGCTGCGGCTCATTCCCGAATACATCGTGCTGGTGCTGATTCTCGGCGCGGCGCGCACGTGGCTGTTTCCGCATGTCGGACCGGATATCGACAACAGCCTGCTGTGGATCGTCGCGCTGTCCATCGCCGGCACGCTGTTCGTGATTCCGACCGCGGGCGAAGTGCCGATCATCCAGGCCATGCTCTCGTTCGGCATGGCCGCCGGTCCGGCGGGCGCCTTGCTGATGACGCTGCCGCTCATTAGCGTGCCGTCCATGGCCATGCTCTCCCGCTCGTTTCCGCGCCGCGTGCTGACGGCGGTGGCACTGGCCGTGGCGGTCTGTGGCGTGGTCAGCGGATTGCTGGCTGTCGCCTTGGGGTTTTAAAGCATGAAACGTATCGCCGCTTTTTCTTTGACGAGCTGGTCTGCCGCCGGCCTGCTTTACTTCGGACAGCATTCGGTAGCGCTGATCGTGGTGAGCGGGGTCGTCGCGCTGGCCGGCTTCGATCTGCTTCGTCCGTAACAGCGCGCCGTATCCGAACTGAAGCGCGCGGAGCCTGATCGCTGAAGCGAGCCGTCTTTCGACGGCTCGCTTACTCCGCCAGCGCCTCGCGAATCGCCGCGAGCCACAGCACCGCCGCGTGCGCGCCCGGATCCGCGTGACCGAGCGCACGCTCGCCGACGTAACTCGAACGCCCGCGCCGCGGATGCATCGACGCCGTTTGCGCGGCGCCTTCGGTTGCCGCGTCGACGGCCGCGTTCAATGCGGCGTCGAGCGTATCGGAACGTGCGAGAGCGGCTTGCAATGCATCGGCAGCCGGCTTCAGCGCATCGACCATCGTGCGATCGCCAGGTTGCGCACCGCCTAGCGCCATCAAGCCTTCGACGCCCGCACTGAATGCCGCCGCCCAGTCCTTCGGCGTCGCTCCGCCCGATTGTTCGAGCGCGAGCGCGGCGCGCAGCAGCATGACCGCGTAAAGCGGGCCGGAGGTGCCGCCGACCACGCGCCGCAGCGTCGCCGACATGCTGCGCAAAACGCCGCCCGGCGTCGTTTCAGCCGGATAGCCGTCGAGCTCCTGAATGATCGCGCGCGCACCGCGCGACAGGCTGATGCCGAGATCGCCGTCGCCGACGCGCTGATCCATGTCGGTCAGCGTCGGCTCGGCTTTCAGCAAGCACGCGCAGACCGCTTCGATGACGCGGCGCAGCGTCGCTTCATGCGACAGCGTCGCACCGCTTGCGCGATCCGGTTCGGCCGGCGCGGGCCGCACGGAGGCCGGCGCGATGCGTCCGCCAAGCGCCGGCCACGCACTGGTCTGCGCGGCGGCATCGAGCCAACCGAGACGTTGATCGTCCACTCGCAGCAGCGACAGCGAAATGCCCGCCATTTCCAGCGCGCTCAGGAATGTGCCGGCCCACGCGCGCTCTGTCTTGATGCCGCGCTCCGCCAGATAACGCAGCGCGGAGCCGGCCACAATGTTCAATTCGCTCGACGGCGTGCCGCCCAGATTGTTCACCAGCAACGCCACCCGCTCGCCGGCCTGCAACGACAGGTCGCCGACAATCTTCTCCAGCAGCCTGTCGACGACCGCGGCGGCGGGCTCCAGCGCGCCACGCTCCACACCGGGTTCGCCGTGAATGCCGAGACCCCATTCGACCTCGCCATCGGCCAGTTCGAAACCCGGTTTGCCCGCGGCCGGCACCGTGCATGCGGTAAGTGCTACGCCCATCGTGCCGAGCGAGGCCGCCACGTCACGTGCGATCTGCGCGACCTCCGCCAGCGGGCGGCCCGATGCCGCAGCCGCGCCCGCGATCTTGTGAACCAGCACGGTCCCCGCAAGCCCGCGACGGCCCGCGTGATCGCCGCTCGCCGTCAGTGCGACGTCGTCGGCGACGATCACCATTTCCGTCGGTATGCCTTCGGCGCGCGCAATCTCAGCCGCCAGGCCAAAGTTGAAGCGGTCGCCCGTGTAGTTCTTCACGATCAGCAGCGCACCGGCCGCGCCGGCCACCGCGCGGATCGCGTCGAGTACGGCGTCGGTAGACGGCGACGTGAAGACTTCACCGGCGACCGCCGCGCTCAGCATGCCGGGGCCGACATAGCCGCCGTGCGCGGGTTCGTGGCCCGAGCCGCCGCCCGAGATCAGCGCGACTTCTCCGCGCGCGACGGCGGCCTCGGCATCCGCGCGCACGACGATCGTGCTGCCTTGCAACAGCGAGAGATGGGGATTGAGCGCCGCGAGTCCGTCGAGCATATCCGGAACAACCGCGGAAACCTCGTTGATGAGCTTCTTCATTGCGTCAGCTTCCTTTTTCAAGCTGCCGGCGCTTTCGTTACGCGCTGGACGGCAGTCTATTCAGTGGCAAAAGCGGAAGGATTAACTGTACCGCGCATTGGCGAATGACGACATGACGCGGGAACACGCGGGACCGTTGGACGCACGCAGGCATTCGCGGCAAACAGGTCACGCTGCGTCTGGTTCTAGGTAATACGAAGGGGAGAAACTGACAGGACAGCGGCACGACAAACTGTGCGCCGGATGATGCGGGAACCTGACCGTAGACGAAAGCGGAGCCACTTTCGTCTACGTCACGGATGCGTTGGTAGGCTCGATTGGATTCGAACCAACGACCCCCACCATGTCAAGGTGGTGCTCTAACCAACTGAGCTACGAGCCTTTAGAGGCGCGAATTATAGAGAACCCGCAGGCTCTGCACAAGCCCCTAACGGCACTTCTGCCAGCGCAGCGCGCGGCATTCAGTTCGTGACTGCCCATTCGGTCTGCGTATCAAGCGGATAAACCGGCCGCTTCACGTGCGCGAAAGCGAACAGACCGTAATCGGAACTCGTCACACCACGGCTATCGCATTCCACCAGCGCCGCGGCGATCGGCACGAAAACCGGCCGGCAGTACATGCGCGATTTGAGCAACAGGAAACGCGCGCGACGCGGATCGATACCGACGCTCTCGAACACGCCGAGATCCCACGGTTCATGCGTGCGCTCGGTGATCACCAGCGTGAAGGCGCCGGTATCGAGTACCGCGGCGCGTCCCATGAAGGCACGCTGGCCGGTGTAAGTCGGCCCGCTGATCACGTACTCGCCATCGGTCAGCGCGCGCACCACGCCGGTCACGGCAAGCGGCGGACGCGGCTTGAGCGCATCGCTCGCAACCTTGTTGCCGATAGTCACCGTCACCGTACTGCCGACGCCGGCCGCCATCAATGCCGCGACCGCTTGCGGATCGCACAACGGCCCGCTCACGATGCCATCGAGCTTCTGCTTCAATGCCTCTTCGAGCAGATCCATCGTGTCGCATGTGCCGCCCGACATGCAGTTGTCGCCGTGATCGAGCAGGAGCACGGGCTTCTCGGCGTTCACTGCGAGCGTCGCGGCCTGCGCAACGGAGTCAGCGAGAGGCGCGCTGCGATACACAAAATCTTCGCGCTCATTCCAGATCTGCCGCGCGATGCGCTCCGCCACCGCTTCGGCCTCGGCGCGCTCGCCGCTGCCGACCACCACCACGCTGATGCACGGCGCCGCGATATCGGCCAGCGAAAAACCGGACAACACCGACACCGCGAGCATGCCGTCGGCTTCGGCGGCGCGCGCGGCATTCACGGCGCGTTTCATCGCGCCTTCAGCGGTCGCGCTGCGCAGCGTATGCGTGAGCAGCGGCGGCTGGCGCCACGCGATCACGGGCTTCGCCTTGCCGTGGACCAGATCGAACATCAAACGCGCCGCATGCGCGCCGGTCTCGTACATATCCACGTGCGGATAGGTCTTGAAGCTGACGATCACGTCGGCGTTGTCGATCATCTTTTGCGTGACGTTGCCGTGCAGATCGAGTGCAACCGCGATCGGTGCATCGGGCAACAACGCGCGCACGCGTTCGAGCAGGTCGCCTTCACCATCGTTTGAATTTTCGGCGACCATTGCGCCGTGCAGATCGAGCATAACCGCGTCGCAACCTGCCGCGGCCGACACGATCGCCTCGCAGATCGCGTCGTAGGCTGCGGCCTCGACCGGTCCGCTCGGATTTGCCGACGCCGATACGGGCGTCACGATTTCGGCATGCTCCTTCTCGGCGGCGTCGATGAATGCGGCCATCGCCGTCTGCATGCCTTGGTTCTCGGCGAACGCGTCTTCTCCATAGCTCGGTCCGTTGCGCCCGAACGCGGCCAACGGCGTGGCCACCGGCGAAAACGTGTTGGTCTCGTGATTCATTCGCGCGATGAGGATTTTCATGCGTTCGCACTCCCCGCTTTCTGCGCGGCGTTCAACATGGCCTGCAGCAGCACGTTGCAACCGGCTTCAAGATGATCCGCCCGCGCGTCTTCGATTTCGTTGTGGCTGATGCCGTCTTTGCACGGCACGAAGATCATCGCGGCGGGCGCGACTCTCGCGAGGTAAACAGCGTCGTGGCCGGCGCCGCTGATCACATCCATCGACGCAAAACCGAGCGTGTCGGCGCCCTGCTTCACGGCGCCGACCAGTTCCGCGGCGAACGGCTGCGGCGGGAAATACACGACCTGCTCGACGTCCACGGTAATGCCGGCTTTCTCGCCCGCCAGCGAGCATGCGGCGCGCAATGCACTGTCCATTGCCGTGAGCGTGATATCGTCGGCGGCACGCAGATCGACGGTGAGCGTCACGCGGCCCGGAATCACGTTGCGGGAATTCGGATGCACGTCGAGCCAGCCCACCGTGCCGCGCCCATGAGGCGCGTGATCGAGCGCGATGCGATTGACGGCATGAATCAGATCCGCCGCGATGAGCAGCGCGTCGCGGCGCAGTTCCATCGGCGTCGGGCCCGCGTGCGCCTCCATGCCTTGCACCGTCACGTCGTACCAGCGTTGGCCGAGCGCGCCTTGCACCACGCCGATTGTTTTGTCGTGTGCTTCCAGCACCGGCCCCTGTTCGATATGCGCTTCGAAATAGGCGCCGACCGTGTGCGGCTTTTCGTTCTCGCCCGCATATCCGATCCGGGACAGTGCGTCGCGCACCGATACCCCTTCGCGGTCGCGTTGTTCGAGCGCATGCTCCAGGGTGAACGCGCCGGCGAACACGCCGGAACCCATCATCACCGGCACGAAGCGCGAGCCTTCTTCATTGGTCCACACCGCGACTTCCAGCGGCGCCAGCGTCCGCACATTGGCGTCGGCAAGCGTACGCAGTACTTCGAGACCCGCGAGCACGCCGTAATTGCCGTCGAACTTGCCGCCCGTGGGTTGCGTATCGATGTGGCTGCCGGTCATCACCGGCGCAAGATCATCGCGCAACCCGGCGCGGCGCGCGAAGATGTTGCCGATCGCGTCGATCCGCACGGTGCAGCCGATTTTCTTCGCCCATGCGATAAAGAGGTCACGCGCCTCGCGGTCCAACTCCGTGAGCGCGAGCCGGCATACGCCGCCTTTATCGGTAGCGCCGATCCGCGCGAGTTGCATGAGACTGTCCCAAAGCCGCGCGCCGTCGACTCGCAGATCGGCAAACGTCGCGACGGTTGTTGATTCGTGAACTTGCATCGATGCTTCCTCGTATTGAAGACTGAGTACGCGTCAGACCACGCCGACGCCGAGATAACGGTCCTTGATCGAGTCGTCCGCGGAAAACGACGCGTTATCGCCGGAATACACGATCACGCCCTGTTCGATGATGTAGTGGCGGTCCGCGAGTTGCGTGCAAACTTCGAGGTTCTGCTCGACCAGCAGAATCGCCACGCCCGCCTCGCGGATCAGCTTGAGTTGCGCGACGATCTCTTCGACGATCACCGGCGCAAGGCCTTCGACCGGCTCGTCGAGCATCAGCAAACGCGGGTGATTCATCAGCGCGCGGCCGATTGCAAGCATCTGCTGTTCGCCGCCGGATAGCTGTGCGCCCCCGTTCGTGCGCCGCTCCTTGAGACGCGGAAAAATGCGGTAGATGTCGTCGAGTTGCCACGGCGAATCTTTGCGCGCGCCGAGCCGCAAGTTCTCTTCGACCGTGAGCAAACGAAAGATGCCGCGATGCTCCGGCACGAAACAGACACCTCGTGACGCGATCTTGTGCGGCGGCAGGCCGCCGATTGCGGCGCCGTTGAACGTGACCGTGCCGCGCTGCGGCGCGACGACACCAGCAATCGCTTTCAGCGTGGTCGACTTGCCGGCGCCGTTGCGGCCCAACAGCGTCACTGTTTCACCGTCGTTGATTTGCAGTGACACGCCTTGCAGGATGTGGCTCTTGCCGTAGAAGCCGTGAATCTGCTGCACGTCGAGAATCATGCGCGGCCTCCGGTGATCATGTTGCCGAGATAGGCGCTGCGCACGCGCTCGTCGCCGCGAATGTCGTCGGGGCGGCCTTCCACCAGCACGCGCCCTTGCTGCATGACGGTGATCGTGTCGGAAATGTCCATCACGATGCCCATGTTGTGTTCGATCAGCACGACTGTGTAATCGTCGCGCAGGCCGCGAATCAATTGCTTCATATCGTCGAGATCGTCGATACCCATGCCCGAGGTCGGCTCGTCCAGAAAGATGGCCTTGGGCCGCGCGGCCAGTGCCATGCCGACTTCGAGCCGCCGCTGCTGACCGTGCGAGAGCGCGCCCGCCGATACTTCGCTGAAACGCTGCAGAGCCAGTCGTTCGAGCACGCTATCGACGGTATCCGAATGAGTGAGCGCACCGTGCGGCGGCGCCCACGCATTCAGCGCGCGCACCGCGTCGACACCTTGCGCGGCGAGCCGCAGATTTTCCCGTACGCTCAGGTTGGCGAACAGGCTGGTTACCTGGAACGAACGCGCAACGCCGCGTCGTACGCGCTTGTGGTCCGGCTCATGCGTGACGTCGTGGCCGTCGAAAACGATCTTGCCTTCGGTGATCGGCAGCGTGCCCGTCAATACGTGAAACAGCGTGGTTTTGCCCGCCCCGTTGGGGCCGATGACGGAATGCACCGTGCGCGGCATGATGTTCAGCGTGACGTCAGCAAGTGCCGTGAATTTTCCATAGCGCTTTACAACGCCACTGGCTCGCAGAATCGCTTCGCTCATACGGGCTCCTTGTCTGCGTCATTGTCTGCATCGGTAGACGATCTGCGGCGTAGCGATTGCCAGATGCGTTCGCCCAATCCCCACAGCCCGCGCTGCATGAACAGGCTCACGGCGATCAGCACGATGCCGAGCAGCAACAGCCAGCGCGGCCACAACGTGGAGAGCCAGTCGGCGAACAGCACGTAGAACGCGGCGCCCAGTACGGATGCGAACAGATTGCCTGTGCCGCCGATCACGGTCATCACGAGGATCATCTCGCTCGTGTGATAGTCGATGTTGGAGAGCGGCGCGATGCCCGTCATCAGCGCATGCAGCGCCCCCGCCAGCCCCGTGACCGCGCCGGAGATCACGAACGCCATCAGTTTGAAGCGTTTGACGTCGTAGCCGACCGCGGCCGCGCGTGCCTCGTTGTCGCGAATCGCCAGCAACGTACGGCCGAATACGGAGTGCGATACGCGCATCAGCAGCCAGAACACCACGAGAAACAGCACGGCGACGAAGCCGTAGTATTGCCACGGCGAGGTCAAGGGCACGATCGTCTTGCCGAACAGTCCAAGCGCCGGGCGCGGAATGTCGAGCAAACCGTTGTCGCCGCCGGTCAGATCGGGCGTGGTGTATGCGAGGAAATAGAACAGTTGCCCGAACGCGAGTGTCAGCATGACGAAGTACGTGCCACGCTGACGAATCGAAAACCAGCCGACGAGCGCCGCAGCCGCCGCGCCGATTACGGCCGCTGCAAGCAACGCCGCCGGCACCGGCAGCGCCGTCCTGGTGAGAACCAGTCCCGCGCAATAGCTTCCTAGCCCGAAGAAAATGCCCTGCCCGAATGAAAGCAGCCCTGTGTAGCCGAGCAGCAGATTGCAGCCGAGTGCGGCGAGCGCGAACACTAACACTTCCGTGGCCAGCGATCCGGAGCGCAGCGTCAGCGGCAATACGCACACCACTAGCAGCGCAAGCAGCAGGAAGCGATAGCGATGCAGCGAATGCTTCAGGCCCGGCTGGGCCCTTACAGAAGAAGCGCTTTGCACGATGGGCTTCGAGGTGTCGATCATGCCGCCCTCCCGAGCAAACCGTTCGGCCGCAGCAACAGAACAGCCGCCATCGCGACGTAGATCATGAGTCGCGCGCCTTCCGGCCACAAGGTACTCATTACGCTTTGCACGATCCCCACCAGCAGTCCGCCGACCAGTGCACCGAGGAAATTACCCATGCCACCGACCACCACCACGACGAATGCGACGCTGAGCGCTTCGATGCCCATGAAAGGATCGACACCGCGAATCGGCGCGGCAAGCACGCCCGCCAACGCGGCCGTTGCAGCGCCGAGTGCGAATACGAGGCTGAAAACACGCAATACGTTGATACCGAGCAGCGAGACCATCTCCGTCGATTCACTGCCCGCGCGCACCGCGCTGCCTAGCCGCGTGCCTTCCAGCACCCACCACAAGAGCGCTGCCAATACCGCCGTGAAGCCGATCACGAAGAGACGATACTTCGGATACACGAAGCTGCCCCAGATCACCACGCCGTTCAGCATGTCGGGCACCGCTACGTTATCGCCTAGCGGCCCCCAGATCAGGATCGCGCATTCCTGCACCACAAGCGCGAGACCGACGGTCACGAGAATATGGAACTCATGCTGCTGCGCGTAGACGTGCCGCAGAATCAGTTTCTCGACAACCCACGCAAGCGCGCCCACGACAATCGGCACTACCACGAGCGCGGTCCAGAAACTCATCGACCATTGCATCGCCTGATAGCAGAAATACGCGCCGAGCAGATAGAACGCACCGTGCGCGAAATTCACGAAGCGCAGCAAGCCGAACACGATCGACAACCCGACCGCAAGCAGGAAATACAGCATCCCCACTCCGATGCCGTTGACGATCTGCAGAAGATAAACGTTCATGGCGTCCGTCTAAAGGGTGGTGCGAAGGAGCATCGCGCTGCAGTGCCGCGTGGGCGTGTGCGTTGTGCGTGCGCGATGTGCAGGCCGCGCTCGCGTGCGGCATGCAGACGTCAAGCCATCTTGCAGCCGGTCTTGTCGAGCGGCAGGAACGATTGGCCGGAACTCACGATATCCGCGTAATCGTCGGCGTTTTTCATCTTGTTCTTCGCCTTGCCCTTCAACAGATAATAGTTCTTCAGTACCTGGTGGTCCCCTTTGCGGACCTCCTCCGGGCCAGTCAAACCGTCGTATTTCATGCCTTCAAGTGCTGCGATCACCTTCTTCGGATCGACATTGCCCGCTTTCACAATGCCGTCCAGCAGGATCTTCGTGCAAATATAGGAGCCCGCGAGGCTGTAGTTGGGATTCGCCTTGAATGCGGCGTTCGTGCGTTTGACAAGATCGCGGTTGAGCGGCGAATCGATGTCGTGCCAATACTGCGCGCCGAAATACACGCCTTCGCAAAGGTCCGCGCCAAGCGATTCGAATTGCTCGAGTCCGGACGCCCACGCCATCAGAATCGTGCAGTTGTTCTTCATGCCGAAGCTCACGGCCTGGCGCAACGTGTCGGACGACTGCGAGCCAAAGTTCAGAATCAGCAGAACGTCGGGCTTTGCGGCAACTGCGTTCGTCAGATAGCCGCTGAACTCTTTCTCATTGAGCGAGTGGTAGCTGTTACCCACGTGCTCGATACCCTTCTCTTTGAAGATCGCCTTGGCGGCCGACAACAAGCCGTCGCCGAACACGTATTGCGGTGTGATGGTGTACCAGCGCTTTGCCTTGGGCAGCGTCTGGATCAGCGGACGCACCGTCTGCTCGATCGCGCCGTAGGTCGGCACCGACCAGCGGAATGTGGCGTCGTTGCAGTCCTTGCCTGTGATTTCATCCGCGCCTGCCGTGGTGATGAAAATGCCGCCGGCTTTCTGCACTTCCTTGCCCATTGCCAATGCTTCGGAAGACAGAATACCGCCCGCAAAGAAGCGTGCATTCTTCTGCTGCGCGATTTCCTGCACACGGCGCACTGCGGTTGCCGGCTTGCCTTCCGTGTCGAGTACCGTGTATGCGAGCGGTTGACCCAACACCTTGCCGTACTGCTCGATAGCGAGCTTCATGCCGAGGTCGGCGTATTTGCCGTTTGCCGCGAACGGACCGGACATCGGCACCGGACAGGCGAACTGCAAGGTGCCGGCCTGCGCGAACGCGCTTCGCGCGACCAGCGAACCCAACGCCCCCGGAACGGCCGACAACGCGGCCAGCTTCAACATATTTCGGCGATTCAAAATGACGCTCCTTAGGAAAGAGACACGCACTGACCGACTACGAAACTGCGCACACTGCGCGAACGAGTACTCGAGCTTGCTGGCCGCCGTGAAGTTTTCCACCTCACAGGCTTTGTTCTATTTATCATGATAAATAGGTTGGACTCGATCGTAGGTACAATAAATTCGAGTGTCAATAAGGCAAAATTCCTGGCAGCATGAGGCGGCCTTCTGTGCTGCGAAGGCGCCGGCGGATCAAACGAAGATCGTGCAGGACAAACTGGGAGCATCGAATATGGCCATGGACCGCGCCAAGGCTGGCGCCGCGATTGAGATCAAGCAGCAGAAACGCGGCGATCTGGTCGCGGAGGAAATCAAGCGGCTCATCACCGAGAAAGACCTGAAGCCAGGCGACCGCCTGCCGCGCGAGGTGGAGTTGCAGCAACTCTTTTCGGTGAGCAAAAGCACGATCCGCGAGGCGCTGAAATCGCTCGAAGTGCAAGGGCTCATCAAAGTGACCACCGGCCCGAGCGGCGGCGGCATGGTGGTGGAGGTGCCGCTCGATCGCACCTTGCAACTTCTGCAGAACTATCTATTCTTCAAGGACGTATCGATCGACGACATCTACACCGTGCGCAAACTGCTGGAGCCGGAACTCGCGGCCGGGGCCGTACCGTATCTGACGGAGCAGGACTTCGAGGCGCTCGACGCGAGCATTGCATGTTGCGATCGGCCGGCTTCGTCACATGGCGGGCAGGACATCGTGCGGCAACGTCAGGAAGACGTGAATTTCCACGACATCCTCGCGGCAGCGAATCCGAACCCGTTCCTGCGCTTCAGTTGCGAGTTGATCAACGAAATGATCCGGCAGCTCATCGAGTTTCGTAACGATACGCCGCAAGCCGAACATGAGCGGTTCGGTCAGGCAAACGTCAAGATTCACAAAGCGATTACGAAAGCAGCGCGTGAGCGCAACGCGGAGAAAGTGCGCGAGTTGATGGTGATCCACATGACCGAAGCGCCGCGCTATGTGAAGCGGATGAAGGGAAAACTGCGTGGACGCCTGATCCTGGATTCGGAGATTCGTCGACGGGTGCGGGCGCGAAGCGTCTCGCCAACGGAGAAGGGTGATGACGAGTGAGGCGGGATTTGATGGCGGCCGCAGGCGTTGTGGGTTGCGCATTGCATGTCGAGGCAGTTCCGTCGGATGGCTGGGATGTTGCTTGTGCGGATCGCGGTTTTTTCTCTACCGAATGGATGTGTGAATCGTTCGATGCATCTGGCATACAGCCTTAGGTGCAGTATTAGGGCGCGCGGCTTGCTCGCCGCATCGGTGCGACGTACAGACAACGCGAGGTTCAGGTCTATGAGACGCACGACAGCATGTGGAAATAGCGAAAGGCATCGCGCACTCGAGCAGAGGGAACGAGCGCACCGGTCCTCGCGAGGGAGAACCGTGGCGAAGGCAGCCATCAAACGGAGGTCCAATCGGTCCGCCGATTGAATGCATAGCGAGGGCTCAATCTTTTTCGGGCCGCGCCGTTATTGCATCTGCACAGGCGCAAACATTGGACCTTCATGGCACAACCTATCCCGTTATCTCGCAATACAGGCATTGCACGTGCTCGGCATGCCAAGGCCATGCTGTTGCCGATCGCCCGGCGGACCGCCGACGACCTCGCGCTTCGGGTCCATCTGGCGCTCGACGCCTTGCGCCGCGGCGCCGGCAGCATGACCGACGCACAAATACTCACACAAATCATGCTGTTGACCGGCTTCTTGGCTGAGTCGGGCTTCGGCTCAGCCACCGCCGAACAATTGAGTACGGCAGAATGCACTGTGTCGTCCGTGTTCGATATCGGCCGTGAGACCGGCAAGTGGAGTCTGGACGAGGCGGGATTCTCGCTTTTTGCGACGATCGCGACGAACTACGATCAGCAGTTGCATAGTGCGCCCCTTTGGGCAGTCACAGACGCGAGCGAGCGGCTTGATCGATTTACCGCTGGCATGTCGCATCAGACTCCCGTGCGCAAGCGGGCTTAGGCCGATCGGCGGGCGGATCTGTCGATGCATGCCAGTCGACGGGTGCGGTGTACTGGGAAGGCGCCGCGCGGATATCGCGGCGCAGTAAGTCATGGGGCAGATCTGATGCTGGGCGCCGCTGGCTGTGCGTGAGTACGGCAGCGGCGCGGAGTGGGCGGAGAGCGGAATGCCGCGGGTGAATTGCGCCGTAGCGGTTGCTGGACG